>JBFKKR010000028.1:0-32931 GCA_041682035.1 Pseudomonadales bacterium | reverse complement strand
TACCAGCCGGTGCTGATCGCGGGTGAAGCCGGGGAGCACCAGGCCACCGCCATTGACCATCTCGTCCCGGTAGGGGATGTCGGCGAATGCGGCGATGCGGGCCAGTTCCGCTTCCGGATCACGCAACAGGTCCTCGTAGCGCACCCGCAGGCACCGTGCGCCCTCGGCCTGCTCCACCGCCAGTGCCTGCTGCAGGCGTTCCGACCAGTGCCGGGTGCCCATGTAGGCGTTGTTCGGACCCCAGTCCAGGTCACGGATCGAGTTGAACACATCCCGCCCGTCGCGGACGATGTGGATGAAACGGGCATCCGGGTACAGTGCCTTCAGCGTCGCGTAGTGCTTGAAGTTGTCCGGCGTGTGATCCACCCAGACCGCCGCCGCATCGGCGCGGCCCGTGTTGCCCAGGTAGCGGCGCAACAGGTTTTCCATGGTGGCGCGCGGATCACCCAGGCGGATCAGCGGCTCCAGTGATTCCGCGTCGCCCATCTCCCAGGTCGCGAAGCGGAAATGCCCGGCAAGCCATTCGGCAGCCGCCCGCGGCGTCGGGAAGGCGCCCAGGTGCATCAGCGGCGCCAGTTCGTGCAGGAACTGCGACTCGGGCGTGGCGAATGCACCCACCCCGGCCCCCAGCATGTCTCCGAGCATGGTCGTGCCGCTGCGGTCGCAGCCCGCGATGAAAACCGGACGTAAGATTGATTGGTTCATGAGGTAGCCTCCTGTACCGGATTGAAAGAACCTGCGCAAACCGCACTCCCGTGGCGGGCCGGCAGGAAGGGAATATGCTGGATACCGAGCCGGCGCCACACCTGGGCGGACGCCAGCAGGTTCTGCAGGGCGATGCCGAGGCTTGCCGCCAGCGCCGCGCCGGCGGCGCCATGCATCTCCGCGGCCCACCAGCAGGCCGGGAAGATGAGAACGGTGGTCATGGCGAGAATGGCGCGCAGCCGGCGCGCCTCCCCGGCCGCGACCAGCAGGAAGCCCGCCGGACCGGTCAGCGCGTTGCACAGCTGCCCGAGCGCGAGCAACTGCAGCACATCGGTCGCGCCGGCGAAATCCGGCCCGAAGACCCAGAGCGCCAGGCCGGGTACCAGCAGAAGGGCCGCCAGCGGCACGCTGCCAAAAGCGATCATCAGCCAGGACGCGCGGCGGGCAAGCGCCTCCAGTGCCGGCGCGTCGCCCGCGGCGTGCAGCGCGGAAAAGCGCGGTGAATACAGGCTGCCGAGCACCACCAGCACCGTCCCCACCTGCAGGGCGAGCCGCGAGGCCACGTTGAACAACCCGCTCTCTAGGCTGGTCGCAACGACGGCCAGCACTGCGAAGGGCATCCAGGCGAGCAGGAAATTCAGCGCGTCCACACCGATCACGGGCAGGCAGTGCCGGCGCCAGCTGAGCGGGATTGAAACGGCACCGGCGGGTGCCGCGGGCAGCGCCGCGCGGACCATGCGCGCCGCCGGTACGAGCGCAAGGCTGGTTGCAAGGCAGTACAGCATCGCGGCGCGCTCCAGGGCGAGACCCGAGACCAGTCCGGCCAGCGCGATCATGAGGCACAACAGCACGGGCATCATCGCGCCCTCCACCAGGTAGGCCCGGGTCGGCTGCTGCACGGTGCGCAGCATGCCGGAGTGCACCCACAGCAGGCTGGCCGGAACGATGCTCAGCGACATCCATGGCAGGGCATCGGCCAGCCCTTGCGGCGTATCCGTCAGCAGTTTTCCGCCGAGCGCGAGCAACATGGCGACCAGGCTGGCGTTGAGCGCGGCGATGCGCATGGCCTGTTCGTACACCCCGCGGACCATCAGCGCGTTACCGCGGAACCAGTGCGGCCCTCCCACCTGCATGATGACGGAGTCGAGCCCCGCCCTGCCGATCACCACGGCGGCGGCCTGCAGGCACATCGCAATCGCCATGACGCCGTAGGCCTCGGCGCCGAGCAGCCGGGCCAGCAGGACCTGCAGGAAAAGACCGGCGACAACGCCGCCGCCACGCATGATCAGCGGGCTGACCGTGGGGCCGGCCTGATGGCGGAAACCGGAGACGGCCCGCAGCCAGTACCCGTTGGGGAACTTCAGGGCGGTCATCAGGCAGCTCCCAGCAGGCGCGGCGCGGCCGGTTCGGCCCGGCCAGCGTCGCACACCGATTCCCAGTGCCAGGCGTGCGCAATCATCGTGTCGAGTTGGGCGAAACGCGGCAGCCAGCCGAGTTCCTCGCGGGCAAGGCGGCTGTCCGCCAGCAGCACGGCCGGGTCTCCCGGGCGCCTGCTGCCCTCGATCACGCGCAGGTGCCGTCCGGTCACCCGCCGCACTGACTGGATGACCTCCGCAACCGAATAGCCACTGCCGTTCCCCAGGTTGAATACCGCACTGTCGCAGCCGTCCAGAAGCCGCTGCAGGGACAGCAGGTGCGCGCTGCACAGGTCCTGCACATGCACGTAATCACGGATACAGGTGCCATCCGGGGTCGGGTAATCGCCACCATGTACCTGGATGGACAGGCGGCGCCCGCTGGCGGCCTGCAGCACCAGCGGGACCAGGTGCGTCTCCGGTTCGTGACGCTCACCGAGCCGGCCGGCCGGGTCGCAGCCGGCCGCATTGAAGTACCGCAGCACGGTGTAACGCAGGTCACATGCCCGCGCGAAATCGCGGATCATGCCCTCGGCGGCGAGCTTGGTGCGGCCATAGGGGTTCACCGGACAGGTCGGATGGGACTCGCGGATCGGCTGGTTCGAAGCGTTGCCGTACACGGCCGCCGTGCTGGAGAACACCAGGTTGCGCACGCCGTAATCGCGCATCGCGGCGAGCAGGTTCAGCGTCCCGGCCACGTTGTTGTCGTAGTACTTGTGCGGATCGTACATCGATTCATCGACCCGGGAACACGCCGCGAAGTGCATCACCGCGTGCACCGGTTCCGGCGCGAACACCGCGTCCAGCGCGGCCCGGTCCCGGCAGTCGCCGACCACCAGTTCCGCATCCAGCACCGCGTCGGCGTGCCCGGTGGAGAGGTTGTCCAGCACGAGTGGCCGGTAGCCGCGCCGCGCAAGCATCTGGACCATGTGCGAACCGATGAATCCGGCGCCGCCGGTAACCAGGATTGTCTTCATGACGTGTTTTCCTTATTGCAGTTGAATGGGAACGGAATGTTTCAGGCCGCCGCGCCCGTGCGCTGCCAGGCACGGAGGCTGCAAGCCAGCAGCAGTGCATCGCGGAGGCAGCTCAGCCTGTGCAGCAGACCGCCCGACTGCGTGAACACCACCTCGTTGAGATAGATCTCCTCCTCGGGCGCGTTGTGCGGCAGGTGCAGGAGCGAAGGTCCGAGCAGACCGGCGGGCAGGCGCGCGCGAATCGTCTCCCACGTCAGGTCCGCGACGTTGTCACGGGCATTGCCGGCAGGGCGCGCCCCGAACATGCGCAGGTGACCCTGGATCACCGCCAGCAGCAGCGGCAGGTTGCGCAGGACGGGCACGCGGGTACGGAATTGCAGCGCCATGAAGGGCTGGCCCAGTCCGGCCGGGGTACGCCGGTTGCCGACCAGCATTTCCGACCGCAGCGGCGCGCCGCCCGGGCGCAGCGAGAGCAGCAGGGCCAGCGGCCACAGCGGCAGCGAAAGCAGCAGCAGGCACAGGCCCGCCAGCCGCCCGCCGATGCCGGTGGAAAGCCCGCTGAGATCCGGTTGCATCGGGGCGCTCCACAGCGGGTCGTTGATCGGAATCGTCACGCCGAGATCGATCCGCGCCAGGTATCCCGGTCCGATCACCGCGTTGCAGACGTCCAGGCCGCTGCCCACATAGGTGCCGGGCAGGACCACGCAGTCCACGAGGCGCGTGTGCTCGTCCACGTAGCAGTCGTCCCCGACCACCACGGTACCGCCGGTCTGCACGGTCTCCGCGACCCGCGAGCGGTCCCCGACGTGTACGCAGCGGGTCCGTTCCGACGGTGCCGGCGCGCGGCTGAAGCAGCCCAGGCGCTGACCGCGCTTTACTTCGTAGCCGGCAACAACCAGGCCGCGGATCAGGCCGGCGGAGGCCTTCAGGCAGGTACGGAAGTACTGCTCCGCATCGGCGATCGGTTCGACCTGCATGTTCGGGAGGCTGACCGTCTGCCCCTTGATTCCATCCACGCCGCGCTGGCCGGCGTCGAGTGCGGCGAGATCGGCTTCCGGCCCGCCCACGAGCATCATCCAGGCATTGCGGCGTGCCGCGCGTGCGGCCAGGCCGCCCTGCCATCCGGCTTCTGCAGCCTGCTCCAGGAAGGCCGCCACCGATGCGCTGCGAAGGACATCACCACGCAGACACAGGACCGGACCTGCGCCCGGCTCGCCGAGGCCGCGCAGGACCGAGGACGGGCTCTCGCCCGGACGCGCGGTGGCGATCCCGATCCGCGCACCCCAGCGCGCACCGTCACCGATGCGCTGACCGATCTCCTGCGCCCGGGGGCCGAGCACCACGGTCAGGTCGTGGATGCCGGCGGAGACCAGGTCCTCGATGGTGTGCTCGATCACCGCCTTGCCTGCGACAGGCAGCAGCGCGGGGCAGCCCGCCCGCGCCAACTCGCCGAGTTCAAGGCCGTTCCGGTCGGCAAATACGATGGCTTTCATGACAGGTTCTCCGTGTTGGAATCAGTAGGCGCCGCGGCCGCCCAGGACGGCCGGGACGGTTTTCAGAAGCAGTTCGAAGTTGGTGCGTGCCGAGGCGCGCTGGATGTAGGCGCGGTCCATCTCGACCTGCCGGTCGAACGGAATCTCGGAACGCCCGGAGACCTGCCAGATACAGGTGATCCCGGGCATCGCGTCGAGGCGGGCGCGGTCGGCGACCGCGTACTGGGCAACCTCGCGGGGCAGCGCCGGGCGCGGCCCCACCAGCGACATGTCGCCGCGCAGCACGTTCCACAGTTGCGGCAGTTCGTCGATCGAGAAGCGCCGGATGAATCGTCCGACACGGGTGACGCGCGGGTCGTGACGCATCTTGAAGAGCACCCCGCCATCCATCTCGTTGCGCGCCTGCAGTTCGGCCAGGCGTGCCTCCGCATCGACATACATGGAGCGGAATTTCCAGAAACGGAACTCGCGGCCGAAGCGTCCCACCCGCGGCTGGCTGAAGAAAACCGGGCCGGGCGATTCCAGGCGGATGGCGAGCGCCACCAGGCCGAGCAGCGGCGCCCCGGCCAGCAGCAGGCCGCCGGCACCCAGCGTGTCGATGGTGCGGCGCAACGCGTGATCGGCACGCTGCGTCAGCAGCCAGAGCCGGCGCCGGCAGCGTGCCTGCAGGATGGCCAGGCGTACGCCGAGCGGGGAGCGCGCCTGCATCGGCTGCGCCGCAGCGCGCGCGGCGCGGGTCTCGCGCAGCACGCGCGCCAGGAACAGCGGGTTGCCGACCAGGTAGCGCCGCCACATGCGGCCCGGCTCCTGCAGCAGCCGCCAGGTCCACTCCAGGCCGAGCTCGCGCAGCCACATCGGCGCGCGGGGGATGCGACCCGAGTAGAAGTCGAACAGGCCGCCCACGCCGAGACAGACCGGCACTTCGAGCCGGTCGAGATTGCGCGCGATCCACTTCTCCTGCAGCGGTACGCCCATCGCCACCAGCAGGATGCTGGCACCGGAGTCATTGATCTGCCGGATGACGTCCGCTTCCTCTGCCGCGGTGAAGAATCCGTCCCGCGTGCCGGCCACCCGCAGACCGGGAAAGCGCGCGCTCATGTTGCCCGCGACCTGTTCCGCGATGCCGGGCGCGGCGCCGAGCAGGAAAATCGAACCACCGGTCTGCGCCATCCGCCCGCACAAGCGGGGAAACAGGTCCGTCCCGTTGACGTTCCCGGCCAGGCGCTGGCGCTTGATCCGGCAGCCGACGCGGATGCCGCTGCCATCGGGCAGCACGCGGTCGGCGCGCGCCAGCACCTGGCGGTAGTCCTCGTCGGCGCAGGCGATGTTCAGGCAGTGTGGATTGACGAAGGGCACGAAGACCGGGCCGTCTTCACGGCTCCTGTCGCTGATCCACCGGACGGCTTCGTCCATCGTGACGTTCGCCACCCGCACGCCGAAGAAAGTCAGTTCGGGCGGCGCGGGAAACGCCTGCTCCCCGTACGCGGCGCGGCTCAGCAGCGAGCGGACCACGATGCCAGCGCGGCCGCGAAGCGATGCATCGCGCTGGAACGCATCCAGCAGGGAATCCTCGCCGTCGTGGTCGATCGCCAGCCGCCGGCGCGCGTCAGCCGGCGAGATGACGCCCGGCCGCGCCTGCAGCAGCTGCGCGCGACGTGCCGGGGACCGGTGGGCCAGGCTGCGCTCGGTGGGCCCCACCAGTGCCAGGTCACCGCACAGCACGTTGAAGAGCACCGCAAGTTCCCGCGCGGGCAGTCGCCCGGCGAACGCCAGCCGTGAGACCGGGGCACCCCGCCGGCCGATGGCGGGCGCTCTGTCGAAGACCCGTCCCCCGACCAGCAGTGCCGCACCGGCGCGCAGGGTGAGTACCGGCGCCAGCAGCAGCACGAGCAGCGCGGCCAGCACGCGGTCTGCCGCCGCGGGCAGCCCCGCCGCGGCGCGGGTGCCGCCAAGTACCGCCAGCCGGCGGGCAGCCGCCTGCAGCCGCGCCCCGTCCCCATGTCGAAAGGCGCCGGCATCCGTCGACCCGGCCCGACGCCGCACGTGTGCCAGGGGCAGCCGAACGGTTCGGGTAGCGCTTTGCTTGGTCATGTTGCTTTCCTTCCTGTCAGCGGTTTCGGGGGTTGCCAGGGGCACCTGCGTGCCCGGCGGGCGATATCTGCCGGCAGTGATTGCAAGCCGTGTGCCAGCTTGTACAGTTCGCCCAACTACCTGTTTCTTATGAATTTTTAATAGGCATCAGGATGAGAATGGCACGGCTGCGTTTGCATTCCGGGAAAGCGCACAGGCCGGCTTTGCGGAATGCAATCCGGGCGCGTGGCCGGCAGCGTCGCGCCGGATGCGCCGCAACTGCAGGGCGCCGATCCAGCGCGCTGCAATGGCCTCCAGTCCCCGGTACCAGCGCGGTGGCAGGAGCCGCAGCAGCACGGCGGCCGCGCCGGTCGCAAGCGTCCGGCCGGGTTCCTGCACGGCGATCCCCGGCGCCTCGCGCAGGGCGCGGACCATGAACTGCAGGGCGGCGGGGCCATCACCAAGACGGATCGCCTGCCGCGCCAGGTAGCGCAACTGGAACGCGCGGGCGCGCTGCTCCCAGTCCGCGACGAAGCCGGGCGCGTAGGTGCGGGTCTTGGCGATCATCTGTTCCCAGGAGGCAAACTGGCGGTGCAGCTGCGCCGACAGCCCGCCGGCGTTGAGCCGGTAGCGGGTCAGCGCCTCGGGAATCCCCTCGATCCGCCAGTCGCAGGTCAGCGCAATGCGGATCCAGCACTCGATATCCTCCGACTGCCGGAAGGTCTCGTCGAAGTAACAGGGTTCAGGCGCGCCGTGAAGCGACGCCTCGAAGGCGATCTCGTCCAGCACGGCGCGGCGGATCACCGGGGCCGAGCCATTGCCGATCGGGTTGCGGCACAGGTAGTAACCCGGTTCGATGTCCCGCAGCCTGGGCATCTGGTAGCAGCCGGCCGGGCTGCCGTCGGCATGGATGAAGGCAGACCGGCTGAACGAGACCCCCACTGCCGGACGCGCGTCCAGGTGCGCGACGTGCAGGGCCAGTTTCCGTGGTTCCCACAGGTCATCCGAATCCAGGAAGGCCAGCAGCTCGCCGCGCGCGTTTCGGATGCCGGTATTGCGCGCGCCCGCCAGGCCGCGGTTCTGCGGGTTGCGCAGGAACCGGATGCGCGGGTCGTCGTAGCGGGCACAGACGGCCATGCTGCCGTCCGGACCACGGTCGTCGACGATGAGCAGTTCGAAGTCGTCGAACGTCTGCGCGAGCACCGACTCGATGGCGGCGCCGACAAACTGTTCCACGTTGTATACCGGCATGATGACGGAAATGCGGGGCATGGTGGTTTCTCCTGTGCTGTGTTTCAGCGGGATGCCCGAGGCGCCCCGATCCTGCCCGGATGACTGCAATCACCGTGCCAGCAAAATCCACCTAAAAAACTGATATTTCTGCGTTTTTCCTTTGCAAAATGCAGTCAGGAGACGAACCCGTTCTCACTCTGCAACGGCTGCGGACGCGCTGGCTCCGGGTGGTTCCGGCGCGGGGATGGAGACGCCCGCATGCGCCGCCCCGATCAGCAGCAGGCCCGGCCAGTACAGGTAGGAGAGGATCTCGAGATTCTCGCCGAAGGTGTACAGGAACAGCACGATGACGATCCCCAGCGCGGTCCGCGCCAGCGGGCTGGACTGGGCCCGTACCAGCAGGTCGGCGAAGCTGACGAACAAGGGGATGGCCAGCGCCAGGAAGCCTACCAGTCCCTTCACGAACAGCAGCCCGTACCAGCTGTGGTGGGAACCGATGGGCATGTATTCGACCAGATGCGGGCCGCGTTCGACGATGCCATGTCCCCACACCGGCGCCTCGCTCTGCCAGCGCTCCACGGCGATGCGACCAAGCGCTTCGCGCACGCGCGTGGAGTCGGCGCGGGCGGCCCGGAACGCGCTCCAGAAGCGCTCGAAGGCACCGACCAGCCAGCCGCCGGACAGACCCGCGACCGTGGCGCCGAATCCACCGAGGAACAGGATGCCGGGGCGCGACAGGCGCGACAGGAAAAAGGTCAGCAGGGCCACCGCCAGCAGGGCGACGAGCGCCAGGCGGGACTGTGACATGAGAATCATGACGACGCTGCCGAATATGCCGCACCAGCGCCAGAAACGAACCGGCTCGCGCAGCGCCAGCAGGAAGAACACGTTGGCGACGAATCCCAGCGCGGGAGCCCACGGCGTGAACAGGCGCCAGCGTGGCATGCCGCTGCCCGGATCGATCTCGTAGAGGCTGAGCGCGAAGAACTCCGGCCCCGGCCCACCGATCACCTGGAGCGGGGACACGTAAGGCGTCTGCGGCAGGCCGAGCAGCCAGGCCAGCACGAACAGGGGCACCAGCAGCAGGGTCTGGAAACAGACGATGGTGCAGGCGCGCACGATGATCTGCGGACGGATGTCGCGGCATCCGAGCAGGATGAATACCGCGATCAGCGCCCAGCCCTTGGCCCAGCCGACCGTCGACTTGATCAGCTTCGCGACACCCAGCTCCTGCTGCACGTGCGCCACCACCAGCGCCAGCAGCATCACCAGCATGCCGATGCCCCAGACGGCGACGGCCAGCGGCAGGCGCGGAGCCTGCGGCGAGGAGCCTGGCGCCAGGAACCAGCCCGCGGCGCGGCGCAGGAGCAGCATCCACGCAATGACCGGCGCAACGACGTAGAGCGCGCCGAACAGGTAGAACACGTAGGTCCAGGTCAGCGCGACCCAGACTACGCGTTCGTCAAAATTTTCCGGAGCAAGTCTTTGCGAATCCACAGCAGCCACAATCCGGTCAGGCAGAACAGGGAGCCGGCGATACCGCCGGCGACGGCGAGCATCCGTCCGAGCAGGTCGGGCCGGGACGGTGCGGTGGGCTCGGCCAGCATCTGGATCATCGGGTAGGAGGCGTAGATGTCCGACTTGCCGAGATCGGTGCGCGCCAGCGCAGTGGTGAACACCGCCATCGCGACCTGCTGTTTGCGGGTCAGGTCCTCCAGCGTCGCGGCATCGGTGCTGCCCTTCTCCAGCCGCTGCGCGCGCGCCGCGATCTGCTGCTCCAGGACCACCACCTCCGCCTCGAGCCCTGCGGCCCGCGACGCCAGTTCGACGACGCCGCGCACCGTGGCCTCCTGCGTGGCGCGCGCGCCCATGACGGCGAGTTCCTCCAGCGGCAGGCGCGAACCGGGCGCCACCTCGCGCACACGCTGGCGGATGCCGTCGGTGAGTCCGGCGTAGCGCGCCTCGGTGGCGAGCAACTCGTAGTGCTGCCGACCCCACTTGGCGCGCTGCTCGGAAAGCAGCGCGGCGTGCCGGGAGCGTTCCCGCAGGAGTGCCTGGAAGACCTCGTCCTGCTGCAGGCGCATCGCGATGCGGACCGTCTCCGGGGTCAGCCCGAAGCTGCCGGAGAGCGCGGCGAGCTGGCCCCGCACGCCCTCCAGTTCGGCCTGGCGCTCGGCCTGCTGCTGACGCAGCCGCTCCAGCGCCACGGTGAGTTCACGGTACTGCTCCACCGAGACGATTTCGGACCGTGCCTGGAACGCCACGACATCGGACTGCGTCTGTGCGAGTTTTTCCTCGAAGCCACGCAGCGTGCCACGCACCGCATCCTCGCGGCGCCGGATCTCGTCCTCGCGCAGGCGGTCGACCTGCTGCTGCAGCGCGCGGTAGAGCGCCAGCGATTTCGCCTGCGCCTGTGTGCCATTGTCACCGCTGACGCGGAACTGCATCAGCGCGGTCTGGTCCACCAGCTTGATTTCCGGCTTTCCGAACGCGTTCAGATCCATGCCGATCTGCCGCGCGGCCTCGGCCAGGACCGGCGCGCTGGCGGCGATCGACTTGTAATTGACCTTGGGGTCCACCGAGTTGCTGGTGAACGGCGAGGCGGCCATGGCGCTGGCCTGGCCGATGCTCTCCAGGTTCACCGCCGCGCCGGCGCCTGCACCCGGGAGGATCAGCGACCAGCGACTGGTATAGCTGACCGGCGCAAGGGTCAGGAAGGCGATCACCGGCCCCCAGATGCACGCCAGGGCGAGCGCCCCGACCTGCAGGTAGACGCGCCGGCGGGTCTGGCGGTCCATCGCGGAGCCCTCCACCGCCAGGGCGCGGAACCAGGCACCGAAGCCGCCCTGCCGCTGGGTCTGTTCCGTGGACATGTCAGGGCCCCCCCAGCAGTACGCGCACCGGGATCAGGAGGTCCGCGATGGTGCGGGCGACGTCGCGCAGGTTGGTCACCCCGGAGTCGTAGCAGGCAATGCCATCACCGGGCTGCAGCGCCGGGTTGATGTCCGGCCGGTGCGGATCACGCAGGAGGTCCTCGATGGCCCGTTCGATCGTGTGCGCTTCCCCGGTGAGCGGATTCTGCGTCGCCAGCACCGCGTAACGCGCGCTGTTGGTCATGCCGGTGCCACCGACGCAGTTGGCGGAGATCAGGCCGGTGAGCAGGGTCGATCCGTACGGCAGGCTGGTCGACTCCTTGCCGACGCTGGCCTGGGAGTTGCTGCCGGCCGGGGTGACCAGGTTGGACAGGAACACGCGGATGCCGGGCGGCGTGATGGCGCTGGTCCTGGCCAGGCGCTCGTTGATGTGGCCGCTGCTGGGCACGATGATGCGGTCCCCGGCGATCAACGGGATGAACGGCGCCCGGCCGCCCTCGATGTAATCCACCAGGCTGACCCGGTACGTCACGCCCGCGCGCACCAGGCGCACCCTGTCGACGTCGGCGTCCATGCGCACGCCGCCAGCGGCGCGCAGCGCGGCCGGCAGCAGGCGGTCGCCCGGATAATCCCCGGACAACTGCAGCGTTTTCTGCGCCAGTTCCTCCGGCTTGCGCACGTTCACCGTCACGGTCCCGGGATTGAACACGGCGCCCTCCACCATCACCTGGGCCGGCGCCCAGCGTTGCACCTCGATGCTGACGCGCGCCAGTTCCGGCCGCAGGTATTCCCGGTGCAGCAGCACCGCGCGGAGCAGCGCGGCGGCTTCGCGCGCCGTGGCGCCGGCTACCCGCAGCGGTTCCAGGTGTGGCAGGCGCAGGCTGCCGTCGAGGTCCACCTCGTACAGTCCGCTGAGATCGTCCAGGAGGTGAATCTCCACCCGGACCCGGTCTCCGGGAGAAAGTGGCGGGGCGTCCCCCGGCAGGGGCAGGCTCGCCGCCGTCCCGCCGCGCTGCGGCGCCCACGCCGCCGGCGCCAGTCGTCCGGCCGCCGGTTGTACTGCGGCCGGCTGTACTGCGGACGGGGCTTCAGGCCCGCGCACCAGCGGCATCCTGTGCCGGACCGGGAAATCCCGCTCTGCTGCGGGATCCTGGTACACGCCATGCGGTGTGCAGGCGCCGAGCAGCATGCCGGCGAGCACCAGTGCAGCCAGGGACGGGCGCGGCGCGGTCATCAGGCGACTTCCCGTGCTTCCCGCACGCCGGCAAGCGCGGCATCGCGGGTCTTGTAGATGCCGAACACCTCGTGCAGGCGGGTCAGGAGTATGAGCGCCATGACCTGTTCGGAGACATTGAGCAGGACGGCTTCGCCACCCAGGGCGCGGGCACGCTTCAGCGCCGAGACCAGGACCGAGAGGCCACTGGAATCGACGTATTCGACGGCGGCCAGGTCCAGGACGACGTGGTGTGATTCCTTTTCCAGGTGAAGGGTGATGGCATCGCGCAGCGTGGCGGCATTGGCCATCGCCAGGCGGCGCGGCAGCGCGACGATGCTGGCCGTGTCCAGGGTTTCGATCTGTACGCTCATGGTGTCCTCCGGTGCGTATCCTTGCGGGCAAGGCAGCCCGCCTTCACACCAT
This sequence comes from Pseudomonadales bacterium, assembly GCA_041682035.1. GTDB lineage: Bacteria > Pseudomonadota > Gammaproteobacteria > Pseudomonadales > JBFGWM01 > JBFJWR01. The sequence goes on along the minus strand of JBFKKR010000028.1, from coordinate 20,526 downwards.
TAACAAGCAAGCACCATGCCATCTTATATTTACGTTTAATATCAGTTAGTTAGCAGATTTTCGGTGCGCACGTCCGCTACGGATTCGCGAACTGGAAATCAGGGGATTCGCAGGCTGCAAATCACCCCTGCGCCATTGCAGAACGGGAGTCAGCGCGCCAGCGCGAGTTGCCAGCAGGTGCGGCCGTGCCAGCGCCGGCAGCGACAGAGCGGGAACCATTGCGAGAGGATGAACAGCCCGCGCCCGGTTTCCCGGGTCCAGTCCGGCAGACCTGCCGCCGGCATTGTGGGTACCGGGCCGGGGGGCTCAAGGACGACCAGTTGCACCGCGCCCGGCCGCACGCGGAGGCTCGCGGCCACCCAGCGGGTGGCCGCATCGGGGGGCTGCGGCGTGCCGTGTTCACAGATATTGTTGAGGAGCTCGGCGCTGCCGACCTGGAGCCGGAAGGCCGTCTCCTCGCGACACCCGCGCGCACGGCAGAACGCGGCGATGCGCTCAGCCGTGTCCGCCACCTGCAGCGGATCCCGGTCGAGCACGAAGCGCCGCGTGTCGCCGCGCGTCACACGGCGTCCCGGGAGATGGCGAGCATGGAGACGTCATCGACAAAACTTCCGGCCTCCCCGCCGAGGAACTCGGCCATCACCGCGACCATGCCATCGGCGGAGCCGGCCGCCTCCAGGCACAGCTGCCGGCCGAGTTCGTCATGCGCCCGGTTGGCGCCGTGCGTCCCGGCAATGCGGTCCAGGACACCGTCCGAGCAGAGGAACAGCCGGTCGCCGGGGTGCAGATGAAAGGGGGTATCCTCAAAAGAAGCATCCTGGAACATGCCGGCCGGAAGGCCGCCGTCACCGAGTTTCGACAGCATGTTGCCGGCGTCGATCAGCAGCGGGTTCGGGTGACCGGCCTGGCAGAGCCGGCCGCTGCCGTCGCGCAGGTCCAGCACGCCGTAGACCATCGTGAAATGCCGGCCTCGGTCGTGGCGGTCCTGGAACCGCTCGTTGAGCGTCGCGACAACGGCCGCGGGCGAAACCGGTTCCGGGCCATGCCCGCCGTGCTGCATCAGGAAACCCGCGGAGTCGCCATCGCCGGAAAGCTGGTAGGCAATGCTGAACGACATCATCGCGGCGGCCACGCCGTGACCGCTGACATCGAGCAGGTAAAACCCGAGGTGGTGCGGCCCGAGCTGAAAGTAATTGAAGAAATCACCACCGACTTCCTGGGCCGGGCGGAACAGCGTGCTCACCGCGTAGCCATCGATCCGCGCGTGCGCGTGCGGCAGCAGGTCCTGCTGCACCTCGGCGGCCAGTTCGAGATCCTCGCGGATCTTGTTCATCGCCCGCCGCTCCTTGAGCAGCAGGTGACGCATCAGGCGGTTGTTGTGTTCCTGTTCCCCGCGCAGGCGCTGGATGCGCGCACCCGCCTGCACCCGCACACGCAGCACCTCGGCCTCACAGGGCTTGGCGATGAAGTCGTCGGCGCCTGCCTCCATGCCCGCGATCAGGTCCACCGGGTTGGTCATGCCCGTCAGCATGATGAAATAGGGCTGACGGTAGTCCGCCTCGGTCTTCATGGCCGCGCACAGTTCCAGCCCGCTCATGCCGGGCATGCGCCAGTCACTGACGACGATGTCCGACGGCGCCTGCAGCTGGGTGGAGAGCGCCTCGTCGGCATTGGCGGCCTCGCGTACCCCGTAACCCAGCTTGGTCAGCATTGCGCTCAATCGCCAGCGTTCGGAATCATTGTCCTCGACCACCAGCACGTTGATGGCACGCTGCTCGCCCGGTTCCCGCGAACCCCCGGCAACAGCAGATGCCCCCTTCTTCCCCTCGATCCTGGCTTGCATGTTCATGTCTTTCGCCCTCTGAAACAGTGGTTCTCAAGGACAGATAAGCAAACAGGATGCCAATATTTTTTATCTTTAATATCAGTTAGTTGAATATAACCAGATTGATCGGACTGATGCACCCGCAGGCAAACTGCGAAACCGCTGGCGCCGCGCTCGCAGTTTGCGAAAGGTTCAACTTTCCGCCAGGAAGGCCTCGAGCGCGGTGCGCGCAGCATCCGCGGCATCCAGCATGGCGCCGGCGTGGCTCCCCAGGTCCGCGCCGGCCCCTGCATCGGCCTGTGCTTCGAGCAGTCGCGCCTGCTCGGACAACTGCTCCAGCCCGAACGTGCGCGCGGCGGATTTCACGCTGTGCGCCTCCAGGCCGATCCGTGCCACGTCACCACTTTCCAGTGCAGTGCGAATCGCCGCACAGCGTGTCTCCAGCTCGCCGAGAAACCGGCCCAGGATGACCGGGACGATCTCCGGCGAGGTATCGCGCTCCAGTTGTGCAAGCGCCTGCTGGTTGAGTAATTCCATGATTCCCCTCTCCCGGTGGCTTGTAATCCCTGTGCAGGGTATCCGCCACGCATTCTCCTGGTTCAGTTCACCGCCGTCCGCTCTTCCCGCTCCAGCGCCTGCGCCGCCCAGTGCGCCATCAGGTGCAGCAGTTCCTGCTTGTCGATGGGCTTGGGCAGGTAGTCGTCCATGCCGGCGGCGATGAAACGCTCGCGGTCCCCCTGCATGGCATTGGCGGTCAGCGCGATCACCGGCAGGTCCGCGCAGTCCGGCAGGCCGCGCAGGGCGCGCGTGGTTTCCAGCCCGTCCATCCCCGGCATGAAGACATCCATCATCACCAGGTCATAGGGTAGTTTGTCCAGCACCTGCAGGGCTTCCTCACCACTGCTCGCCACGTCCACCCGGTAGCCGGTCCCCTCGAGCATGGCCTGGAAAACCATCTGGTTGGTAGGCGAATCCTCCACCAGCAACACGCGTATATTGCGCCAGCCCCGCTCCAGCGGCGTCCGGCTGTCCCGCGCACCCGCGCCGGTCCCTTCGGTCTCTTCCGGACCCTGCGCCACCTCGAGTTCGAGCCGCACGGTAAACACGGCGCCGATCCCCTTGCGACCCTCGGCACGGATCTCGCCGCCCATCATGGTGACCAGCCGGTGGGAGATGGCCAGTCCGAGACCGGTGCCGCCGTACTGGCGCCGGGCGTCGCTGTCGAGCTGCGAAAACGGCTGGAAAAGTCTCGCGGCGCCCTTCTCGTCAAAGCCGATCCCGGTATCCATCACCATCAACTCAAGATGACGCTTTCCGTCGCGCAGGCCCTTTGAACGCAGGTAGACATCCACCCGCCCGCTGTCGGTGAATTTCACCGCATTGCTCACGAGGTTCAGCAGGACCTGGCGGAACCGCCCCTCATCGCCCATCACGTATGCGCCCGCAAGGCCCTCTCCCTCCAGCGTCAGCCGGGTCTCCAGGTTCTTCTGTCGCGCCAGTCCGTCCACCAGCTGCAGCACCTCGCGCGCCGACCCGGCGGGACAGAACGGCCCGTGCTCGAGCTCGAAGCGTCCCGCCTCCATCTTGCTGATGTCCAGGATCTCGTTGAGGATCTGCAACAGGTGCCGGGCGGAATCATGCGCGGTGGCAGCGCGCTCGCGTTCGCGTGCCGGCAGGTCCGGCGTTTCGCAGAGCAGGCCCAGCAACCCGATCACGCTGTTGAGCGGCGTCCTTACCTCGTGGCTGACGGTGGCGAGAAAGGCACTTTTCGTCGCATTGGCCGTTTCCGCGCGCCGACGCGCCTCCACCAGTTCGCGTTCCTTCTGCTTAACATCGGTGATATCGATGTGGAAGGTGACGGTTCCCCCGTCCTGCATCGGGCGGCTCAGGACCTGCAGCCAGCGCCCGGAGGACAGTTGCTCCTCAAATTGCACGTTCGGTTGCCGGTGCAGGGCCAGCCGGCCCTGCAGGTAGTTCTCCATCTGCTCCGGCGACGGGTTGCGCACCATCGCAAACTGGCCACGCTCCAGGCCCCGGCGCACGATCTCGGAAAACGTCCGGCCCGGCTGCAACACGTCCCTGCACAGATCGTACAGTTCACGAAACTGCTCATTGCACATGATGAGCCGTTCTTCGGCATCAAAGATGGCGAAGCCTTCCTGCAGGGCCTCGATCGCATCGCTGAAGCGCTGCTCGCCGCGCGCGCGCAGGGCCACGGCCTCGTCAACGCTCCTGCGCAGGTACGCCGGGGAGCGCAGCAGGCGGAACAGCAGCACACCGATCCCGCACGCTGTCAGCAGCAACAGGAGCCGGTAAAGGCGCTGACGGGGCCAGTTCGTGCTCCACCCCTTCACCGGCAGGGCGGCGAGTTCCCAGCTGCCTTCCGGCAGGTTCACGCGAACGCGCAACCCATCCTTCAGGAACACTGACCTGTCACCAAAAAAAACCTCTCCGCGCGCACCGAGCGCATCGACACCGCGCAGGGCGAAGCGGGTGTCCTCCGCCTCGCGGGGCATGCCGATCGATGCCATCATTTCAGGCAGGTCGATGAGTATCGTGGCGAAGCCCCAGAACGCCTCCCCATCCGGCGCACCCGGAGATGGAAGAAAAATGGGGCGCCGGCCGATGATCGCCACGCCGCCCTGGATCAGGCGCATTGGCCCGGCGATCCATATTCCGCGCGCGCGCATCGCCGCCGTCGCAGCTGCACGCCGACTTGGGTCGGCGAGGAGGTCGTGACCGATGGCGGCGCGGTTGGTCGCCAGCGGCCACACCAGGCGCACGACACCTCCCGGCGCCAGTTGCAGGCTGCGGATTGCCGAGATGTCGCCGGCGATCTTCGCGGCAAATCGCTGGAAGGTTGCCTCGTCGACTTCAGGGTCGGCATGCACGAGGCCGGCCACGCCATGCACGAGGTGCAGGCGGGTGTTGAGTTCCGCCTCCAGGCGGCCGCGCCAGAACCCCATCATCTCCAGCGCGCGGCGTTCCTGCGCCGCGCGGTATTCCTGCCCGCTCTGGATGTCCCAGCGCGAGCCCAGAGCCAGTGTCAGGAAAGTCACCAGCACGCTGACGAAAAGAGCGGCCGGCCTGCCGGCCAGCAGGCGCCCGAGGCTGGACCCGGCCGGCTCCCGCAACCCGCCGCCCTTCCGGTTCATCGATGTACCCCGGCGGGCGCGCGCCCGGCCCCGGCGTGGAACTGCAACCCCTGCAGCAGCTCGGCGCGGCCGGCCGGCTTGGCAATCAGGCCGGCCATGCCGGCCGCCCGGGCCGCCTCGCGGTCGCGCGGGGAACTGTTCGCACTCAGGGCCAGGATGACCGCCGACGAATCCGTCTCTGCGCGGATGCGGCGACAGGCATCGAATCCATCCATCTCCGGCATCTGCAGGTCCATGAGAATGACGTCGAAGTGCGACCCGCCGGCCGCCCGGACCGCGTCCGGGCCGCTCGCGCACTCGGTGACGCTGCAGCCCAGCCCACCGAGTATCGCCGCCGCAACCAGGCGGTTCGCATCGCTGTCGTCGACCACGAGTACGCGCATACCGTGCAGTGTATCCCCGGCCGGGCGTTCGCCGACACCCGGGCCATTCGCCGCCGTGGCATCCGGCGCAGCGGGCCGGAGATCCAGTTCGAACCAGAAGGTGCTGCCCTGGCCGGGCATCGAGTCGACGCCGATACGCCCCCCCGCCCGCGTGACGATCCGTCGCGCCAGCGCCAGCCCGAGTCCGACGCCACCGTGCGTGCGCGCATAGTCCTCACGCACCTGCCGGAACTCCTCGAACAGCCCGGGCTGGTCCCCGGGCGCAATCCCCGGCCCGGTGTCGGTCACGCTGAAACGCAGCCGCTGGCCACCATCCTGCGTGGCCCCTGCCGGGTGCACCGCGATTCGCACCAGGCCGGAGGGCGTGAACTTGATCGCATTGCCGACCAGGATGATCAGCAGCTGGCGGATGCGCGACAGTGGACCCTGCACGTGACGGGCACACTGCGGATCCAGGGCGGTTAGAAGGCGAAGCCCTCGTGAGTCGCCTTCGGGCGCGAAAAGCGCACGGACACTCTCGAGACAGGCCGGCAGATCAAAATCCACCGGCGTTTCCATGCCGGCATGGTCGCCATCCGCGAAGTCCAGCATGTCATCGATCAGGTCCCGCATCGCCACGGCGGCGCGCTCGGCCTCACCGGCCAGCCGGCGCGCGTGATCCGGATCACCGGCATCGTCCCGGATGACCCGCAGGGCGCCGGTCACGGCCGCGAGTGGCGTGCGCAGTTCATGGCTCATATTGGCGAGAAAACGGGCCTTCGCCTGGCTTGCGGCGGTGGCCTGCGCATGGGCCGACTGCAGTTCCGCATGACGCCTGGCGCTGGCGCGCGCATGCATGACGCTCGCACACACCGCCTGCTGCAGCATGGCGATCTCGCGCGGCTGGCCACGGAACGCCGGCGGACGCCGGCGCCGGAAGGAACCTTCCGACTGCAGCCTGGACTCCATGCGCTGGATCGGCCGCACGACCTGCAGGTGTACGAACAGGAGCAGGACGGCGACCACGGCGAAGATGCCGGATGCCATGAACGCCGACAGCTCGACGAGGTTGCGTCGGAACGCGAGGTCGTGAAAGCTTGAATCCAGGGTCAGCTCGACGCTGCCGAAGCGTTCGCCGGCCAGTGCGACCGCGCGGCTGAACACCATCCCGCCATGCGCGACGTCTTCATCGCGCGTCCAGCCCGCCAGCAATTCGTCGCGCTCGTTGCGGATGCGGATGCGGGAGATTGCACGCGAGGAACGGGCAAGGACTTCCACGATGGTATCGAGTTCCGCGCGGTCCTCGGTGATCACCGGCTCCATCGCCCCGGCGACCGCCACCCGGACCAGCGCCTCGCCTTCCTGCCGGAACTCGGCGTCACCGAAATCCTCGTGCACCTGCCGGTACACGCCGGCCAGCAGCGTTACCGCCAGCGCACCGGTGCACAGCGCAACCAGCGCAAGTCGCACCCAGAGTGGCTGCGCCCGCCGATCTGCCCGCTGTTCCTCGCTCATGACCGGGTTCGCCGTGCCGTGGATCCGCTCGCGTCAGCCACCGAATGCCTCGCTGGCCAGCATGGCATCACGGATGAACTGGTACTCGCGATCCTCCGCCGGGAAAAACCCGTCCTTGCCCAGTGCTTCCAATGCCACGGGATCCCGCAGTGCAAGGAGCACCTCGCGCAGTGCGGCGAGCAGAGCCGGATCGAGATCTGCGCGCGCGATCCATGGCTTGGTCATGTTTTCGAAGGCCACCAGCGCCCGCAACGGCGCTCCCCGGGCGAGCGCCTTGGCCAGCGTGCGCGACTTCACCGCGCCGGCGTCGAAATCGCCCGCTGCAACGGCCTTGGCGACCGCATCGTGACGGTGGAGGTAGTCATGGCCGGCGAGTTCGTTCGCGTTGATGCCCGCGGCGAGCAGCTGCTGCTGCGAGAGATAGCGTCCGATCGTGGAGTTCGGGTCGCCGAAGGCGAAGCGTTTGCCACGCAGTTCCGATACGTTCCTGACGGGACTGTCGGCGCGCACGATGATCAGACCGTTGAACCGCTTGCCGCCCTTGTTGTTCTCCGCGGCCAGCAGGTGCAGCCCGGGGTTGGCGCGGGTGGCCAGCACGTAGGAGGCCGGACCGAAGCGTGAGAAGTCCACGCGTCCGTCGACGATATCCGCGATACCGGTCTCGTAACTGGCCGCAACCTGCATCGAGATCGTCACGGTCTCGCCGAGACGGGCTCCCAGGTCCTGCTCCAGCGTATTCAGCAGGGGCCGGAACTGGCGCACCATCTCGGAGGCCTTGTCGGACGTATAGATGCCGAACCGCAGCGCGATCTCGGCGGCCGCCATGGCGGGGGACAGGCCCAGGAAGGCGGCGAACAGGCTGCTGGCCATCAGGTTCCGGCGCATGGTGCTGAACTCCTTGTCTGAAGATGCAAGGGATTCAGCAAGGACCGGGCCAAGCGCCGGAGTGATTCCTAACGTGCTGTTTTCTATACGATTCAAAAACGCACCGCGATCATTGGCCGGGCCGCTTTGCAATCTGCAATTCAGGCTTTTTGCAAATTGCATCGCATGCTGCAGCACCCGGGTCGCGATCGCTCAGAGCGTGTCGTACAGCAGGCGGATCCAAGCCTCGGCGGTGAATAACCGGCCACCCCATTGCGCGTCCAGGTCCGCCAGCGGTTGCGCCGCGACCGCCTCCTCCACGGACAACCCCCGCGCCTTCAGCGCGGTGAGACGATCAAGTGCAGTGTGCAGCATGCCGCGGTAGGCCAGCAGGTCATCGCGCGTCGCCAGCGGCCCGTGGCCGGGAATGATGCGGGTTTTCCCGTCCACCCAGCCGAGGATCCGGTCGACGGCCGTGATCATGCCGGCGAGACTGCCGCCATGCGCGGTGTCGATGAACGGGAAGAAGCCATTGAAGAAGATGTCGCCGGTGTGCAGCACATTGCTGCCGAGGAACCAGATGACCGTGTCGCCGTCGGTGTGTGCGCCGGCCAGGTGCACCGCACGCACCTCCTCCCCGTTCAGGTGCAGCGACATCTCGCCGTCGTAGGTGATCACCGGCAGGGCCTTTGCCGGCGCGGGCGGCTCGCTGCGCTGGAATGCCCTGAGCTCGTAGCCCGCCGCCAGCCACTTGCGCACGTTGTCGTGCGCAAGGATCAGCGTGCCGGCGCCGCCCAGGTTGGCGTTCCCGCCGGTGTGATCGCCGTGGTAATGGGTGTTGAGCAGGAAGCGCGGATGATCCCCGCCCAGTTCCTTCACGGCTTCCAGGATCGCAGGCGTCGCATCGGCGAACTGGTCGTCGATGAGGAACGTACCCTCCTCGCCGACCATGACCCCGATATTGCCGCCCTTGCCCATGAGCACGTGGATGCCGGGCGCAGCCTGCTCCACCTGCAGACCGGCCGCAGCCTGCACGTGCATCGCCAGGGCGGCAAACAGGCCGAGAAAAACGCGTCGGTGCAATGGCTTCATGGGACTGGCTCCGTGTCGGGTGACGATTGACAGCCTGCCGGACGCGCCGTAGCTTCATGCCCTGATCAGCAGTGCCGGAGGCCGGTCCCGATGATGGCATACATTCAACGCCGTGGCATGGCCGCCCTCGTTTCCGGCTGCCTGTTCGCCGTCATGCCGGCACTCGCCGGGGACGGCCCCTTCATCCCGACCACGCAGTACCTGCCGCCAGTCGCGCCGGCCGGTCCCGCGGAGGAGCGCGTACAGGAATGTGGCGCGGACGGCCTGAAGTGCATCCGCTGGGTCGAGAACCAGCTGGCCGCCTGGGAGGCCTACTTCGGCTGCGACCACAAGGCGGTGTTCCCGACCGTGTACCGGCTGCTGACGAAAGAGACGCGGCTGTACCTGGAGCAGGACCCCGCGATGTTCGACGACCCGGCCGGGCTGGGCTACGAGGCGGTGAAGTTCTACGAACTGTACGACCGGATGATCAAGGCCCACCTGAACGGCGGGGAGATCCCACAGGCATGGCAGACCGCCATGGAAGTCGCCGCGGAGGGCGACTGGACCGGCGGACACGACATGCTGCTGGCGATCAACGCACACGTACAGCGCGACATGCCGTTCGCGCTGGCGGCCGCCGGCATCAACCTGCCCAACGGGGAAAGCCGCAAACCCGACCACGACCGGTTCAACCAGATCCTCAACGCCGCCTACGACACCATCGTGCAGGAGGTCGGCCGGCGCTACGACCCGATCATGACGGACGTCGACAGCCAGGGCGGGCCGTTCGACAACCTCGGGGCGCAGCAGCTGGTGGCCGCGTGGCGCGAAGGCGTCTTCCGCAATGCCGAGCGCCTCACCAGCGCCGAAGGCAACGAGGCCATGATGGCGATCACCCGGGAGTCGATCGAGAGCTTCGCCAATGTCAGCGCGCAGATCATCCGCAACGGCGAGATTCCCGGGCAGCGCGCGCGCCGTGACGCGCACTGCGAAGCAGCGCTCGCCGGGGAATTGAAGAAGAAGCCCGGCAACCCGCCGCAGGGCGACAATCGCCACAAGACCCGGTAGGTCAGACTTCAGTCTGACAGTTGGAAAACCCGGTGTAAGGCTGAAGCCTTACCTACATGGAACGGCGAATCGCCGGAGAAGATGCGCACCTCCCACAAGCTCCTCCTGATCGGCACCCTGTACGCCTCGGAAGGTCTGCCGTTCGGCTTTTTCACGCAGGCGCTCCCGGTGCTGCTGCGGCAGGCCGGTTCCTCGCTGACGGAGATCGGCCTGACCTCGCTGCTGGCGCTGCCGTGGGCGCTGAAATTCCTGTGGGCGCCGGTGGTCGACCGCTACCAGCTGCCCGGCGTCGGGCGGCGCCGCAGCTGGATCATCCCGATGCAGTTGCTGACCGCCGCCGTGCTCGCGGCCTGCGCCTTCTACCGCCCGGACGACAACCTGCGCGTGCTGATGATCGTGGCGGCGCTGTGCAACCTGTTCGCGGCCACCCTCGACGTCGCCACCGACGGACTGGCCGTGAGCCTGCTCAAACCGGCGGAACGCGGCATCGGCAACGGCGTGCAGGTGGCCGGGTACCGGGTCGGCATGGTGATCTCGGGCGGCGCACTGCTCATCGTCTTCAGCACCATCGGCTGGACCGCGAGCTTCCTGGTGATGAGCGGACTGATCCTGCTGTTCACGGTGCCGGTGTTCCTGTTCCGCGAACCGCCCAGCGCGGCGCCGGCGCGGGGTGGCTGGTCGTGGCAGTACGTCGGCGTCGCCGGGGTCGCGCCGTGGCTGTGCGTGGTGTTCTTCTACAAGCTGAGCGAGGCGGTCGGCGCCGGCATGGTGAAACCTTTCCTGGTGGACTTCGGTCTGTCCATCGCCGAGATCGGCTGGCTGGTGGGCACGCTGGGATTCGGCGCCAGCCTGGTCGGCGCACTGTTCGGCGGCTGGCTGACCGCGCGGCTCGGCTACTACCGCGCCATCATCCTGTTCGGCACGCTGCAGGCGCTGGCCATCGCCACGTTCGCCGTGCTCGCGGCGGCACCGGACGGCCGCGCCCTGATGTACGTCATCGCGACGTTCGAGAGCCTGGTCAGCGGCATGGCCACCGCCGCGGTGTTCACCATGATGATGGACGCCTGCCGGCCGGCCAGCGAGGGCAACGACTACACCGTGCAGGCCTGCGTGTTCGTCATCGCCACCGGGTTCGCCGTGGGCCTGTCCGGCTTCCTCGCCGACCACGTCGGCTGGGTCCTGTACTTCTCGATCAGCGCGGTCACCGCCCTGTGCGCCATCCTGCCGATCTACCTGGCGTGGCGGCGTGGCGGCTTCCGCGCCCTGCGCCTGAACTCCGCAAAAACTGCCATCGACACCTGACCGGAACCTGCCCACACTGGTCCGGTCGAAGCGCCGCACCGGAATCCGCCATGTCCCGCCGCATCCTGTCCCTGCTGCTCGCCGTCCTGCCACTGCCGGCGCACGCCGGCCCGACGGCGGAGAACCTCGCGGTCCCGTCCCCGGTGAACCCGCGCGAGAGCGAGGGGCAGCGCTTCCGCTGCCTGGTGCAGAAGCAACTGGCGGAATGCAACGGCCGCTTCGAGAAGATCGCCCACGTGCCGGACGCCGAGCAGGTGGTCATCGCGCCCAACGGCCGCGTGTTCGTCGGTGGCGCGAACGACAGCGCGGGCGTACCGGTGCTGGCGGAGCTGCTGCCGGACGGCACGCTGCAGGACGTGGCCGGCACGCGGTGCACCAGCCACACCGGCCTGGAGATCCGCCACGAGGTGGAGACCGAGGTGGTCGAGCACGAGGACGGGACGATCGAAGAGATCGAGCATCACTTCTACACGCTGTTCGCAGCCTGCTTCAACGCCAGTTCCGTCTCGGTCGGCCGCTTTCCGGCCGATGCACCGGCGGTGATCACCGGCAGCTTCCCGGTCACCAACGCCGCCACGCCCAACGGTACCGCGCTCGACCTTGCGGGCCGCTTCTACGTGACCAACGGACCGACCGGCAACAACACGCCGTTCAAGATCAACCGCTTCACGGTCACGGTCGCGGCAGACGGCGCGGTGCAGGCGGAGGAGGAAGACGCCTGGTTCGCCGGTGTCGACGGGCAGCAGCCGTTCGGCATCAACGGGCTCGACCACGCGGTCGTCGACGGGGTCGAAACGCTGTTCTTCGCCGAGGGCGGCGGCATCAGCAGCCTGCAGATCGGACCGTCCGGCCTGCCCGGCGCCTACCGGCCGCTCTACTACCGACTCAGCCACATCGACGACCTGACCGTGGTCGAGGGTGACGGCATCTATTTCAGCGACTTCTTCCAGGGCAGCTATGGCAAGCTCGGCTTCGACGGCAACCTGATCTGGGAAACGGCGATCGGCACGGTCATGGCGGGCAGTCACATCGTGCCGGTGCCCGGTGACGCGAACCGCTTCTACGTGACCGACAAGGGCATCCTCAACGATCCCACGGAGGGCCGCGGCAACGCGCTGGGCATCCTCACCGTGGACCAGCAGGCCATCGTGCAGTTCACTGACAGCCCGCTGTAAATCTGCGGAAAACCGGCAGCGACTGCCCACGCGGGCCCGCCATTCCGGTAACGGGCGCGGGATTCTATACTCCCCTGTTCCCCCCTGACAGGATTGCGCTCCCGCATGGTCGGCACCGTCACATCGCTTTTCGCGCTGCTCGTCGGCTTCGCCATGCTGTGCCTGGGCCACGGCCTGAACAACACCCTGCTCGGCATCCGCTCGGTGCAGGAAGGGTTCCCGGACTGGGCCATCGCACTGATGACCAGCAGCTATTTCGCCGGGTTCCTGATCGGCACCCGGGTCAGCACGCTGGTGCTGGCGCGGGTCGGGCATATCCGCACCTTCGCCACCTTCGCCTCCATCGCCTCGGCGGCATCACTGGCCTACCTGCTGGCGCTGAACGAAACCGGCTGGATCGCGGTCCGCTTCATCTACGGCATGTGCATGGCCGCCAACTATGTTTCGCTCGAAAGCTGGCTGAACGGGCTGGCCGACCGCAGCAACCGCGGCAGCGTGCTGTCGGTGTACATGATGGTGAACTTCCTGGCGCTGGGCGGCGCGCAGGGCCTGGTGGTGATCGGCGACCCCTCCAGCCACGAACTGTTCCTGGTGGTGTCCATCCTGATGTCGCTGGCGCTGGTGCCCGTGAGCATCAGCCGCCGCCAGCCGCCGCACCTGGGCACCGGTGGTCACGTCAGCCTGCAGCTGCTGCGGCGCATGAACCGGCCGGCCATGATCGGCGTGGGGGGGCTGGGCATGGCGCTGGGGGCGTACTGGGGCCTGGGCGCCGCCTACCTGAGCCGGGCCGGCATGGGCTCGGCGGAGGTCGCGAGCTTCCTGGCTGCGGGCTTTATCGGCGGCCTGGTGTTCCAGTGGCCGCTGGGCCGGCTCTCGGACCGCCTCGACCGCCGCATCGTGCTCGCCGGCACGCTGCTGCTGGCCATCGTCACCAGCGCGGTGCTCGGCATCGTGATCCACCGGCCGGGCGATTTCCCGGCCGCGCTGATGCTGGGGCTGGCGCTGGTCTACGGCGGCTCGAGTTACACCCTGTACTCCATGCTGGTCGCGCTGGCGAACGACTACCTGGCGCCGGAGGAGCTGGTCGGCTCCTGCGCCGCCCTGATCATGCTGCAGGCGATCGGATCGCTGCTGGGACCGTTCCTGGTGGCGGGGCTGGCCCTGCTGAGCGGCCCCGCCGCCCTGTTCCTCGCCTCGGCCTCGATCTACGCGCTGGTGCTGGTCGGCATCGTCGTCGACTATCGCCGCCAGCCGCACCAGCCCGAGGCCACCCACACCACCTTCACGGCCGTCCCACGGACCTGCGCGGTGATCGCGGAACTGGACGAGCGCGGCAGCCCGGACAAAAACTAGACGCATTGTCCGGACATATTGTTGGACACATTGTCCGACAATCTGTACGATTCTTCCCCAGTTCTGCAACACGACCGGGGATTCCCCATGCCCTCAGTGACCCGCACCCGCCGCGCCCGCAGCCAGGAAAAAAAGGATGCCGTGGAGCAGGCCATGCTGGATGCCCTGCAGCGTCTTGGCGACCAGGGCATCACCTTCACCGAGGCCAGCGTCGAGCAGCTCGCCCGCGAGGCCGGCATCGCGCGCTCCACGTTCTACGTCCACTTCCGCGACAAGAGTGATCTCGTCCGCCGCCTGGCCGGCCGCCTCACCGAGGAGATGATCCAGGCCAGCCGCATCTGGTCCGAGGTGGCGCCCGAGGCAACCCGCGAAGACCTGCATCGGACCGTGCAGGCCGCCATCGCGGTTTTCATCAGGCGCCGCGCCCTGTTCAGCGCGTTCGTGCAGACGGCGATCTATGACCCGGACGTGCAGGAGATCTACGAGGACATGATGGATCGCATGATCAGCGAGGTGCGCAAGGCGCACCTGCGCGTGCGCGAGGCCGGCCGCTTCCACCCGGACGCCTGCCCGGAGATCGCCGAGATCCACGTCTACTCCATGGAGCACTGCTGCCACCGCATGGCCCAGGAGGAAGATCCGCAGGTCATCGAGCGGCTCGCCGAGGGCCTGACCCACATGCTCTGGAATTCACTCTACGCGCCCGAGGCGCGCTAACCCCTTCACCACGAGGACCACGCCATGAACGCACCCGTACAACCGATCTTTGCTGCCGACAGCGCCGCCGCGCTGCGCGCCGAGGCCAGCCGCCTGTTCGAAGGCCAGCTGGAGACCTCCCGGTCGCTGCGCGCGACCACGGCCGCAGAACGTATCGCGAAGCTGCAGAAACTGCGCGACACCTACGCGGCGCACCGCGAGGAGATCAAGGCCGCCCTGCATGCGGACCTGCGCCGCCCGGGCCAGGAAGCCGACTTCGCCGACATCCTGACCGTGCTGCAGGAAGCCAGCTTCACGATGAAGCACCTGGCAGGCTGGATGAAGCCGCGGCGGGTGCCGACGCCGATGCTGCTGAACGGCACCAGCAGCCACATCCGCCACGAGCCCATGGGGCGCTGCCTGATCATCTCGCCCTGGAATTTCCCGTTCAACCTGGCCTTCATCCCGCTGATCCACGCTGTCGCCGCGGGCAACACCGCCATCATCAAGCCGAGCGAATTCACGCCGGCGTCCAACGCGGTGATCCGCAGGATCGTCGAAGCCGTATTCGCGGAAGACGAGGTCGCGGTGCTCGAGGGCGAGGTGGAGGCTTCGCAGGCGCTGCTGGACCTGCCGTTCGACCACGTGTTCTTCACCGGTTCACCGGCCGTCGGCAAGGTCGTCATGACCGCCGCGGCCAAGCATCTCGGCAAGGTGACGCTGGAACTGGGCGGCAAGAGCCCGGTGATCGTGGACCGCAGCGCCGACGTGAAAAAGGCAGCCCGCTCCATCGCCAACGGCAACCACCAGAACGCCGGCCAGATCTGCATCGCCCCGGACTACCTGCTCGTGCACGACGCCGTCTACGACGCGTTCATGGCGGAATTGAAGCAGGCCTACCAGGATTTCCTGGGCAACAACGACGCAGCGCAGCGGGAGTCCGCCGATCTCACCCGCATCATCAGCGAGCGGCACACGGCACGCCTGCAGGCGCTGATCGAGGACGCCACGGCGAAAGGCGCGAAAATCGCGTTCGGCGGCGCAACCGACGTCGCCGCCCGCTACGTGCAGCCGACCGCGCTGGAGAACGTACCCGCGGATGCGCGCATCATGGACGAGGAGATCTTCGGACCGGTGCTTCCCGTGATCCGCTACGGCGACATCGAGACGGCCCTGGCGCACATCAACCGCAATGAAAAGCCGCTCGCGCTGTACATCTTCGCGCAGGACAAGGCGCTGACCGAGTACGTGCTCACCCACACCAGCTCAGGCAACGTGACCGTGAACGCGACGCTGGCCCACTTCGCCCAGCACCACCTGCCCTTCGGCGGCGTCAACAATAGCGGCCTGGGCAGCTCGCACGGCTACCACGGGTTCAGGGCGTTCTCCCACGAGCGCGGCGTACTGGTGAACCACCGCGCCATGCTGTCGCTGTTCTTCCCGCCGTACAGCAACTGGTCACGGCGGCTGATGAACGTGGTCATGCGCTTTTTCTCGTGATATATCGGCAGCACCCAACCGGAGGACGCCATCGATGATCCCGTTTCCGCTGCAGGTCGCCTGCTGCCGCGTGCTGATGCTGATTCTGAAGTTCGTCGGCCGCATGATCCCGTTCCGCACGCCGCTGCTGTTCACCGGGCCGGGCTCGGCCCTGCAGCTGGCGCGGGCGATCGGGCAGCAGGACCACCGGCACCTGCTCGTCGTCACCGACCGCGTACTGGTCGAACTGGGCGTGATCGACCCGGTCCTGGCGGAGCTGGCGCAGCAGGGCATCACCTGCGCGGTCTACGACGGGGTGAAGCCTGACCCGGCCATCGAGCAGATCGAGGACGGGCTGCGGGTGCTGCAGCAAGCCGGGTGCAGCGCGGTGCTGGCCATCGGCGGCGGTTCCTCCATCGACGCGGCCAAGGTCATCGCCGCGCGCGCCACCAATGACAAGCCGGTGGCGAAGATGGCGGGCCTGTTCAAGGTATACAGGGCGCCGCTGCCGATCTTCGTCGTACCCACCACCGCGGGGACCGGCTCGGAAGTGACCGTCGCCGCGGTGGTTTCCGATCACGCGGCGCAGACGAAATTCCTGGTCATCGACCCCAAGCTCACGCCGCGGATGGCGGCGCTGGACGGCGAGATCATGCGCGGCATGCCACCGGCCGTCACCGCGGCCACCGGCATGGACGCGCTGACGCACGCGGTGGAAGCCTACCTGTCGCGCAACGCGAACCCGGAGACGGACGCGCTGGCCCTGGCGGCCGTGCGCATCATCACCCGCGAACTGCCGGTGGCGGTGAAGGACGGGCAGAACCTCGGGGCGCGCCAGCAGATGGCGCTGGCCTCCTTCTACGCCGGCTGCGCGGTGACGCAGGTCGGCGTGGGCTACGTGCATGCCATCGCGCACAAGCTCGGCGCGCTCTACCACGTGCCGCACGGGCACGCGAATGCCGTGGTCATGCCGCACGTGCTGGAGTTCTCCAAGCCGGCCTGCGCCGGACGCATGGCGGAACTGGCGCGCGCCAGCGGCCTCGCGGAGGGCGGCGAATCCGACTACCTGCTGGCGAGCCGGTTCGTCCAGCTGGTGCGCGACTTCAACCGCGAGTTCGGCTTCGCGCCGACCATCGGCGAACTGCGGGCCGCCGACGTGCCGGTGGTGGCCACCTCCGCGATCGCCGAGGCACGCTTCACCTACCCGGTTCCGCGCTACATGGCGCAGACCGACTGCGAGGGCGTGGTGCGGCAACTGCTGCCGGCCGGATAGCCCCGGTCAGGACTTCAGCTCGTACTGCTTGAGCAGCGTGGGCAGGCCCAGTACCAGCGCGACGATCGCATCCCGGGCGGATTCGGCCATGTCGATCTGCGCGTCCAGTTCCCGCCGCAGCAGCGCGATTTCCTGCAGCGGCAGCAGGAAGCGCCGGTCCAGCAGGATCAGCCGCATGCCCCAGTCGGCGAAGGCGCGCTCGGGAATGCCGCCCCGGTAGAGCTCCTTGAAATCGAAATGCCGGCGATCCGCCGCGATCCTCAGCGCGACCTCGTTGAGCGCGTCCCGCTCACCCTCGAGAACCTGCAGAAAGTGATCCCCGATCGCGATCAGCACGCCGGTGAGGCCGCGCCGCTCGTTGGCCGCGGAGAATTTCTCCCCCATTTCCTCCAGTTGCTCGCGCGCGAACGGGCGCGCCGCGCGGCTGATGTAGATCAGGGCTTCGATGTCGGGAACTCCTGCACCAGTACAAACCAGCCCCGCCTCACCCGCACCATCCGGGGTCGCTTTTGCATCCAATTGAAGTAGGCTGGTGTAAAGAGCCAGTTTGGACGATTTTTCCCGTGAAGACAGCCTGCCGCCACATGCCCCGTACCCTGCCCGTCCTGCTTCATTCACTGTTGCTGGCGGCGCTCCTGCCAGCGGGGCCGGTGGCGGCCGCCGCCCCGCGGGACGCGGGGTTCACCAGCGCGCTCGCCCGCTGCGCCCTCGCCAGCCCGTTGCGCGCGCTGGGACCGGGCGCCGATGCGCCCGGCAGGATCGACCTGCAGCCTTACCGGGAACGCGGCAGGGCAGCGGCCACCGGCGGCGGCCCGCAGCACTGCAGGGAGAACCAGCACTTCCTGCTCGGTACCGGCGTGCACGACATGACCGGCCCGGCCGGCGACAGCATTTCGGCCGGATACGAGAACCCCGAGCACGTGCTGCGCGGCATCCACACCCGCCAGTTCGCACGCGCGTTCGCCATCGCCTCGCCGTGCAACGGCGAGCGCGTGATGATGGTGGTTTCCGAGACGGCTTTCATCACGCAGGGCACCCGCCAGACCGTGCTCGACCTGGTGGCGGCCGACCCGGAACTCTCACCCCATTACAACGGCCAGAACATCCTGCTGTCCGCCACCCACACGCACTCCGCGCCGGGCGGCGAGGCGCACCACACCGCCTACAACCTGTTCCGCATGGGCTATGACGAGTACGTGCACCGGGTCTACACGCAGGCCATTCACCACGCGATCCGCCGCGCCCACCGCAACCTGCAGGCCAACCAGAAGCCGGGCCGCATCCGCCTGGTGCTCGGTGAGTTGCTTGATGCCAACACCAACCGCTCCGAGCCTGCCTACGCCAACAATCCAGAACAGGAACGCGCCTCCTGGCTGAACGAAAAGGGCGAGGAGGTACGCGTCAACAAGCGCATGGTGCAACTGCTGCTCGAGCGCCCGGACGGCACGCCGGTGGGACTGCTCAACTGGTTCGGCGTGCACACCACCTCGGTCGGCACACACGAACCGCTGATCAGCAGCGACAACAAGGGACTCGCCGCGGTGACCATGGAGCGCATGTTCGGCACCGACTACACCGATGACGGTGGCGGCGACCAGTTCGTGGCCGCGTTCGCGCAGTCCGATGAGGGCGACAGCTC
This sequence comes from Pseudomonadales bacterium, assembly GCA_041682035.1. Taxonomy (GTDB): domain Bacteria; phylum Pseudomonadota; class Gammaproteobacteria; order Pseudomonadales; family JBFGWM01; genus JBFJWR01. The sequence continues at coordinate 1,746 of JBFKKR010000028.1, read as the reverse complement.
ACCGAATCTCTGTTTCCGCGAACACCCCTACCCGGACGTGCGCATCGGCTGCGGCGAGAACACGCTGCACAGCAACGCGGCGCATGGGGTGAAGCAGCTGGCACGGGCCATCGAGTTGTTCGGGGAGAAAGGACAGCCGCTGCGCGGCCCGGTGACCAGCCGGCTGTTCCACGTCCCCATGGACCGCATCACGGTGGAGGACCCGGTCATCCTGGAATCGCTGCAACATGACGACAGCCTGGATGAACCGGTGAAGCGCACCTGCAGCGCGGCGCTGGGATACAGCATGGCCGCCGGCGCCGAGGACAATCGCGGTCCGTCCCAGGAGGGCATCCGCTGTGGCGACCCGCAACCGCTGGAGGCGATCCAGCGCGACATCCAGACCGCGCTGGACACCATGGCCGCCTACGCGAACGGGCGCGGCTACCTGGTCATCCCGGCCGCGACCGGCGGCATGACCGCCTGCGGCCTGAACCGACTGCCCGGCCTGCCCGATGCCGACTACAGCTGCCAGGCCGAGAAACCGGTGCTGTTCCCGGTCGGCACCACCGAGCACATCAGCAACAGCGACCTGCCGTTCCAGCTGGTGCGGCTGGGCAACCTCGTCGTCATCGCCCTGCCCTGGGAGGTCACCACCACGTCCGCCCGCCGCCTGCGGGACACGGTACTGCGCGAGTTGCACACGGTCGGCGTGGAGTATGCAGTGGTCGCCAGCCTCGCCAACGATTTCGTACAGTACCTCACCACCCGCGAGGAGTACGCAACGCAGCAGTACGAGGGTGCGTCGACCCACTTCGGACCCTGGACGCTGGCCGCCGTGCAGCAGGAAATGCGCAGGCTGGCGCTCAGCCTGCGCGACGGTCTGCCGCCGCCGGCTGGCGCCAGCGAACCGCGCACCACGCCCGCCCCGCCCAACCGGGCGGCCTACCGGCCCGGCGATGCGCCACCGGACGGCGCCGCCTTCGGCCAGGTATTGCTGGATGCGGGCGATGCCTATGCCGCCGGCGACACGGTACGGGTACGGTTCGCGGGCGGCCATCCGCGCAATGACACGCTGGAGAAACTGAACGGCAGCTACCTGCAGGTGGAAGTCCTGCAGGAGGATGGTGGCTGGGCCTACGTGGCCAGCGAGCGCGAACCGGAACTCATCATGCGCTGGCACAGCGAACCGGAGTGGCCGATGTCCGGGCAGTCCAACTGGCGGCGCGTGTCAGAGATCGAGGCGATCTGGCATGTGCCAGAACATCAGCAGGCTGGCAGTTATCGCATCCGCTACAACGGCACCGTGGTGCCGTCGCGCGACCAGCCCGACGCCGGCCAGGCACGGCCGGTCGAAGGCACCAGCAGTACCTTCACGGTCAGCGCCGGCACGGCAGACTGCCCGGGCTATCCGGCGCTGTTCTGATCGGCTCGCTCATCCGGCCTGTTCGAGAAGCAGGTTCTGCGTCCCGTTGGCGACGACACCGCGGACGTCCCAGATCCGGCTCTCGGCGATTCCCAGCCCGAAGTCCTGGCAGTGGGTGGTGGCGTCGAGGCACAGCCACTCGCCTTCCGGCACGCGGCGGATGTTCACCGTGAGATCGGGGTTGGTGAAATTGAAGCGCTCCTTGTCCAGCACCATGCTGACGCCGTTGCCGGAGTCGGCAATCACCATCAGGCGCTGCAGGCCGGTCATCGGCTCGCCCGCCACGAGTTCTACGACCGGTCTCATCCACATCCTTGTCTTCCCGCTGCCGACACCGCCGC
>JBFKKR010000027.1:0-33648 GCA_041682035.1 Pseudomonadales bacterium | reverse complement strand
CACGGAGATGGTGATGCCGGGCGACAACGTCTCGATGACGGTGACGCTGATTGCGCCGATCGCCATGGAAGACGGCCTGCGCTTCGCGATCCGCGAAGGCGGCCGTACCGTCGGCGCCGGGGTGGTGACCAAGATTATCGAGTGAGGTTGAAGGCCGCGGAATCCGCCAATTGGGGCCAAATCCTCCTTGACAGGATGGGGGCCCATCCGTAGAATTCCGCATCCTTTTTTCGACTCTTTTACTTATTTTTTACGGGTTTAGGACTCGGGGGTTTGTCGTCCATGCAGAATCAGCGCATCCGGATTCGTCTCAAGGCGTTTGACCATCGCCTGATCGACGTGTCCACGCAGGAAATCGTCGAGACGGCGAAGCGGACGGGCGCACAGGTGCGTGGTCCGATCCCGCTGCCGACCCGGAAGGAGAAGTTCACGGTGCTGATCTCGCCGCACGTCAACAAGGACGCGCGGGACCAGTACGAGATCCGCACCCACAAGCGCATGCTCGACATCGTCGAGCCGACCGACAAGACCGTTGATGCGCTGATGAAGCTGGACCTGGCTGCCGGCGTGGATGTGCAGATCAGTCTCGGCTGAACGATTTGATTCTGAACAGAAAAGCCTGCTAGAGGCGGCCGACGTGCCGCCTCGTTATAGAAGAAGATAGAGGTTGGGCATGACCATCGGACTGGTAGGAAGAAAATGCGGGATGACCCGCACATTTGGCGCGGACGGGGCGGCGATCCCGGTTACCGTCGTCGAGGTGCTGGCGAACCGGGTTATCCAGGTGAAGACGCCTGAGCGCGATGGCTACAGTGCCGTGCAGGTGACCACCGGTGAGCGCGCTCCCGGGCGGGTCAGCGGCGGTCTCGCCGGTCATTTTTCCAAGGCCGAAGTGGCGCCGGGCCGCGGACTCTGGGAGTTCCGCGTGGAAGACGGCGCCGAGTACCAGCCCGGCCAGGAGCTGGGCATGGGCCAGTTCGAGGCCGGCCAGAAGGTGGACGTGACCGCCACCAGCAAGGGCAAGGGTTTCGCCGGCGCCGTGAAGCGCTGGAATTTCCGCACCCAGGACATGAGCCACGGCAACTCCGTGTCGCACCGTGCGCCGGGCTCCATCGGCCAGTGCCAGACGCCCGGTCGCGTATTCAAGGGCAAGAAGATGGCCGGCCAGCTCGGCAACAAGCAGGTCACCGTCCAGTCCCTGGAGATCGTGCGCGCCGACGCCGAGAAGGGCGTCCTGCTGATCAAGGGCGGCGTGCCCGGTGCTGCCGGCGCTGATGTCGTGATCACGGCGGCTGTGAAGGGATAAGGGGTCCGGGATGCAACTCGCTCAAAGAAACATGGAAGGCGCCGCTGCCGGTACTATCGACGTGGCGGACGAGGTCTTCGCGGCCCGCTTCAACGAGGACCTGGTGCACCAGGCGGTGACCAGCTACATGGCTGGCGCGCGGGCCGGTACCAAGGCCCAGAAGAGCCGTTCCGACGTCCGTGGCGGCGGCCGCAAGCCGTGGCGCCAGAAGGGCACCGGGCGGGCGCGGGCCGGCACCAACAACAGCCCCATCTGGCGTGGCGGCGGGCGCGCGTTCGCAGCCTCGCCGCGCAGTTTCGACAAGAAACTCAACCGCAAGATGTACCGCGCCGCGGTGCGCGGCATGGTTTCCGAACTGGCGCGCCTGGAGCGCCTGCACGTGGTCGACACGCTGCAGATCGCCGAGCCGAAGACCCGCCTGCTGGCCGGTAAGCTGGGTGGGCTTGGCCTTGGCAGCGTGCTCATCGTCATCGAGGGTGAGGACCGCAACCTGGAACTGGCCGCCCGCAACCTGCCGCTGGTGGATGTCTGCGTCGTCGACCGGATCAATCCGCTCGCGCTCGTCGCGCACGAGGCGGTGCTGATCAGCGCCCCGGCCCTGCGCAAACTCGAAGAGGTGCTCAAGTGAACGAAGAGCGGCTGCACAAGGTAATCCTTCGTCCGCACATTTCGGAGAAGGCGACCATTCTGAGCGACAAGAACCGCCAGTTCGCCTTTCGCGTGTCGCCCGACGCAACCAAGCGTGAAATCAAGGCGGCGATCGAGATGCTGTTCAAGGTCAGCGTCACCGGCGTGTCCGTGATGAATGTCAAAGGGAAGACCCGTCGTACCCGTCATGGGCTGGGTCGCAAATCCAACTGGAAGAAAGCGTACGTGGCCCTCGCCGAGGGGCACGATATCGACTTCTCCGCTGCGGAATAAGGCCGGGGTCTCGTCTGATGGCAAACGTAAAATGCAAACCGACCTCCCCGGGGCGTCGTTTCGTCGTAAAGATCGCCAACAAGGATCTGCACAAGGGCGCTCCGTACGAGCCGCTGCTGGCGCCGCTTTCCAAGAAGGCCGGCCGTAATTCGCAGGGCCGGATCACGGTTCGCCATCAGGGCGGTGGTCACAAGCGCCGTTACCGGGTCATCGATTTCAAGCGCAACAAGGACGGCATCGTCGCCACCGTGGAGCGCCTCGAATACGATCCGAACCGCAGTGCCAACATCGCGCTGATGAAGTACGCCGATGGGGAGCGCCGCTACATCCTGGCGCCCAAGGGCATCGTCGCCGGCGACCAGTTGGTCTCCGGCTCCCAGTCGCCGATCAAGCCGGGCAACTGCCTGCCGCTTGCGAACATTCCGGTCGGTACGCAGGTGCACTGCGTGGAACTCTATCCGGGCCGTGGCGCGCAGATGGCCCGCTCCGCCGGTGCCACCGTGCAGCTGGTCGCACGCGAGGGCGCGTTCGCGACGCTGCGCCTGCGCTCCGGCGAGATGCGCAAGGTTCCCGTCGGGTGCCGCGCCACCATCGGTGAGGTCGGCAACAGCGAACACAACCTGCGCTCGCTGGGCAAGGCGGGGGCCTCCCGCTGGCGCGGCAAGCGTCCGACGGTACGTGGTGTCGTGATGAACCCGGTGGATCACCCGCACGGTGGTGGCGAAGGCCGGACGTCCGGCGGACGTCACCCGGTTACGCCGTGGGGCGTGCCGACCAAGGGTTACAAGACCCGCAAGAACAAGCGAACCGACAAGTTCATCGTGCGCCGTCGCGGTCGCAAGTAAGCGTATTTAGGAGCTAGAGAATCGTGCCTCGTTCACTGAAGAAAGGACCGTTCGTAGACCATCACCTGATGCAGAAGGTGGAGACCGCGGCCAGCGCGGGAGACAAGCGACCGATCAAGACTTGGTCGCGTCGCTCCATGATCATGCCGGAAATGGTCGGTCTGACGATCGCCGTGCACAACGGCCGCCAGCACGTGCCCATCTTCATCACCGAGGACATGGTGGGTCACAAGATGGGTGAGTTCGCCGTGACGCGCACCTACCGCGGACACGCCGCGGACCGCAAGGCGAAGAAGCGTTAAACAGGTTTAGGTCGGGTCCCGTGCGCCAGGAGTGCCGGGGCCGTTAGCAGAGGAAGCAGAGTCAATGGAAGTCGCAGCCCGTCTCAAAGGCGCCCGGGTATCCCCGCAGAAGGCGCGACTGGTCGCTGACCAGGTGCGTGGGCGGCCGGTTCAGGACGCGCTCAACACGCTGGCGTTCAGCCAGAAGAAATCGGCGCGCATCATCCTGAAGGTGCTGGAGTCTGCGATTGCCAACGCCGAGAACAACGAAGGTGCGGATGTCGACGAGCTGTCCGTGTCCACCATCTTCGTCGATGAGGGTCCGGTAATGAAGCGGGTGCGCCCGCGTGCGAAGGGTCGGGCGGACCGCATTACCAAGCGCTCCTGCCATATCACCGTCAAGGTGGCGGACAAGCGCTAACAGGTTACAGGTACAAAGGTTCCACCATGGGTCAAAAAGTCAATCCGATCGGTATCCGCCTGGGGATCGTGCGTGAGCACTCCTCGATCTGGTATGCCGGCAAGAAGCACTATGCGGAATACCTGCACCAGGATCTCCTCGTGCGCGACTTCATCAAGAAGAAGCTCAGCAAGGCGTCCGTGAGCGAGGTCCGCATCGAGCGGCCGGCCCAGAATGCCCGGATCACCATCCACTCGGCACGGCCGGGGATCGTGATTGGCAAGCAGGGCCAGGACGTGGAGCAGCTTCGCGAAGAGGTGTCCAGGATGATGGGCGTGCCGGTGCAGATCAACATCGAGGAGATCCGCAAGCCGGAACTCGACGCCAAGCTGGTCGCTGACAGCGTTGCCTCGCAGCTCGAGCGCCGTGTCATGTTCCGTCGTGCCATGAAGCGCGCGGTGCAGAACACCATGCGGCTCGGCGCCAAGGGCATCCGGATCCAGGTCAGCGGACGTCTTGGTGGCGCGGAGATCGCGCGCACGGAATGGTACCGGGAAGGCCGCGTGCCCCTGCACACCTTCCGCGCGGATATCGACTATGCGCACAGTGAGGCGACCACCACCTACGGCGTGATCGGCGTCAAGGTGTGGATTTTCAAGGGCGAAGTGCTTGGCCATGCCGAAGAGTCGAAGCCGGCTGGCGCCACTGCGCAGAATTAACGGGATTGGACCAGTCAGATGCTGCAACCTAAGAAGACCAAGTACCGGAAACAGCAGAAGGGCCGGAACCGCGGCCTGGCGATCCGGGGCAGTTCCGTCAGCTTCGGTGAATTCGGCCTGAAGGCCACGGGCCGTGGCCGCCTGACGGCGCGCCAGATCGAGGCCGGGCGCCGCGCCATGACCCGGAAGATCAAGCGGGGCGGCAAGATCTGGATCCGCGTGTTCCCGGACAAGCCGATCACGAAGAAACCCCTGGAAGTACGTCAGGGCAAGGGCAAGGGTTCCGTCGAGTACTGGGTCTGCCAGATCCAGCCCGGCCGGATGCTGTACGAGATGGAAGGTGTCAGCGAAGAACTGGCGCGCGACGCGTTCACGCTCGCGGCCGCGAAACTGCCCTTCAAGACCACGTTTGTCACGCGCAAGGTGATGTAAGTGAAGATGTCCGAACTGAGTGGCCAGACGGCCGAGGAATTGCAGAAGACCCTGCTCGGGCTGCGCAAGGAGCAGTTCAAGCTGCGTCTGCAGCAGGGTACCGGGCAACTGAGCCAGACCCACCTGGTGCGGGCGGTGCGCAGGGACGTCGCGCGCGTGAAAACCCAGATCAACAGCCTGCGGAGCAACAGCGATGTCTGAGCAGCAAGCAGAAAAGGTCAAGCGTTCGCTCTCCGGTCGCGTGGTCAGCAACAAGATGGACAAGTCCATCACCGTGCTGATCGAGCGCCGCGTGAAGCACCCGATCTATGGCAAGTACATGAAGCGTTCGACCAAGGTCGTGGCGCACGATGAGAACAACACCTGCAACCCGGGCGATATCGTTCTCATCACGGCTTCCCGGCCGATCTCCAAGCGCAAATGCTGGGTGCTCGAGCGCGTGGTCGAAACCAACACGCTTTCTGTCTGACGCGGAGACAAGGAAATGATCCAGGCGGAAACAGTTCTCGACGTGGCGGACAACAGCGGCGCCCGTCGCGTTCAGTGCATCAAGGTGCTGGGTGGCTCGAAGCGCCGCTACGCGGGCATCGGTGACGTGATCAAGGTCAGCGTCAAGGAAGCCATTCCCCGTGGCAAGGTCAAGAAAGGCCAGGTGCTCAATGCCGTCGTGGTGCGCACGGCGAAGGGCGTTCGTCGTCCGGATGGCTCGCTGATCAAGTTCGACGGCAACGCGGCCGTACTGCTGAACCAGCAGCTGGCACCCATCGGCACGCGTATTTTTGGCCCGGTGACGCGCGAACTGCGCAGTGAGCGATTCATGAAGATCATCTCGCTCGCTCCGGAAGTGCTTTGAGTCGGCGGGCGGTATTCGAGGATTAATGGGATGAATAAGATCAGGCGCAACGACGAGGTGGTGGTGACCACCGGTCGCGACCGCGGCAAGCGGGGCAAGGTTCTGAAGGTGCTGGAGAACGGCAAGGTGCTCGTTTCGGGCGCGCAGATCGTGAAGAAGCACGTGAAGCCGAACCCCAATCGTGGCACCGCGGGCGGCATCCTCGAGCAGGAGGCGCCCATCGATATTTCAAATGTTGCGATCTTCAACGCGGAGTCTGGCAAGGCAGACAAGGTGAAGTTCCGCACGCTGGAGGACGGGACCAAGGTTCGGGTCTACAAGTCCACCGGCGAGATGATTGACGCCTGAGGCGATTGAAAATGGCAAGAATGGAAGAGATCTACCGCAACGAAGTGCGCGACCGCCTGAAGCAGCGCCTGTCGTATGACAACGTCATGCAGGTGCCGCGCATCAGCAAGATCACGCTTAATATGGGCGTGGGCGAGGCAGCGGCGGACCGCAAGGCGATCGACGCCGCAGTGAGCGACATGACGCTGATCAGCGGCCAGAAGCCGCAGGTCACAATGGCGCGCAGATCGGTGGCGGGTTTCAAGATCCGCGAGGGCTGGCCGATCGGTGTGAAGGTCACGCTGCGCAACCAGCGCATGTGGGAATTCTTCGACCGCCTGGTGAGCATCGCCATTCCCCGTATCCGCGACTTCCGCGGTCTGAATCCGAAGTCGTTCGATGGTCGGGGCAATTTCAGCATGGGTGTCCGGGAGCAGATCATCTTCCCGGAAATCGAGTACGACAAGATCGACAAGATCCGTGGCCTGGACATCACCATCACCACCACGGCGGAAACCGACGACGAGGCGCGCGCCTTGCTCGAAGAATTCAGCTTCCCGTTCAAAAAATAGAGACCGGCAGAGAACATGGCCAAGAAATCAATGATAGAGCGCGAAAAGAAGCGCTCCCGTACCGTCGCCAAGTTCGCGCGCAAACGCGCGGAGCTTTTGAAGCAGATCAACGACGAGTCGCTGGACGATGAAACGCGCTGGAACGCGCGGATCAGGTTCCAGAAGCTCCCGCGGGATGCCAGCCCCGTTCGACAGGTCAGCCGCTGCGCGCTGACGGGCCGGCCGAAGGGTTTCTATCGGAAGTTCGGTCTGGGCCGCAACAAACTCCGCGAGATGGCGATGAAGGGTTACGTGCCCGGCATCGTGAAGTCCAGCTGGTAATCGGGTCGAGGTAGCAAGTTATGAGTATGCAGGATCCGATCGCAGACATGCTGACGCGCATTCGCAATGCGCAACTGGTCGGTCACCCGACCGTCAGCATGGCGGCCTCCACGATGAAAGCGGCCGTGTCCAAGGTGCTGACCGAGGAAGGCTACGTGGACGGTTACACCGTGGAAGAGGATGGCGGAAAGTCGACCATCACGCTGCGCCTGAAGTACTTCGAGGGTGCGCCGGTAATTCGTGAGCTGAAGCGTGTCAGCCGCCCCGGCCGTCGCGAGTACAAAAAGAAGGATGAGCTGCCGAACGTCGCCAACGGTCTGGGTATCGCCATCGTGAGCACCTGCAAGGGTGTGATCACGGACGCTGCCGCACGGCGCGCCGGCGTGGGTGGTGAAGTCATTTGTACAGTTTTCTGACGGGCGGATCGCAATCATGTCTCGTGTAGCAAGTAATCCGGTCGACATCCCCAAGGGGGTCCAGGTCGGGCTGACCGGTAACGAAGTCTCGGTCAAGGGGCCGCTGGGCCAGTTGAGCCTTGCGTTGTCGCCGCGCGTCGAGGTCAGGGAAACTGATGGCACCCTGACCTTCGTCGCGAAGGATCGTGAGTCGCGTGCGATGGCCGGCACCACGCGCGCGCACGTCAACAACATGGTGGTCGGGGTGACCAGCGGTTTCGAGAAGAAACTGCAACTGATCGGCGTCGGTTACCGCGCGCAGGTGCAGGGGCAGAAGCTGAACCTCTCGGTCGGTTACTCGCACCCGGTCGAGTATGCCCTGCCGGACGGTGTGAAGGCGGAGACGCCCACCCAGACCGAGATCCTCATCAAGGGCAGCGACCGCCAGCTGGTCGGCCAGGTTGCCGCCGAGATTCGCGCGGTCCGTCCGCCGGAGCCGTACAAGGGCAAGGGCATCCGGGTCGATGGTGAATACGTGCGGCGTAAAGAAGCCAAGAAGAAGTAATCGGATATGTTCAAGAAAACCATGGAGCGCCAACGGCGCGCGAAACGGGGACGCATGCGGATGCGTTCGCAGGGTGTGGTGCGTCTCGCGGTGCACCGTACGCCCCGTCACATGTACGCACAGGTCATTTCGGCGTCCGGAGACGCGGTACTGGCTTCCGCCTCGACGCTGGAAGCGGCGCTGCGTGGGCAGGCCACCGGCAACCGCGATGCGGCGGCGGCGGTCGGCAAGCTGATTGCCGAGCGGGCGAAGGCGGCCGGCATCGAAAGCGTCGCTTTCGACCGTTCCGGGTTCCGGTATCACGGCCGTGTTCAGGCTCTGGCGGATGCAGCACGCGAAGCCGGTCTCAAGTTCTAGGGGAAGATTGTGAGCGCAGAAGTCAAACCGAACGAGGGTTACCAGGAAAAGCTGGTCCAGGTGAACCGGGTGGCGAAGGTCGTCAAGGGAGGCCGGATCTTCGGCTTCACCGCGCTGACGGTCGTTGGTGATGGTGCGGGCAAGGTCGGCTTCGGCCGCGGCAAGGCCCGCGAGGTGCCGGTGGCGATCCAGAAGGCGCTGGAAGCCGCGCGCAAGAACATGATCAACGTGAAGATGAACGGATCCACGCTGCAGTACCCGATCAACAGCCGCCACGGCGCTTCGAAGGTGTACATGCAGCCTGCGTCCGAGGGTACCGGCATCATCGCCGGTGGTGCGATGCGGGCCGTCTTCGAGGTGGCCGGCATCCAGAACGTGCTGGCCAAATGCTATGGCTCCACCAATCCCGTGAACGTCGTGCAGGCCACCTTCAAGGGCCTGCGTGACATGCAGTCACCGGACGACGTGGCGGCGCGACGTGGCAAGACGGCCGCTGAAATCCTGGGGCACTGATCATGGCGGATGGAAATACTTTTAAGGTGACTCTGGTCAAGAGCCCGATCCGGACGCGGCCGAACCACCGCGCATGCGTCAGGGGAATGGGCCTGCGCCGGATCGGTCATACCGTGGAACTCCTGGACACGCCGGCCAACCGTGGCCTGGCGAACAAGGTGGACTACCTGGTCCGCATCGAAGGTGAATGAACATGAAACTCAATAGCCTGAAGCCGAATCCCGGCAGCCGGAAGGAAGGCAAGCGTGTCGGCCGTGGTATCGGCAGCGGCAGCGGCAAGACCTGTGGTCGTGGCCACAAGGGTCTGAAGGCCCGCGCGGGCGGTCGCGTCACACCCGGTTTCGAGGGTGGTCAGATGCCCGTACAGCGCCGGCTTCCCAAGTTCGGCTTCAACAGCGCCAAGGCCCGCGTCACGGCCGAGGTACGCCTCGGTGAAATCGCCGGGCTGCAGTCGGACCAGGTCGACCTGCACGTACTGAAGGGCGCCAATATCGTCGGCAAGCACATCGAGGACGTGAAAATCATCCTCTCCGGAAAGATCGAACGGGCTGTGACCGTGACCGGGCTGCGCGCCACCAAGGGCGCACGGGCCGCGATCGAAGCCGCCGGCGGCACCGTACAGTAAAGCCCCCGGCAGGTAACGGAATTTCCCAATGGCGAACAATCAGGGCGGGCGTGCCAGCGCAATGGAACAGGCGAACCGGCTGGCCTCCTCGGGGGGGCTGACCGAGCTCTGGTCGCGCCTGAAATTCGTCCTCATCGCCATCATCGTCTATCGCATCGGCGCCCACATCCCGGTTCCCGGTATCAACCCGGAACGCCTGGCAGCCCTGTTCGACCAGAACCAGGGTACGATCCTGAGCCTGTTCAACATGTTCTCCGGCGGGGCGCTGGAGCGCATGAGCATCCTGGCGCTCGGCATCATGCCGTACATCTCGGCGTCCATCATCATGCAACTGATGACGGCGGTCTCCCCGACCCTCGAGCAGCTCAAGAAGGAAGGTGAATCGGGCCGTCGCAAGATCAACCAGTACACCCGCTACGGCACCGTGGTGCTGGCGCTGATCCAGGCCAGCGGCATGGCGGTCGGCCTCGCGAACCAGGGCGTGGCGTTCCACACCGGCTTCGGCTTCTATTTCGTTGCCGTCGTCACCCTCGTCACCGGCGCCGTCTTCCTGATGTGGCTGGGTGAGCAGGTCACCGAGCGTGGCGTGGGCAACGGCATCTCGATTCTCATCTACGCCGGCATCGTGGCCGGCCTGCCGAGCGCGATCGGACAGTCCTTCGAGCAGGCGCGGCAGGGTGAGATCAATATCATCGCGCTGCTGTTCATCGCCGTGCTGGCAGTGGCCATCGTCGGCATCGTGGTGTACATCGAGCGCGGGCAGCGCCGCATCACGGTGAACTACGCCAAGCGCCAGCAGGGCCGCAAGGTCTACGCGGCGCAGAGCAGCCACCTCCCGCTGAAGGTCAACATGGCCGGCGTGATCCCGGCGATCTTCGCCAGCAGCATCCTGCTGTTCCCGGCCTCCATCGGCCAGTGGTTCGGCCAGGGCGAGGGCATGGAGTGGCTGCAGGACGTGGCCCTGGCGCTGGCGCCCGGACAACCCCTGAACATCATCCTGTTCTCCGCGGGAATCGTGTTCTTCTGCTTCTTTTATACCGCGCTGGTATTCAACCCGAAGGACGTGGCCGACAACCTGAAGAAGTCCGGCGCCTTCATACCGGGAATCCGGCCGGGCGAACAGAGCGCCCGCTACATCGACGGGGTGTTGACCCGCCTGACCTTGTTCGGCGCCATCTATGTCACGCTGGTCTGTCTGCTGCCGCAGTTCATGGTGGTGGCCTGGAACGTGCCCTTCTATTTTGGCGGCACCTCCCTGCTGATCGTCGTGGTGGTGGTGATGGACTTCATGGCGCAGGTGCAGTCCCACCTCATGTCGCACCAGTACGAGTCATTGATGAAGAAGGCCAACCTCAAGGGGTATGGCGGGATGAATGTCCGGCGCTGAGCCGGGACGGGTCTGATCTGAATTGGGTTTGGAACGATGAAAGTAAGAGCGTCAGTCAAGAAGGTCTGCCGGAACTGCAAGGTGATCCGTCGCAACGGGTCGGTGCGCGTGATCTGCAAGGAACCGCGTCACAAGCAGCGCCAAGGTTAAGTTTTGCCTTGATTTTTGTGGGTTGCAGGGGTATTCTCTGCCACCTTTTTTTGCCCATCCAGAGAGGGGAGAGAGTCTATGGCCCGTGTAGCAGGGGTCAACATTCCGGATAACAAGCATGTCTGGATCTCCTTGACCTACATCTACGGAATCGGCCGGACCACTGCCCGGAAGATTTGCGAAGCCAGCAACGTTTCCCCGGACGCCCGCGTCAGCGATCTCGACGACACGGACATGGAGCGGGTACGTGGCGAGGTGGCGCGTTACACCGTGGAAGGCGATCTGCGGCGCGTGTCGCAGATGAACATCAAGCGCCTGATGGACCTCGGCACGTTCCGGGGTATCCGCCACCGGCGCGGACTGCCGGTACGCGGTCAGCGCACGAAGACGAACGCCAGGACCCGCAAGGGACCGCGCAAGCCGATCCGCAAGTAAGTAGGGCAGGGAATCAATTTCACAGCGATCGGCGTGACGCCATCGCAGGGTTTCAGTTGGTAGAGCACTCATGAGCAAACAGGGTACGCGCAGCAAGAAGAAGATTCGTCGGGAGGTTCCCGAAGGAATCGCCCATATTCATGCTTCTTTCAACAACACCATCGTGACCATCACGGATCGTCAGGGCAACGCGGTCTCCTGGGCGACCTCCGGCGGTTCCGGCTTCCGCGGCTCGCGCAAGAGCACGCCGTTCGCGGCGCAGGTTGCGGCCGAGAAGGCGGCGAACGTGGCGGTCGAGTGTGGCATGAAGAACGTGGACGTGCGCGTGAAGGGACCGGGTCCCGGCCGCGAGTCCGCCGTGCGTGCGCTGAACTCCGCCGGCCTGAAGATCACCCACATCGCGGACGTGACGCCGATCCCGCACAACGGGTGCCGCCCGCCCAAGAAACGCCGTGTGTGACGCTGGCTGTAGCAAATCTCGAGGAATCATGTAATGGCGCGTTATATCGGACCGACCTGTAAACTGTCCCGCCGCGAAGGCACGGACCTGCAGCTGAAGAGCGGCGTTCGTGCGCTGGAGTCCAAGTGCAAGGCAGAATCCGTACCGGGTCAGCACGGCGCCCGCCGCGGCCGCCTCTCGGACTACGGCGCCCAGCTGCGCGAGAAGCAGAAGGTTCGCCGTATGTACGGTGTGCTGGAGCGCCAGTTCCGCAATTACTACAAGCAGGCGGCGAGCAGCCGTTCCGCGACCGGTGAGGCGTTGCTGCAGTTGCTCGAGCGTCGTCTCGATAACGTCGCCTACCGCATCGGATTCGGCTCCACGCGTGCCGAGGCGCGCCAGGTCGTGTCTCACAAGGCGTTGACTGTCAATGGCAAGGTGGTGAACGTCGCCTCCTACCAGGTGCAGGACGGAGACGTCATCGCGATCCGCGAGAAGGCGAAAAACCAGCTGCGCATCCAGTCCGCGCTGGCGCTGGCCGAACAGCGCGGCGAGCCCGACTGGCTCGAGGTGGATCGCAAGAAGATGGAAGCGACCTTCAAGCGCGTGCCGGACCGTGACGAACTGCCGGCGGAAATCAACGAAAACGCGATCGTGGAACTTTACTCGAAGTAATCGCCCTGACGGGCTGCCGTTATTTCGACTTCATATCTAGATAGGTGAGTACATGGATTCATCCTCCACAGAACTGCTGACGCCCCGCAACATCCAGGTCCAGGACCTGGGGCTGAACCGCGCCAAGGTCACCCTGGAGCCGCTGGAGCGCGGTTACGGCCACACCCTGGGCAATGCGCTGCGCCGCATTCTGCTGTCCTCCATGCCCGGCTGCGCGATCACCGAGGTGCAGATCGACGGTGTCCTGCACGAGTACAGTTCGCTGGAAGGGTGCGCCGAGGACGTCATCGAGATCATGCTCAACCTGAAGGGTGTGGCGATCTCGCTGGACGGCCGTGACGAGACCACGCTGACGCTCTCCAAGAGCGGCCCGGGTGACGTGACTGCCGGAGACATCCAGGTCGACCACGGTGTCACCATCGCCAACCCGGAACATTTCATCTGCCGGCTGAACGACGGCGGCTCCATCCGCATGCAGCTCACGATCGCCCGTGGCATTGGCTACGTGCCGGCGGACCTGCGCCGCGGCGAGGAAGAGGAAACCCGTTCCATCGGCCGCCTGCTGCTGGACGCTTCCTTCAGCCCGGTACAGAAAGTTGCCTACGTGGTGGAGAGCGCCCGGGTCGAGCAGCGCACCAACCTGGACAAGCTGATTCTCGACCTGCAGACCAACGGCACCATCGACCCCGAGGAAGCGATCCGTCGCGCCGCGACCCTGCTGCAACGCCAGTTGTCGGTGTTCGTCAATCTGGAGAGCGACGAGGCACCGCAGTCCTCGCGTTTCGAAAGCGAGGTGGACCCGGTGCTGCTGCGTCCGGTGGACGACCTGGAACTGACGGTCCGGTCCGCGAATTGCCTGAAGGCGGAAAACATCTACTACATCGGTGACCTGATTCAGCGCACCGAGGTGGAACTGCTGAAGACGCCGAACCTGGGCAAGAAGTCCCTGACCGAGATCAAGGACATCCTGGCCTCGCGCGGACTGGCCCTGGGCACGCGCCTGGAAGGCTGGCCGCCGGCGAGCCTGGCTTCCGACAAGCGCCTGGCCTGAACCGGCCTAACCAAGTTTGTTTGAGTGAGTTGACCGATGCGACATAGAAAGAGTGGCCGGAAGCTGAGCCGGACCAGTGCACACAAGGTGGCCATGTACCGCAACATGACTGCATCGCTGGTGCAGCACGAGGCCATACGGACGACCCTGCCGAAGGCCAAGGAACTGCGTCGCGTGATCGAGCCGCTGGTCACCCTGTCGCGCAACGACAGCGTGGCGAACCGTCGCCTGGCGTTCAGCCGTATCCGCGACAAGGCGGCCGTGGGCAAGCTCTTCAACGAACTGGGCCCGCGCTACGCGACCCGCCCGGGCGGCTACCTGCGCATCCTCAAGGCCGGCTATCGCGCCGGCGATCAGGCGCCCATGGCCTTTGTCGAATTCGTCGATCGTCCGCAGATCGGTCAGGCGCCCGCCTCCGAAGAGGCCGGGGCTTCCGCCGAATCCTGATCACCCGGGTCCTGCGCCGCAAGCAGCGGCGCCAGGAACCTGCCCGTGTGGGACGCGCTGACGCCTGCAATCGCCTCCGGCGTGCCGGAGGCGATGATCTCTCCGCCACCACTGCCGCCCTCGGGCCCCACGTCGACGATCCAGTCCGCCGTCTTGATGACGTCGAGGTTGTGCTCGATCACGACCACCGTGTTGCCACGGTCCCGCAGACGGTGAAGCACCTTCAGCAGTTGCTCGGTATCGTGGAAATGCAGACCCGTGGTGGGCTCGTCCAGGATGTATAGTGTGCGCCCGGTGTCCCGGCGGGAGAGTTCCTTGGCGAGCTTGATGCGCTGCGCCTCGCCACCGGAGAGCGTCGTCGCACTCTGGCCCAGGCGGATGTAGCTGAGCCCGACATCCATGAGTGTCTTCAGCTTGCGCGCGACCGCGGGGATCGCATCGAAGAACGCCAGCGCCTCCTCCACCGTCATGTTCAGCACCTCGTCGATGGTGCGGCCCTTGTAGCGGATCTCCAGCGTCTCGCGGCTGTAGCGCTTGCCGCCGCAGACCTCACAGGGCACGTGCATGTCCGGCAGGAAGTGCATCTCCACCTTGATCAGGCCGTCTCCCTGGCACGCCTCGCAGCGTCCCCCCTTCACGTTGAAGCTGAACCGTCCGGGCTTGTAGCCGCGCGACCGCGCTTCGGGCACCTCGGCGAAGATCTCGCGGATCGGCGTGAACAGGCCCGTGTAGGTGGCCGGGTTGGAACGCGGCGTGCGGCCGATCGGCGACTGATCGATGTCGACCACCTTGTCCAGCAGTTCCAGGCCGCGCACCTCCCGGTAGGGGTATGGCTTCAGCGTTTCGGCGTGGTTCAGTTCGCGCGCGGCCAGCGGGTACAGCGTGCCGTTGACCAACGTCTACTTGCCGGAGCCGGACACGCCGGTGACGCAGGTGAACAGGCCCAGGGGAATGTCGAGCGTCGCGTCCTTCAGGTTGTTGCCGGTCGCACCCTCGATCACCAGCCGGCAGACCGGGTCGCGCGGGTGCCGCCGCGCCGGTACGGCGATCGCGCGCCGGCCCGACAGGAACGCCCCGGTGATGGAGGACGGGTGCGCGGCGATGTCGTCCGGCGGCCCGGCGGCCACCACCTCGCCACCGTGCACGCCGGCCATCGGACCCATGTCGACGACGTGGTCGGCGGCGCGGATGGCCTCCTCGTCGTGTTCCACGACGATGACGGTATTGCCGAGGTCGCGCAGGTGCTCAAGCGTGCCGAGCAGGCGCTGGTTGTCTCGCTGGTGCAGGCCGATGGACGGTTCGTCCAGCACGTACATGACGCCGACCAGGCCGGCGCCGATCTGGCTGGCCAGCCGGATGCGCTGCGCCTCGCCGCCGGAGAGCGTCTCGGCGCTGCGATCCAGGGTCAGGTATTCCAGGCCGACGTTGATCAGGAACTGCAGCCGGGCGCGAATCTCGCGCAGGATGCGCGCAGCGATCTCGGCGCGACTGCCCTCCAGCGCCAGTTCCTCGAAATAGGCGTGTGATTCGGCGATCGGCCAGCGCGAGATGTCCGGCAGCGACTGCCTGCCGATGAGCACGTGGCGGGCGTCCTGGCACAGGCGGGTGCCCGCGCAGGCGTCGCAGCGGTCGATCGAGATGAACTTGGCCAGTTCATCCTTCAGCGTCTGGCTCTCGGTGTCGCGGTAGCGCCGTTCGAGGTTGGGGATCACCCCTTCGAAGGTGTGGCGCTTGCGGATCTGCCCGCCACGATCGGTCAGGTAATGGAAATCGACCAGGTCATCGCTGCCGTACAGGATGACTTGCTGGACGTCCGGATCCAGGGATTCGAAGGGTGCGTCCATGTCGAACCGGAAGTGCTTCGCCAGCGAACGCAGCATCTGGAAGTAATAGACGTTGCGGCGGTCCCAGCCGCGGATGGCGCCCTCGCTCAGGCTCGATTCCGGGTGCGAGATGACCTTCTCCGCGTCGAAGAACCGCTTGTGGCCGAGACCGTCGCAATCCTGGCAGGCGCCGGTCGGGTTGTTGAACGAGAACAGCTTCGGCTCGAGCTCGCGGATGCTGTGGCCACAGACCGGGCACGCGTAACGGGAGGAGAACAGCAGGTCCGGCCGCTCCTCGTCCAAAAAGGCCACGCTCACCGTGCCCTCGGTCAGTTGCAGGGCGGTCTCGATCGACTCGCTCAGCCGCTGCTGCACGTCCGGCCGCACCTTGACCCGGTCCACGATCACCTCGACGGTGTGCTTGCGCTTCTTGTCGAGCTGCGGGAAGTCGTCGAGGTCACAGTTCACACCGTCCACGCGCGCGCGGATGAAGCCCTGGGCGCGCAGCGACTCCGCGACCAGCAGGTGTTCGCCCTTGCGGTCCTTGATGACTGGCGCAAGGATCATGATCCTGGTTCCCTCGGGCAGCGCCAGCGCCTGGTCGACGATCTGGCTGACGGTCTGCGCCTCCAGCGGTTCGCCGTGCTCCGGACAGTGCGGTGTGCCGACCCGCGCGAACAGCAGGCGCAGGTAGTCGTGGATTTCGGTGATGGTGCCGACCGTCGAGCGCGGATTGTGCGAGGTCGATTTCTGCTCGATCGAGATGGCGGGAGACAGCCCGTCGATCTGGTCCACGTCCGGCTTCTCCATCAGCGCCAGGAACTGCCGCGCGTAGGTGGACAGCGACTCGACGTAACGGCGCTGGCCCTCGGCGTAGAGCGTGTCAAAGGCCAGCGAGGACTTGCCGGAGCCGGACAGGCCGGTGATGACGACCAGCCGGTCGCGCGGAATACGCAGGTCCACGTTCTTCAGGTTGTGGGTGCGCGCGCCCCTGATATCGATGTGATCCATGTCGCTCCGGATGCCGGCGGAAAAACGAACCAGTATAATGGTCCGCCTCTCCCGCACCCACCGTTTCCTGGCTTTTTCCGTGGTATCGACCTCTTCCCGCAAAGCGCCGCTGGGCATCGTGCTGACCGCGGCGGGCATCCTCTCCATGCGCATGCTCGGCCTGTTCATGGTGGTGCCCGTGCTGGCGCTGTTCCTTTCCAATGCGGAAGGCGGCGCGAACCCGCTGATGATCGGGCTGGTGCTGGGCGGCTACGGGCTGACCCAGGCCCTGCTGCAGATTCCCCTTGGCCGGCTTTCGGACCGCTACGGCAGGCGTCTCGTCATCGCCGCCGGCCTGCTGGTATTCATCGCCGGCAGCCTGCTGGCGGCCACCGCCGACGGACTCTGGGAACTGTTCCTCGGCCGCCTGCTGCAGGGCGCCGGTGCGGTCTCAGGGGTGGTGATGGCGCTGGTCGGCGACGCCAGTCCGCCACGCTGGCGCTCGCTCAGCATGGCGCTGGTCGGCATGGCCATGGGCGGCGCCTTCCTGCTGGCGCTGGTCATCGGCCCCTACCTCGGGGGCGTGGGCCTGTCGCTGTCCGGATATTTCGTGGTCGCGGCCGCGATGGGCGTGGTCTCGCTGGGGCTGACCGGGCTGTTGCCGGGCCTGCCCCCCCACGCGCGCGCCGGTGCGCGCGACTGGACCGTGCTGCAGGTGGTGACCGGGCACAAGTGGTGGCCCTGGAACGTCAACGTGTTCGTCATCCACATGCTGATCGCCGGCTGCTTCGTCGCGCTGCCGCTGTTGCTGGAAGGACGGTTCGGCATGGCCATGGACACCCACGGCCACCTCTACCTGACCACGCTGCTCGCCGCGGCCGGCTTCTCCCTGCCACTGCTGGCCTGGATCGAGCGGCGCTGGAGCGATACCGCCAGCTGGCCGGTCGCCAGCCTGCTGCTGGTCGCCGGCCTGCTCGTGCTGGTGCTCCCAGGCATCGGGCGCAACGCGGTCTGGGCGGGCCTGACACTGTTCTTCGCCGGCTTCAACATGCTCGAGGCCGGCCTGCCCGGCGGCATCAGCCGGCGCACCATGGCCGGCACCCGGGGCCTGGTGATGGGTGTATTCGCCAGCCACCAGTTCCTGGGCGCCTTCGCGGGCGGCGTGCTCGGGGGCGCGCTGCTGGCGCTGGGCGGCCCGCTGCAGGTCCTGCAGGGGCTGCTGGCCGTGGCCTGTGCCTGGGCGGTGATGAGCCTGGCCGCGGGCCAGCGCGGCATGCCGGACGAGTACGTGTTCGACGCCGGCCCGCACCTGCTGGCGCAGCTGGCGGATTGCCGCGAGGAACTGCTGTCCCTGCCCGGCGTGGTGGACGTGAACGCGGAGGCCGGGGCGATCGTGGTGCGGTTCCGGCGCGGGGAGTTCCGGGCCGCGCCGGTCTGGGACGTGCTGGAGCGGGCCGCCGATGCCGCGCATGCGGCGGCCGCCGGTCCCGGGCCGGCCCGCACGTAAGACATCTCTCCGGGCGGTTCTGCTGGCGGGCCGTGCAGGCTATCATGGCGGGAGCTTCCGGGGGCAAGCCGGGGGCGGGCCCAGGGAAGGGCCGGTGAAGAATTAATCAGGCGAAGCAAGGGAGAACACGATGGCTCGTGGTATCAACAAGGTCATACTCATCGGAAACTGCGGCAACGAGCCGGAGCAGCGATTCATGAACAACGGGTCTGCGGTGACCCGGGTCAGCGTCGCGACGAGTGAAAACTGGAAGGACAAGGAATCCGGTGAGCGCCGGGAACGGACCGAATGGCACCGCGTGGTGTTCTTCGGCAGGCTGGCGGAAATCGCCAAGGAATACCTGCGCAAGGGTTCGAAGGTCTACATCGAGGGTTCGCTGCGCACCAGCAGCTACGAGAAGGACGGCATCAAGCGCTATTCCACCGAGATCATCGCCAGCGACATGCAGATGCTCGACAGCCGGGGCGGCGCCGAGCAGGGCGCGGGCGGCGGCGGGTATGCGGAGGACGGTTGGGGCCAGGGTGGCGGCGGCTCCACGGCGCCGCGCGAAATGGAGCCGATGGAGGACGAGATTCCGTTCTGAACCGGCCGGGACACCAGCGGCTCGCGGACCTGCGGTCTGCCCGGAGCAGTCGTGGACGACGCCGGGACTCCGGCCGGCGCCGGGGGTTCCGGCGGCAGGCCTGAGCGGCCGCAGGTGGCTGCTTCCCGGGACCGGCGGATGGCGTCGCGGAAACTGTATTGAGAACGCTGGTACTCGGATCCGAACGGGCGGTCGCGGGCGCACTGCTCGCGCTGCCGCCACATCTCGACGTCGGCGCCGTCGCCCTGCCCTCGAACAGCGTCGAACTGCTGCGCATCCGCCGCGTGGCCCGCATGCTGCGGCGTTACCGGCCCGATTTCGTCGTCAACCTGCTGCGGCCGCACGAGCAGGGCGTGGACCAGTCCACGGAGGAGCGCATCACCCGCCTCTGTGACGAAGGAATCCGGAACCTCGCGTCCCTTTGTACCGCGCGCGAGGCGCGACTGCTGCACCTTTCCACCGACCAGGTCTTCGCCGGCGCGCGCGAGGGCGTTTTCGGCGAAGACGATGTCCCCGCGCCGGTGACCGCCGCCGGCGCGCACGCGCGCCTGAGCGAGTTGGCGGTGCTGCACGAACCCGGCAGTCCGCACCTGGTCCTGCGTACGGGCTGGGTCATGGGGGACGCACCCGGAGACTGCCTGGCGAAGGTCTTCGCTGCTGTCGTTGCCGGGCGCGACCCGATCGAGGTGGCAGAGGCCGGGCCGGTGTTCCCGGTAGCGCCGGCCGACCTTGCCCGCGTGATCGCGACCGTGCTGCACCAGGTGCAACTCGGTTGTGAGACCTCCGGGTACTTTCATTATTCCGTGGCGGAGGGCGTGAGCTGGCATGACTTCGTCAGCGCGTTGCTGGAACTGCGCCGCAAGGTCACCGGCGCGCCGCGCCCGGTGCTTGCCACCGCGGCCGACGGGGCCGGTTTCGAGGGGCCTGCGGCGGGAGCGGCGCTGGGTTGCAGGCGCCTGCTCCGGAGCTTCGGGGTGCGCCAGCGTAACTGGCTCGGGGAAATGGAGCGCGCCCTGGCGGTGAGATTCGCGGAGGATGAGCCGGCGGCGGCGGCGGGAGCCGACCGGGTGGCGGAGGGAGGATGATGGGCGTCCGGATCCTGGTGACCGGCGGGGCGGGATTCATCGGCTCGCACGTGGCCGATGCCCTGCTGCGGGAAGGCTGTCACGTCCGCGTGCTGGACGATTTCTCGACCGGCAGGATGGCGAACCTCCCGGACGGCCACGAAAGGCTGGAAGTGTTGCGCGGGTGCGTGACCGACGCGCCCGGGGTGCGGGACGCCTGCGCCGGGGTGGACGGCGTGGTGCACCTCGCCGCGGTCGCATCGGTGCAGGCCTCGGTCGACGACCCGGTGCACACCCACGAGGTGAATTTCCGCGGCACGCTGAACGTGCTGGAAGGGATGCGCGCGGCGGGCGCACGCCGGCTCGTCTATGCGTCGTCTGCGGCCGTCTATGGCAACCGCTGTGCGCCGCCGGTCGCCGAGGACATCACCCTGCAGCCCCTGACGCCGTACGCGTCCGACAAGCTGGCAGGCGAGCACTACGCGGAATTCTATGCGCGCGAGTTCGGCCTGGAACCGGGCGTGTTCCGCTTTTTCAATGTCTACGGGCCGAGGCAGGATCCGGGCTCTCCCTATTCCGGGGTGATCAGCATCTTCTTCGACCGACTGCTGCGCGGCGCACCGGTGACCATCTTCGGTGATGGCGGGCAGACCCGCGATTTCGTCTATGTCGGGGACGTGGTGCGCATTCTCACGGCGAGCGTGCTGTCCGGGTCTCCGCCCGCGGCGGGCGCCGTGAACGTCGGCACGGGCGACGCCACCAGCATCAACGAACTCTACCGGATGGTGCAGGGGCTGGTCGGTAACCGGGCCGCGCCTTCGTACGCTGCCCCGCGACCGGGCGAGGTGCGCGAATCGCGGGCAGACGTTTCCAGGTTGCGTGAGCGCATGGCGGCACTGGTGCCGGACACCCCGGTTGCTGCCGGCCTGGCCAGGCTGCACGGGTACCTGCAGGCGACGATTGGGCGGACGTGCGAATCAGGACGGCCGGCCGCGACCGGATCCTCCGGATCCTGATCGGGATCCTAGAGCGTTTCGTTCTCGTCGAGTACCGACGCTTCCTTGTTGAGGGCGGCACGCGCCCGCTTGCGGTAGAGCAGTTTCTGCTGCGCCTCGTTGGGCAGGTCGGTGAACATGATGGTGTTCTTCTCGATCAGCAGGTCGACGAGATCTTCCAGGATACGTGACAGTTCCGTGTCACTCTTGTCGAGGAAGACCTTGGTGGCGGCATGCGGTTCGCCCTGGCCGAGGAACTGTTTCACCTCCGGGTGGGCAGACGAAAGCCGTTCCTCCACGCCCACCTTGAACGGCTTGGCGGACAGCGCGATGATCTGGCCTTCCTTGTCCCGCAATACGTAATGCATGCCAAGTGCACCTTTGTCTTGAGTGATGTCCAGGTACCGGTCCGGCGCCGGGCTTCCCCGGTGTTCGCGCCGGCCAATGCGTTCTCGCGGATGGCCGGCTCTGGCCGTGATTGCCGCACTGATGCGAACAGCCCGGTACCTCGCGCGAAACGGCGGAATTACCGCCCGTTTCGTTCCACACGCGGAATAATACACGCGCGAGTCGCAAAGTATATACTACAGTTGCCATGGGGTCGGGGCAGCTTCCTCCGGGGAAGAAGCCTGCCTTGTCATCCCGCCTGCCAACGATAGAAACGGATTTGCATCTATGGCTGAACCTACAGCTGCCCAAGCGCCTGCAGCGCCTGCTGCACGATCATCGGCCCCCGCTTCTGCGGCAAAGACACACGACGATCCCCTGCTGGGATGCCTGGTTCTCATCACCAAGCTTTACCACAAGCCGTTTTCGGCCGACTCGCTGCGGGCCGGCCTGCCGCTGGTCAACAACCGGCTGACGCCGGGCCTGTTCGAGCGTGCGGCGGAGCGTGCCGGGCTGTCCTCCAAGGTGGTGCGGCGGCCGATCGAAAAGATTTCCAACCTGGTGCTGCCGTGCGTGCTGCTGCTGAAGAACGAGCAGTCCTGCGTCCTGCTCTCGGTGGACAACAAGAAGGGCAGGGCCGAAATCCTGCAGCCGGAGTCGGGCGAGGGCGAACTGGAAGTCGACCTGAAGCAGCTCAAGAAAGAGTACGCCGGTTACGCGATTTTCGTGCGTCGCCTGCACCGTTTCGACGAGCGCACACCGGAACTGCTGAACCTGAAGACCGACAACTGGTTCTGGGGCACGCTGCGCAAGAGTTCCTCGATCTACCGGGACGTGCTGATCGCCTCCTTCCTGCTCAACCTGTTCGCGATCGCCAACCCGTTGTTCGTGATGAACGTGTACGACCGCGTCGTGCCGAATGACGCCATCGAGACGCTGTGGGTGCTGGCGATCGGTATCGGCATCGTCTACGGCTTCGACCTGCTGATGCGCATGCTGCGCGGGCACTTCATCGAGGTGGCGGGCAAGAAGGCGGACATCATGCTGTCCTCCATGATCTTCCAGAAAGTCCTGGGGTTGAAGATGTCGGCGCGACCGCCCTCGGTGGGCGCCTTCGCCAACAACCTGCGCGAGTTCGAGAGCGTCCGCAACTTCATCACCTCCTCGACCATCGCCACCATGATCGACCTGCCGTTCGTGCTGTTCTTCGTGCTGGTCATCTACTTCATCGGCGGGCCGATCGCCCTCGTGCCGGCCGTGGCCATTCCCATCGTCATCCTCTACGGGCTGGCGATCCAGGGGCCGCTGCGCGGATCGGTGGAAGCGACCTTCCGCGCCGGCGCGCAGAAGAACGCAACGCTCATCGAAAGCCTGATGGGCATGGAAACCATCAAGGCGCTCGGCGCCGAGAGCCCGGTACAGCGGACGTGGGAGAACAATGTCGGACACATCGCCAAGTGGGGTGTCCGCTCGCGCCTGATCTCCTCCTCGTCGACCAACGTCGCGACGTTCGTGCAGCAGATGGCATCGGTGGCGGTGGTGGTCTACGGCGTCTACCTCATCGCCGACAAGGAACTCACGATGGGCGCGCTGATCGCCTGCGTGATCCTGACCGGCCGCGCCATGGCGCCGATGGGACAGGTCGCGAACCTGATGGCGAATTTCTTCCAGACCGTCACGGCACTGAAGTCGCTGAACCAGATCATGGAACTGCCGGTCGAGCGGGAAGTCGGCAAGAGCTTTATCCACCGTCCCACGCTGGACGGTGAGCTGGAGTTCCACGATGTCTCCTTCCAGTATCCCAATGCCGACATGGCGTCGCTGAAGAACGTCTCGTTCCGGCTGAAAAAGGGCGAGAAGCTGGCCATCATCGGGCGCATCGGTTCCGGCAAGACCACGCTGGAGAAACTCATCCTCGGCCTGTATGAACCGACCTCCGGTTCCATCACGCTGGACGGCATCGACCTGAAGCAGATCGACCCGGCCGACCTGCGCCGCAATATCGGCTATATCCCGCAGGACATCATGCTGTTCTTCGGCAGCGTGCGCGACAACATCGTCTATCACGCCCCGTACGTGGATGACGCGGCGGTGCTCAAGGCGGCCGAGATTGCCGGTGTCGACGAGTTCGTGAACCGGCATCCGCAGGGCTTCGACATGCTGGTGGGCGAGCGCGGTGACCGGCTGTCCGGCGGCCAGCGCCAGAGCATCGCGGTGGCCCGCGCCCTGTTGCTCGACCCGCCGCTGATGCTGATGGACGAGCCCAGCAACTCCATGGACAACAGCACGGAGGAGGCCCTCAAGGAAAAACTGAAGGGTTACCTGAAAGACAAGTCGGTGGTACTGATCACGCACAAGGCGTCGCTACTCGATCTGGTGGATCGGGTGATGGTCATCGACACCGGCAAGGTCGTCGCCGATGGCCCGAAGGATCAGGTGCTGGAAGCCCTGAAACAGGGACGTTTAAGAATTTCTCGGCGCTGAATTGCCGCGGGAGCCTGAAGCATGTTCAGAAAGAAAAGCAAAGAAGAAAACCCGCAGGGTCCGAAGATGAAGACCATCGGCGCGGGCAGCAAGGACGCGGTCAAGCGCGGCGCCAGCGACGACGGCGATTTTGACTTCATGAACGATGTCGCAGCGGCCCTGCTGGAGCAGACGCCGGCGCGTGCCCGTTCCATCCTGTGGGCGGCTGTGTTTTTCCTCGGCCTGGCGCTGGCCTGGGCCAGCATCGCCGAAGTCGATGAACTGACCCGCGGCGAGGGCAAGGTCATTCCCTCGAGCAAGCTGCAGGTGATCCAGAACCTGGAGGGCGGTATCGTTGCCGAGATCCTGGTGCGCGAAGGCGCGGTGGTCGAGAAGAACCAGATCCTGCTGCGTATCGACGACACCCGCTTCGCCTCTTCCTTCCAGGAGAGCGAACTGACCCGCTCCGCGCTCAAGGCCAAGGTCTCCCGGTTGCGGGCCGAGGCCGAGGGCAGCAGCTTCAAGCCCCCGGAGGGAATTCCCGAGGAACACCGTGCGCTGGTGCAGCAGGAGAAGGACCTCTACGACTCGCGCAAGCGCGAGCTGGACCAGACCAAGCGCATCCTCAAGGACCAGGTCGCCCAGACCTACCAGGAACTGGCCGAGACCAAGACCAAGAAGGGTCAGATCGAGCGCAGCTACAACCTGCTCGCGGAGGAACTGCGCCGCACCAAGCCGCTGCTCGCCGATGGCGCCATTTCCGAGGTGGAGATCCTGCGCCTGGAGCGCCAGGTAAATGACCTGAAGGGCGAAATGGAAGTGACCGCGCACGCCATCACCCGCGTGCAGTCGAAATACAGCGAGGTGCGCCGGAAGCTGGAGGAGGCAGAACTGAGCTTCCAGAACGAGGCGCGCAAGGAACTCAACGAGGTGCAGTCGGAACTGGCGCGCATGGAGAAATCCGGCCAGGCGCTGGAAGACCGCGTGGCGCGCACGACCGTGCGTTCCCCGGTGAAGGGGCGGGTGCAGCGCGTCCACGTGAACACGGTCGGTGGCGTGGTGCAGCCCGGGATGGACCTGTTGGAGATCGTGCCGCTCGACGACAAGCTGCAGGTCGAGGCCAAGATCAAGCCGACAGACATCGCTTTCCTGAAGGGCGGGCAGAAGGCCACGGTGAAATTCACCGCGTATGACTTCGCGGTGTACGGCGGGCTGGAGGGCGATGTGGTCTCGATCAGTCCGGACTCCATCACCGACGAGCGGGGGGACACCTTCTACCTGGTGAAGGTGGAGACCGACAAGTCCTACCTGGAGGATCCCAAGAATCCGGGCGAGAAGCTGGAGATCATATCCGGCATGGTTGCCTCGGTTGACATCCTGACCGGGAAGAAGACTATATTGGACTACCTGCTCAAACCGATCCTCAAAGCGAAGGATCGGGCCCTCACGGAACGGTAGCCAACCATGGTACTCATCATCTGCGCAACGGACCGCGAGGACGTGCGCAACCGTTGGTTCGAGGGACTGGCCGGGCACCGGCAGGTGCGCGAGGTGCAGGACAAGGACGCCCTCATGGCTGAACTGGGCCGCGGTGAAGGGCAGCTGGTGCTGTTGCACCTCGGGCTGCCCGGGCTGGGTGCGGAAGGCGTGAAGGAGGTGCGCGCGGCCCACGGTGACATCCCCCTGTTCTGCTTCGCCGATGCGCCAGACAATCGCGAGGGGCTGATGCTGCTGCAACTGGGCGTCAGTGGATATGCCAACTCCTACATGAACCCGGCGCTGCTGGCGCGGGCGGTCGACGTGGTGGAATCAGGCCAGGTCTGGCTCGGCCAGCGGCTCATGCAGGCGCTGATCAACAGCATGGCCAATGGCGGTGCCGGCGAGGCCCTGCGCGAAGCCCCCGAACTGCAGCGCCTGACGGAGCGGGAGCGGCAGATTGTCTCGGTGCTGGCCGAGGGCGCCAGCAACAAGATCATCGCCCGTCGGCTGGACATCACCGAGCGGACCGTCAAGGCGCACCTGACCTCCATTTTCGAGAAGACCGGCACCCACGACCGTCTCGAACTGGCTCTGCTGGTGCAGGGCAGAAAGTCGTCCACGGCGCCCCTCAATGCCTGATGCAGCGCGGCTCCAGTGATTCAGACCGATCATTCTGGATTTTAGAAAGTTCTGATGCGGGCGCCACACTTACGTCCCTATGTCCAATTTTCAACCGTTTTCCCTGTAGTAAATTAGGTATCAGGACAGAGGGGCTGCCCGGCGGGCGGCGAATCACACTGACACCCTGCACACCGGCAGGCATTGGGAGGCTACTGAAATGGCAAGCAAGGAAAGCCAGATTCTGGACATCACAAGCCAGGACGAGACACAGGCACAGGCGATCGGCACGGTCGTGACCGTCTTTGGCACGGCCGGCGTTCGCGGGATGGGCGGAGACCTGACCATCCTGGAAGCGGGCGATTCCGTCTATCAGAACGACGTGCTGGCCACTGGCGAGCCCGGCGGCCTGGTGGTGGAATTCAAAGACGGTTCACGCCTCGACCTGGGCCGTAATTCCGAGGCCACGCTGGATTCGGAAGTCTATGACGCCTCGCTGGCCCGGGATGCCGCCGAGGAGGTGGTCAGCGACCCGGACCGGATCGACGCCGCCCTGGAAGAGCTGAACCTGGATCAGCTGGCGCCGACGGCGGCCGGCCGTTCCGGTGGCGCGCAGGGCGACGAGGGCAACAGCTTCGTGATCCTGGACCGTTCCGGCCAGTCCACGGACCCCGAGTCGGGTCTGGACACGGACTTCCTGGAGCAGGTCTTCAGCGAGCCGCCGGCCGAGGAGTCCGTACCGCCGGTACTGGCAATTGCCCCGGTTCTGCTCACCCCGGTGGGCGGGGACGTCGGAAGCGACGACTACCAGGAAATCCCGGCCTGACAGATCGCGCAATGGTCAATACCTGACCAAGCCGATCGCCCAGAAAAGGCCCCCGCGAGGGGCCTTTTTTTGTCTTTTTGCCGCTTACCCGCCTCGCCCGTGAGCCACCATGACGAGCGCCGCAATTGCCGACTTTGCATTGGCAAAGGCCGGAATGCTTGCCTATATTCAATAAGCTGATTCGGCACGTATTTTCCTGAACCTGCGCTAGTGTTTCCCGTGCAGGTACAGTTAAAATGCTGGCGCGGTTCGATGGTCGCAGTTCTTTCCTTCGGCTCGTGCCAACACCGGGCAAAGATTTGGCTGGGTTCCATGGACGCCTGATTCCGGGTGCCGCATGGATGCAACAAAGAAAATAATGATGGTTCCGTTCCCCGCAAGGAGACCCGAATGAAATTACGCAAGGTTGTCGCTGCTGGCGTCGGTGCGCTGGTACTGGGTGTGTCCACCCAAGCCGCTGCCGAAACGCTTCAGGAGGTCATCTCCGAGGTCATCTCCACCAACCCGGACGTGCTCATCGAGGTTCACGAACGGCTCGCGCGGGATGACGCGACGCGCCAGGCTGAAGCGGGCTACCTGCCGACCGTCGACGTAACGCTGGGTGCGGGCTACGAGAACACGCAGAGCACCAGCACGCTGCAGGCGAACGGCAAGAAGGTGAACCGTGAACTGAACCGGCAGGAAGCGCAGGTGCTGGCGCGGCAGATGCTGTGGGACGGCTGGGCGACGCGCAGCGAGCGCAAGCGGACGCATGCACGCTCGGTCGCACAGGCGCATACCATCAATGCCGCGGCGCAGAATATCTCCCTGCGCGCCGCCGAGGTCTACATCAACGTCATCCGCGAGGAGACGCTCCTGAAGCTGGCCGAGGACAACTACGGCGCCCACGAAACCATCTACGACCAGATCAAGCTGCGCAGCCGTACCGGCGTGGGCAGCAAGGCGGCGGAAGACCAGACCGAAGGCCGCCGGGCCCTGGCGCAATCCAACGTGATCGCCGAGGAAAACAACCTGCGTGACGCGATGGCCAACTATATTCGCGTGGTCGGTCGCCTGCCGGCGTCCGACCTGCAGGAACCACCGGGCATGGACGGCAGCATGCCGGGGTCCATCGCCGAAGCCACGCAGGCCGCGCTCGACAATCACCCGACACTGAAATCGGCCAATGCCGACATCACCCAGGCGGTCGGGCAGTACGAGGCGGCGCAGAGCACGTTCTACCCGCGTTTCGACCTCGAGATTTCGCGCTCCTGGAACAATGACATCGACGGTGTGAACGCCATCAACGAGGATTTCCTCGCCATGGTGCGCATGCGCTATAACGTCTACAACGGCGGTGCCGACCTGGCCCGTGTGCACGAGACCTTCGACCTGGTGCACCAGGCCAAGGAAATCCGTAACCGCACCTTCCGCCAGGTCGCCGAGAGCGTGCAGCTGTCCTGGAACTCCTACAAGGCCGCGGATGCGCAGCTCGGGTTCCTCTCGCAGCACATGAAGTCGACCCAGGCCACCAAGGAGGCCTACACCAAGCAGTTCAACATCGGCCAGCGGACCCTGCTCGACCTGCTCGACACCGAGAACGAACTGTTCGAATCCTCCCGTGCCTACGTCAACGCGCGCTATGACCGCCTGTTCGCGCAGTACCGCGTACTGGCCGCACTGGGCAAGCTGGTCGACGCGCTGGGCGGCACGCTCCCTGCGGAGGCCACCATTCCCGGTGACATGCCGGCCTTCGACTGGAAGTCGCTCGGGCGCTGAGCCATCGGCCCACAAAAAAACCCGCTTCTCGCGGGTTTTTTTGTGCCCGGGATCGGGGCCTGCGGGGCGTCGCCGCCCGGGGTCAGAGATAGGCCTCGCCCAGTGTCTGCAGGTAGTCGCGTGACTCCTCGGTCATGTGCGGAGCCAGCAGGCTGACCACCTGGTACACGCCACGCGTCACCGGGTCGGTGTCTTCCTCCTCGCCGTGGTAGACGTCCCAGTGGCTGAGCCAGAAGGTCTCCGTCAGCACGATCTGCTCGCACAGCAGGTTTATCATCTTATCGTCCGCAGACATGATGCCGCGCCGGGCGAGGCCGTCGCAGAGGGCCAGGTTGGCCGCCAGCTTGCGTTTCTTCAGCGCGCGCCAGCGCCTAGGCAGTTTCGGCAGGCGCGCGTGCAGGTCCACGATGTTCCGGTACAGGAACCGGTAACGGGCGATGATCTCGAAGGTGAGGTGAATCTCGAACCAAAGATCCTCCAGGTCCGGCGCGCCGGCGCCACCGGCTTCCAGCAGTTCGATCGATTCCCGTTCGAACCGGTCGAACAGTTCCAGGGTGATCTCGTCCTTGCCCTTGAAATGGTAGTAGAGGTTGCCCGCACTGATGTTCATCTCGTCGGCGATCTGGGCCGTGGTGACATTGGGCTCCCCCTGCTCGTTGAACAGTCGCAGGCCGGTCTGCAGAATGCGTTCACGCGTTTTCATGGGCCGGGCTTGGTCTAGAGTTACGGGGTGGTTCGCCGCCGGGAACCAGCCATAGTGTACGCTGATCCGGGGGCTGCCAAGCGAAGGAGGGGAAAGCATGCTGTCGTTTCTGCCGCCGGTCCTGCGCGGTGTCATCGTGGTCCTGGTGATCGCGCTGAACACGCTGGTTCTGTTCGGACCGCTGATGCTGGTTGCCCTGCTCAAGCTCGTGATTCCGGTGCCGCCGTGGCAGCGCCTGTGCGGGGCGGTGCTGATCGTCATCGCTGAGGCCTGGATCAGCGTGAACAATTTCGGGCTGTGGCTGACGCAGGCGCTCGACTGGGACGTGGAGGGCGTACAGCATCTCGACCGCAATGGCTGGTACATTGTCTGCAGCAACCACCAGTCGTGGGCCGACATCCTGATCCTGCAGCGGGTGTTTCACCGGCGCATTCCGTTCATGAAATTCTTTCTCAAGCAGGAACTCATCAAGGTGCCGTTGCTGGGCCTGGCCTGGTGGGCGCTGGATTTTCCCTTCATGAAGCGTCACACGCGCGCCGAGATCGAGAAGAATCCCGCGCTCCGTGGCAAGGACCTGGAAACCACGCGCAAGGCCTGCGAGAAGTTCAAGCACAATCCGATATCCATTTTCAATTTCATGGAGGGCACGCGCTTCACACCGGAGAAGCATGCCCGCCAGCAGTCCTCCTACCGCCACCTGCTCAAGCCCAAGGCCGGGGGTATCGCCTTCGTGCTGGGTGCGATGGGACAGCAACTGCACACCATGCTTGATGTCACGGTGCTGTATCCGGACTTCCGGCCCGGTATCTGGGAGTTTCTCTGCGGCCGCACCCCGCGCGTCGTGGTGCGGGTGCGGCTGGTGGAGATTCCCCGCGAGTTCCTCGGGCGTGACTACCAGAATGACGAGACTTTCCAGCAGGCCTTCCGGCACTGGATCGGTGAACTCTGGCAACGCAAGGACGAGGAACTGGATGGCCTCATCGCGCGGGAGCAGGCACTGCGAGGAGCCGCCTGACACGGCCGGATTTCAAACAGCGGAAGGCGCGCCCGGGGCCCCCGCCGGGGTCCCGGGCTGCCGGGTCAGCCCGCCATGGGGCGGATGGTGAGTTCCACGCGACGGTTCTGCGTGCGGCCCTGCGGCGTGTCGTTGCTGGCGATCGGGTTCCGTGGGCCCATGCCGTAGGTGTTCAGGCGCGAACGGAAAATACCCTGGCCGGCCAGGTAATCTGCGACGCTGCGGGCGCGCCGCTCCGACAGGCTCTGGTTGTACTCGAACGAACCGGTGGAATCGGTGTAACCGACCACCTCGATCGCGGTCTTGTCGTATTCCTTGAGCACGATGGCCACGCTGTTCAGCACCTGGTAGAAGCCGCTGTTGATATCCGAGGAATCGGTGGCGAAGGTGATGTTGCCGGGCATGATCAGGCGCAGCATGTCGCCGTCACGGTAGATCGATACGCCGGTGCCGCGCAGCTGCTGGCGCAGCTTGGCTTCCTGGGTGTCGAAGTAGTGCCCCACGCCGGCGCCGGCCGCGCCACAGGCCGCGGCGCCGATCGCCGCCTTGTCCGTCTTGTGGTCGTCGGCGGCGATCGCGGCGCCGGCGGCGCAGGTAGCCGCCGCGATGGCGCCGTACTTCACCGATTTACGCATCTGGCGTTCTCCGGTGTACGGATCTTCCGTGTACATTGACTCACATCCGCCGAGAATCACGGTGGCGGCGATGATTGGTACGAACTTGCTGCGCATGGGAAATTCCTCCTGAAACTGGTTTTTAGAACGTCTGAAGGCCGCAATGGTTCAGATATTTTAAGACAAATGCCTGAACAGCACGTGAACCCGGGCGGCAGCCGGTTCAAAGCCGGACAAACGGGTTCTCCCTCACTTCCTCGCCGATACGCGTCTCCGGCCCGTGTCCGGTGACCACGACGGCCTCGTGATCGAGTTTGTAGATGCGCTCACGCAGGGACCGCTCGATCGCCCGGGGGTCGCCGCCCCAGAGGTCGGTGCGACCGATGGAGCGCCGGAACAGCGTGTCGCCGGCGATCAGCAGCTTGTCGTCGGCGAACCAGAAGCTCATGGAGCCCGGCGTGTGCCCGGGCGTGTGCATGGCCACGCCGCTGCAGCAGGGCAGTTCCTCGTCATCGTGCAGAATCCGGTCCGGATCCGGCTGCGGCTCATAGGGCACGCCGAACATCCGGCACTGCATTTCCAGCCCATCCCACAGCGGCCGGTCCTCCGGGTGCAGGCAGAGGGGTGCGCCGGTCGCCTCGCGGATGGCGCCGGCAGCCAGGAAGTGATCCAGGTGGGCGTGGGTATGAATGATGGCCACGACCTTCAGGTCCAGCGCCTTCAGCCGGGCCAGGATGTGGTCGGCATCGCCCCCCGGATCCACCACCAGCGCATGGCGGCTGACCGGGTCCCCGATGATGGAGCAGTTGCACTGCAGCGGGCCGACCGGGAAGGATTCGCGAATCATGCACGGGACACTACCGGGCGGCCCCCATTGCTGCAAGCCCCATCTCCTCTCCCTTGCAGGTAAGGCTTCAGCCTTAAAAAAGGCCAGGGCTTGTCAGACTGGAGTCTGACCTGCAGCTGGCTGTGGGTAAGGCTTCAGCCTTACAGGGCCGGAAACCGGTCAGACCGAAGTCTGACCTGCAGGGGGCTGGCCATGACCCTTACTCGGTCGGGATGAGAATCCGGAACTCCACGCCGCTGTCGTCGCTGAGGTTGCGCGCCTGGATGCTGCCGCCATGGTGCTCGGCAATGAGCTTGGCGATGTACAGGCCCAGCCCCAGGTGTGGTTCCTCGCCGCGCTTCTCGCGCACCGACACCAGCTGGTCGAACAGCTGCTCCTGCATCTTGCTGGGCAGCGTCGGACCCTGGTTGGCCACGGCGATGATGTACTCCTTCTTGAGCCGTCCGAGCCGCAGCTCGATCAGTCCGCCGGGCGGGCAGAAGTCCGAGGCATTGTCGACCAGCTTGTCGAGCATCTGTGCGATCAGTTCGGGCGAGCCCAGCATCGGGCAGGGCCGGTCCGGCGTGTGGACGCGGAACACGTGGTCGGGATAGGCGCTGGAGTAGCCGTGGACGATGCCCTGCATCACCTCGCGCAGGTCGAACCGTTCCGGTTCCGCGGACTGGATGCTCTGTTCCACCCGCGTGGCTTCGCTCAGCGATGTGAGGATCGCGCGCAGCCGCTCGGTGCCTTCGCGTGCCCGCTGCGAGTAGGTGCGGGCGCGCTCGGAGAGGCTCTCCTGTTCCAGGTTCTCCAGCGAGGAGCTGACCACCGCCATCGGGGTGCGCAGTTCGTGCGACAGCTTCGACGCCAGCGTCTGCAGGTAATTGTTGTAGTCGTCCAGCCGCCGCAGCAGGCCGGCGAAACTGCGCGACAGGTCGCCCAGTTCGTCGGAGGCGCTGGTGGGAATCAGGTGGGCGTGGATCTCCCCGTCGACCGTCACGCTGCGCTCGGTGAAGTCACGCAGCCGGCGGATGCGCAGCGACAGCATGGTGGCGAAGCCGAGCAGACCCAGTGTCGAAATGGCGAGGGCGCCGAACGTGGTGTTGAAAAGGTGCTGGATCGCCTTGTTGGTGAGCGACAGCACCGCGTCGCTGGACTGTTCGAGGATCACCGCGCCCAGCAGCCGGTCGCCGGACTGGATCGGATGCACGGCGGTGACGATGGCCTTGCTGGCGTCGGCCTGGCGCCGCCAGATCGCCTGCTTCTTGCCGGACAGGGCGGCGCCGATGAAGGAGCCATGCAGGCGCCCAGAGTGCTCCAGGTAGACGAGTTTCTTGCGCGGCAGGGTGTCGATGATGGCGCGGTAGATGTCCTGCAGGTGAATCTCGGTCTTGCGGTTGTAGTAGTCCGGAAACGCCTCCTCCAGCGTGATGGCGCCGAGGTCGGCGAGGATGCGGCCGGAGCGGTCGGTGACGCGCAGTTTCAGACCACTCTGCTGGTAGGGTTCCAGCAGCGTGGCCAGTTGCGGCAGCGGGTAGATCAGGAATCCCAGCGTCTGCTGGTACTGTGGCAGCACGGTGCCGCTCCAGCCGGCCAGGTCTTCCACGCCGTTCTGGTCGAGTTCCATGTCCATGACGCTGAAACCGAACTCGGCGCCCACCAGCGCCAGCGGGATGGCCACCTCGACCTGGTAGCCGAGCGGGTGCGGCTGCCAGTTGGCGCGGACGGCATTTTCGCGCTCGTCGCGCAGTGGCGCCAGTCCCTCGCCGGTGCGTGCCTGCAGCGCGCCCGGGGCGGCGCTCATCAGCCAGTAACGGGTGGCCGGCGCCTCGAGGTCGATGCGCGTGTGCAGCACGATGTGATCGCCCAGCGCCGGGTCGTTGCGCGACGGCCGGTAATAGCGCACCTTCTCGGCGTCCTCGACATAGATGAACATGTAGAGGTGGTCGTCGCGGACGCCGGCAACGTAGCGCACCTT
>JBFKKR010000026.1:0-33784 GCA_041682035.1 Pseudomonadales bacterium | reverse complement strand
TTCATGAGGCCGGGCGCCGTGGCGGGGTCGCCGGGGCTGAGGATCTGCACATCCGAACGGAACCGGGGCGGCTCGCAGGGCACCAGGTCCCAGCCGTTCGGCGTCTGCAGTTGTTCGATCACTGATTTGCCCAATGCCTGGCCCTTTTCCACGTCACCGGTCAGTGCAATCGACACGAGCCGTCCGCGGCCATTGTGAAAATGCGCGCTCAGCGGCGGGCAGAAAGCGCGCAACTGACGGGCGGCCTCTTTCAGGATCATCCGGGCCGCCGGGTCTTCGGTCAGTTGCTCATGGCCGGGCACATCGGTGATTTCGATGCTCAGCGCGCAGATCGCCCGGGAGGATTCGAGCGCGTGCTGGACAGTCAGTTCGACCAGCGTGGGTGCTGCGGCGAACGTCCAGTCGCCCGTGATCGGTTCCACGAACTGCCAGCGGCTGAGCCCGCGCTTGTTGACCAGCGCCTGGGTGGCGAGGTCGAGGATCTGTTCCCGCTCAACCAGCAGGTTCTCCACCATGCGGCCGAAGCGGGCCAGCTGGCTGCAGTCGTCGGCGTTGAAATCACGCGGCTCCGTGTCGATGATGCACAGCGTCCCGAGCGCCGAGCCCGGCCCGGTGCGCAGCGGGTAGCCGGCGTAGAAGCGGATGCCGGGCGGGCCGGTCACCAGCGGGTTGTCGGCAAACCGTTCGTCGGTGGTGGCGTTCTCGACGACGAACACATCCTCGCCCCCGATCGCGTGACCGCAGAACGAGATGTCCCGGTTGGTGTAACAGGCGTCCAGACCGTCCGCAGCCTTGAACCACTGCTGATCCTCGGTGATCAGGGACACCAGCGCGAACGCGGTGCCAAAGCGCAGGCGCGCCAGCCGGGTGATGTCGTCGTAGGCACGGGACGCCGGGGAAAAGATCACGTCCAGTGCGTGCAGTTTATGGAGGCGCTCGCGCTCGTCTGCGGGGATGCTGGGTTTCTGCATGGTGAATCAACGAATCGGTTCAGGTACATGGTGAGTTTCAGATTGGCACAGCGGGCGACGGTTCGCCACGCTCCGCCCGTCCTTTGAGCCGGTCCGGAACTAGACTTTCCGGTGATAATGCGATCTTCGCGTTCGCACCGACTGCGGAAGGAGAAGGGAGTGGACAGGAATACTGTACTGGTGGTGGATGACAGCCGGGCGATCCGCGCGGTGCTGGCGCATGCCCTGCAGGGGGAGGCAGGCCTGCGGGTCCTGCAGGCCGGCAACATGGCAGGGGCGATCACATTGCTCGAATCGACCGACCCGGAATCGGTACTGGCGGTCATAGTCGATCTCAACCTGCCCGATGCGCCCGCCGGGGAACTGCTGGACTGGGTCATCACGCATTGCGAACTGCCGGTCATCGTGCTGACGGGGAGCTTCTCCGGTGAACTGACAGAGCGGGTGCGCCGCGCCGGCGTGCTCGACCTGGTGATGAAGCGCAACCCGCTGGAAATGGAGAAGCTGGTGGCGCTGGTCTCCCGGCTGTACCAGAACGCATCGCGCAAGGTGCTGGTGGTGGACGATGCGCCGAGTTCGCTGCGCTTCATGTCCGTGCTCCTGGGGCACCTGAACATCTGCCCGGTGCTTGCGGGGAGTGCAGCGGATGCCTTGCAGAAAATCGAGGCGGGGCTGCTGCCGGAACTGGTGATCACCGATTACAACATGCCGGGCATGGGCGGTGATGAACTGGTCGCGGAGCTGCGGGCGCGCTTCGGCCGCAACGAGGTGGCGGTGCTCGGCGTCTCGTCGGTGGATGCACCGGAAACCGCGGTCAAACTACTCAAGGCCGGCGCCAATGATTTTCTCAACCGGCCGTTCCTGGAAGAGGAGTTCTACTGCCGGGTGAACAACGCGATCGAGACCGTGACCAGCTACCGCCGGCTCAGGGAGGCCTCGTTACGCGATTTCCTCACCGGCCTGAACAATCGCATGTGCCTGTACCAGGTTGGTGAGCCTGCCTGGAGCGAAGCCGAGAAGACTGGCGATAGCCTGGTCGTTGCGATGATGGATATCGACCACTTCAAGGCCGTGAACGACACGCACGGGCACCACGTCGGTGACCTCGCGCTGAAGCATGTCTCCCGCATCCTGGAGCGGCAACTGGAGGGAGAGATCGCACTCTGCCGGGTGGGTGGCGAGGAGTTCTGCGCGGTCTGGCGGGGCAGTGGCCTGTCGCAGTGCGTGGAGCAGCTGGAGCGGATGCGCAGCCACCTCGAGGCTGCGCCGCTGTGCGTGGACGACCTGGAACTGGGTCTGACCCTCAGCATCGGCGTGACGGCCACGCTGTCGGAATCGTTCCAGCGCATGGTCGGTCTCGCCGACGAAGCGCTTTACAAGGCCAAGAACGCCGGACGCAACAGGGTCGTGAGCGCCTGAGGCCGCCAGGGTGGGTCGCGCGCTCCGGGGTGGGGCGGCGGACCGGAATTGCGTATCCTCTCAGTTCTGTATCCATTCCGAACCTGCGGCACTGACATGCTCTCGACACTGATCTTCTTTTTCCTGGTGGCGCTGGTCATCTCGTTTCTATGTTCGCTGTGGGAGGCGGTGCTGCTGAGCATCACGCCGGCCTTCGCGAGCATCCAGGAACAGGAGGGATCCGAGGTGGGCCGGCGCATCAAGGAGTTCAAGTCGGACATCGACCGGCCGCTGGTCGCCATCCTGACACTGAACACCATCGCGCACACGGTGGGCGCGATCGGTGTCGGAGACCAGGCTGCACGGATCTGGGCCGATGCCAATCCGCTGATCACGTCCCTCGTCGTGCCGGCGCTGATGACGCTCGGCATCCTGGTGTTGTCGGAAATCGTGCCGAAGACGCTGGGCGCCAACTACTGGCGCGAGCTGGCCGGTTTCACGGTGCGCTGCCTGAGCATCGCGATCACGCTGCTGCTGCCGCTGGTCTGGTTCAGCCAGCAGCTGACCGGCCTGCTGAAGAAGAAGGGCGAGAAGCATATCTTCTCGCGTCGCGACTTCGTGGCCTTGACGGAGATCGGCGCCGAATCCGGCGTCTTCGCCGAGCGCGAGTCGGAGATGATCCGCAACCTGCTGCGCTTCAACACGGTGAACGCCAGGGATGTCATGACACCGCGCACCGTGGTGAAAATGGCGCGGGACGACCAGACCATCGAGGCGTTCCACGCTGAAAACCCGCAATTGCGCTTCTCGCGCATCCCGGTCTACGAGGGCGATCGCCGTGACCACGTCACCGGTTATTTTCTCAAGGACGAGATGCTGGCGCGCATCGTCGCCGGGGATGGCGGTGCGCCGCTGTCGCAGATCTGCCGCAGGCTTATAGTGATCCCCACGGACGCGCACGTCCCCGATCTCTTCAACCGCTTCCTGCGCGAACGCGAGCACATCGCGCTGGTGGTCGACGAGTACGGCAGCATGGTCGGGATCGTCACCATGGAGGATGTCATCGAGACCCTGCTGGGCCTGGAGATTGTCGACGAGATGGACAAGGCCGAGGACATGCAGGCGCTGGCGCGCCGGAACTGGGAGAAGCGCGCGCGCAGGATGGGATTGCTGGAGGATACGCCGGAAGGGGATTCATCCGCCTCCTGATGCGGGCGGGGCGACGTTCAGTTCAGGAAACCACGGAAACCGGCAAGCGTCTCCAGCAGGGTTCCCGGATCTTCCCCGAGGTCGTGCGGGTACTGGTCCTTCAGGAAATAGCTGAACCCGGGCACCGACTCGGCCATCTCGTCGGTGATCTTGGTGAAGGCCATCGACCACTCCATGAATTTCCGGTGGCTGACCGGCATATCCACCAGTGTTGTGACCGACCGGTGCATCGGGTCCACGCCGATGATGCTGTAAATGGTCTGCACGGCTTCCCTCGGACCCTCGAGGATCTGGATGAAACGCTGGTTGCGGTAGAGCAGCAGGCCGGTGATGTCCAGCCGGCGATTGTTGCGGCGCGCCCGCCGCAGCAGCGCCAACAACTGATCCTGGGTGGCAGGCTCGCGGCTTTCACTCGTGTAGACGATCGTATGCAGGTCCTCGGAGCCCACGCGGATGCCTCGGTCGAGCACTGTGGAAAGCAGATTATGACAGATCGGCCGGTTCCAGCCAGCGCCGCCGCGCCACCTGCGCCTTGATGACCTCGATGCTGTCGATGAGCGCGGCCGAGAGCGGATCATTTTCATTGTCCGCGGACTCCAGCAGCCCTTCCACCAGGCCGTCCACGATGTCCACGAACAGCGCCTCGAACTGCGGGCCGCTGACTTCCCCGGCGAGTTCGTCGATGACCCGGCAGACGATGTCGGTGATGGCGTGGTCCAGCAGGTCGCTGGCGATGCCGCCGACGACCGGAATCCGGTCGATGGTGCGAATCTCCCGGTTCTCGCGCACTGCCCGGGAGACCACGGATTTCACGTAACGCTGCAGGTCGTGGCGCGTGGCCTGGTAGGTGTGTTGCGTGATGCGGGAGACGCGATGGTGCAGCGCATCGGCGATGGAAGCCTGGCGCGGGATCACCACCTCCTGCAGCATTTTTTTCTCCAGTTCGTTGGTACTGGAGATCTCCTCCTGCACGCCGTTCAGCACGCGCAGCACGACCCGGTCGGAAATCTCTTCCATCAGGATGTCGTAGATGCCGGCCAGCCAGCGATAGGCGCGCCAGCGGGTGTAGTCGATCAGGCCGAGGTTCTGCAGGCGCACCAGCATGGCGAAGATGCGCAGTACCCGCAGCCAGCGCAGCCCGGCACTGGGGATGCAGCCCAGCAGGTCGTACCAGTGCAGGATCGGGTAGGCGTACCAGCGCGCATGGACACCGGCCCAGACCGACCAGGCCCAGCGGCCGAGGAACTCGGTCAGGAAGATGGAGATGATCACGAGGTCGATACGGAAGAAATGCTCGTTGACCACCGCGTAAGCCGCGAGCCAGTTCCCCGGGAGCACCCAGCCCATCATGACGCGGACCTCGGGCACCATCCACATGGAGTCGAAGATCAGCAGCGCGAGGCTGAAGACCGCCAGGGCGACCATGAACAGGTCCAGCGCCAGCCCGGCAACGCCCAGGCGCCGGGACCATGCGTGCCGCTGGTTTCTGGCCGGTTGCCCGGCCGGGCCGCCGTTCTCGTCCATGGGCCTGCTTCCTGTCGGCATTCAACGCTTCCGGCAGTATACATTTGCGGCTGGCGGGTTCACGCGGACAGCGGGAAGCGGACGGGAGATTTGCAGCGAGGTCCGGATTTGAGACCATGGGCGGGATGTTGTTTCCCGGGATTTGCCGGCATGCCGCCAGGAAGCCCAATCCGCCACCCGGTCGCGAGACGCGTTCTCGCCTCGCTGGCCTATCCGCTGACCCTGGCGGCGGGGGTGCTGTCGGCCTGGGCCCTGCTGTACCCGCTCGCGCTGCCGTTGTACTGGATCATCCTGCCGCTCGGCATTGCTTTCCTGCTGGTCGGCATCCTGGAGCGGCTGCTGCCGTATCGCG
This sequence comes from Pseudomonadales bacterium, assembly GCA_041682035.1. GTDB lineage: Bacteria > Pseudomonadota > Gammaproteobacteria > Pseudomonadales > JBFGWM01 > JBFJWR01. The sequence goes on along the minus strand of JBFKKR010000026.1, from coordinate 28,330 downwards.
AGCGCTGGAACCAGCCGCAGGGGGACATCGGCACCGACGCGTTCTACATCGCGTTCAACTATGGTCTGCGCGAGGGCAGCGGCATCCTGTTCAAGGTCGGCCTGGTCGCGGCGCTCGCGATCGTGCCGCAGGGCTACGCGCTGCAGTCGGCGTGGCCGCAGCACTGGCACCCGTTGCTGCAGGTGGCACTCGCCATCCTGGTGCTGGATTTCTTCGAGTACTGGTTCCATCGCGCCAGCCACAAGGTTCCGCTGCTGTGGCGCTTCCATGCCATCCACCACAGTCCGAAGCGCCTGTACTTCTTCAACGCCGCGCGTTTTCATTTCGTCGACTGGCTGGTGCTGAACGCGATCGAAGTGGGCGTGCTGTTCCTGGTCGGCGTGGACCCGGCCGTGATCGCGCTGACCGCGGTGTTCGTGCAGATCCATGGCCTGTTCCAGCATGCCAACATCGAGTCGCGGCTCGGCCCGCTCAATTACCTGATGAGCACGGCGGAACTGCATCGCTGGCATCACTCCAAGATCGTGCGCGAATCGGATACCAACTTCGGCAATAACGTCATTCTGTGGGATCTGCTGTTCGGCACCTTTTTCCTGCCGGGAGGCCGGGAGGTCGGCGTCCTGGGGCTGCTCAACCCGGACTATCCGAAGAGTTTTCTCGGCCAGGCCGTGGCGCCGTTCCGCCGCCACGCGCAGGACAAGCCAGCGGACTACCGGCAGCGGCGGGAGGACTACCTCCGGGCGGTGGAGGCGGAGAACCGGCACGAGCTTTCCCTGGTGGAGGCGGCCGGAAGATGAAGGGGATCGTCAGCCTGGTGCTGGTCCTGGCGCTGTTGCCGGGCGGCGCCAGCCTGCCCCGCATGGCTGCGGCCGGCGAGACGCTGCCCCCCGAGGCGCTGGTCAAGACCGTGGTCGACGTCTACCGCTATGCGTCGCGCCGCCTGCACGGCAAGCCGGAGGCGGTGCGCCACCGCATGCTGGTCGATCTCGTCAACGAGAAGATCATGCCGACCATCGACTACCCCCACGTCACGCGCGAGATCTTCACCAACCACTGGGCCTCCCTGGAGGAGGCGGGGCGGGCGGAGGAAGCGGTCACGGCCGTGGAGGACGCTTTCCGGGCGCGTTACGTGCAGTCGCTCAAGGCCTTCAACAACCTGAAGCTCCGCGTCTTCAAGGCGCAGATCGAGGGTGATCGCGCCCGGGTGCACGTGAAGGTCGATGCCTTCAACACGTTTGGCAACGATGTCTACTTCCACCGCGCTGCGGATGGTTCCTGGAAGGTCGTGGATGTACACATCGTCGGGCTCTCCATCGTCGACGCGGTGCGACAGGCGGTCGACAAGGGCGTCGAGGCCTACGGCTACGAGAAGGTCTTCGAGTACATGCGGCAGGAATCGGAGAAGGCCGGCAGATGAACCACGGTCCACACGAGGGCAGTACCGATACAGAGGCCGGCTGCCTCCTTGGGGAATGGCCGGCATGGTGCAGTCCGTGTACGCGCCGGTAACGATTCCGCGTGCATACCCGTACGGCCGCCAGTTGTGCGGGGAGCCGGTGATCTACGTACTCGATGATTTCGCCACTGCTGGGGAGATGGCCGCGGTGCGGGAGGCCGCCATGGCGGGCCTGCAGCGCGCGAAGGTGAGCCTCGGCAAGGGCGGACAGGAGAGCGCCGGACGGACCGGCAGCAACTGCTGGATCGACCCGGAGGCCAATGCCGTCATCGCCGGCCTGTCCCGGCGCATAGCCGGTCTGGTCGGCATCCCGCTCGCCAACGCCGAATCGCTGCAGGCGATCCACTACGACGCCACGCAGCAGTACGCGCCTCACTTCGACGCCTGGAAACACGACAGCGAGGCCGGACAGCGCTGCATGAAGCGTGGCGGCCAGCGGCTGGTGACCGGGCTGCTCTATCTCAACGAAGTCGATGCAGGCGGCGGGACGGTGTTTCCGAAGCTGGACCTCACCATCGAGCCGCTGCCGGGGCGGCTGGTGATCTTCCACAACTGCCGCGCCGGCACGAATGAACGCCATCCGCACAGCCTGCACGGCGGCCTGCCGGTACTGCGCGGGGAGAAGTGGGCCTGCAATTTCTGGTTCCGGGAGCGGCCCTTCAATCGCAGCACGGGACCCCGCGGCTGAGCAGGTCCTGCAGGGCGCATAAAAAAACCCGGGAGCGCCTTGCGGCACTCCCGGGCTTCGCGGTTACGACCGGCGTCAGTCCTAGCCTTCGAGGCCGGTGCTGACGTTCGTGATGTCGTTGTTCACGTACACGTTCGCATCGTCCAGCTGGTACAGCGTGTATCCAGACAGATCCTGCGCGCCGTCCCCGGCCCTGGTGAACCCGTTGAGTTGTACCGAGTCGTCACCATTGCCCTCGATCCGGAGCGCGTTCTGGACACTGCCGCTCAGCGCACCGAGTACGTCCTCGTAGGACAGCGAGAGGCTGTTGCCCACGCCGACCATCGCGATGGTCTCGATGTTGCTGACCCCCGTCAGGCCGTTCACGTTGCCGTCGATCAGCAGCGTGTCCATGCCGTCGCCGCCGTCGATGGTGTCGCCATCGGCCGGCTGGTAGACGAACACGTCGTTGCCGTGGTCGCCGGTGATCACGTCGCCACCATCCGGATCGCCGCTGATGGTGGTCGGCAGATCAGCCAGGTCGAACGTACCGTCGAGGTTCTTGTTGAACGCACTGCCCTTGGACGAGTAGGTCGCGATGACCGGGTCATTGGCGGCCAGTTCCACGCCCATGCTGTCGTAGAAGCCGGTCGTCACACCCGGGGTGTTCGCCGAGGCAGCCTTGATGTAGTAATCCACCAGGCTGACTTCGGCGTGCGAGCCTACCAGGCCGTTCAGCACCATGGCCTCGATGACCTCGGCCACGTGCGTACCCGGCTCGGTCGGATCCTTCACATCGCCTTCATACGCGTCGACCTTGACCGCGATCAGTCCGGCGCTCGTCTCGAACAGGTACAGCACGTGTGAAATGCCGTGCGGCAGCGGTATGGGCTCCGGTTCGGGCTCCGGTTCGGGTTCCGGTTCGGGTTCCGGTTCGGGCTCCGGTTCGGGCTCCGGCTCGGGCTCCGGCTCGGGCTCCGGCTCGGGCTCCGGCTCGGGCTCCGGCTCGGGTTCCGGCTCGGGTTCCGGCTCGGGTTCCGGCTCGGGTTCCGGCTCGGGTTCCGGCTCGGGTTCGGCCGCGGCGGCGAGTGCCGGCTGCGGGTCTTCCTGCGGCGGCGGCTCGTCGAATACCGGGTTGATCGGATCCGTGTTGAATCCGGAGTCCGGCGTCGTGGCCTGGTCGGAACGGTTCAGCACGACGAAGCTGTTGCCCTCGTCGTCACCACCACCCGCGCCGGGGCCGGCAGCGGTCGCTTCCAGTTCGCTGGGGTCTTCGCCGGCCAGCAGGGCCTGCTGGATGGCGTCGATGTCGCTTGCCGAATCCAGCACCTGCGCATTCAGTCCGTCCGGTTCGCCGGCTACCTGCGCGGCCAGCACGGCGGGGTCGAAGACCTCGTTGTCCAGCACCATCTCGGAATTGCGGCCCAGATCCAGGCGGCTGCCGTCATTAAACTCGATGGCGATGGCGCTGCCATCACCGGTGATGAGTACCTCGTCCGCGAAAACCACGTCACCGATCTTCAACGGGCGCACTTCCCCCGTTGCCGGGTTCCTGGCCTGTGCAGAGCCGGTCATGGCGATTACGGTGCCGATCGCATTGGTTGCCATCTGTCTATCCTCCAGCGCTTCCGCTGCAAAACCCGGGCACTCTGGCCCCATGTACACATGATGGTCAGCCCTGATTGATTCTTGTACTGTACCAAGGTACAGAACGACCAAATGTGGGTTTATGGTCGCGGATCGGGCGTGATGAGGGCGTAAACGCCCGGAACGTCTCGCGGGGTGTGGGTCGCGCTGGCCGTGATCAGCCACTGTGGTTGGGCTTTATTCCGGGGTGCTCTCCGCAGCGCGCGGCGGGGTGACGGCGAACAGCGGCCACTGTCCGGGCACGCTCCTGGGTTCGCGCAAGCCACGCTCCGTGAACTGGTAACGGGTGCCGAGCCGGGTCGTCTGCACAGTGCGGGATACCAGCACTTCACCTGCACCGGCCAGTCCCATGACCCGGGCCCCGACGTGCAGGCTGATCAGTTCACGCGTGACCTGATCGTGGCGGTTGAGCACATCGTGCCAGCGGGTTTCGCCCAGTTCTGCGGCCAGCAGCGTGGTAGGGACGATGTCGGTGAACAGCACCGGGATCGCCACGATGGTGAGGGTTTCCATCGCCCGGAAATGTTCCCGGTTCTGCGCATCTTATTGAATATATAGCGTTATTTTTCCCTGTGTGGGGTGCGGGCGGGCTGGTCTGTGCCGACGCGCGCCACACCATGCACAAATTTCATCCATTTAATTGATTTTTCAGCGACCTGATTATCAGGCTCCTTTGTCACAATCTTGTATGTTACATCATACAGTGTTACGTTGTTATGCGTTACTGAGATTGACGTAGTTGAACGTCACCACGAGGCAGCCCGGAGGAACCCGACATGATGCCGGTTCGACGTGACCTGAAATTCAATCTGCTTCCCGGGAGTATCAGTGACTGGCACGGGGACGGTGCGCATGTCACCCAGTTCCTGAATGCCCTGTCCGTTCTGTTCCCGGTGGGCAAGCGCTTCTACATGGATGCCGTGCGCAATTACCGAGACCGGGTCGCCGACCCCGCTCTGAAGCAGGCGGCTCACCGCCCGGCCACGAACAGCATCCCGGAGGGGAAACGACCATGCGCAACCGACACTTCGATTTCCTGATTCTCGGTGCCGGCCTGTCCGGCATCGGCGCCGCCTGTCACATCACCCGCAAGCTGAAGGGCAAGCGGTACGCCGTGCTCGAGGGCCGCGACGCCATCGGCGGTACCTGGGACCTGTTCCGTTATCCCGGCATCCGCTCCGACTCGGACATGACCACCTTCGGCTACAGCTTCCGTCCCTGGCGCGCCCCGAAGGTGCTCGCCGACGGCGAGTCGATCCGCAACTACGTGCAGGAGACCGCAGAGGAGTACGGCGTGGTGCCGCACATCCGCTTCGGCCGCAGGGTGGTGCGCGCGGAATGGTCGACCAGTGAAGGCTTCTGGACCGTGACCGCGTGCAACGGCAAAAACGGCGCGGAGGAGACCTATACCGCGCAGCACCTGGTCGCCGCGACCGGTTACTACAGGTACGACGCGGGCTACACGCCGGAATTCCCGGGCCGCGACCGCTTTGCCGGGGAGATCGTGCACCCGCAGCACTGGCCGGAATCGCTGGACGTCGAGGGCCGGCGTATCACCGTCATCGGCAGCGGCGCGACCGCGATCACCCTGGTGCCGTCACTGGCGAAACTCGGCGCCCACGTGACCATGCTGCAGCGTACGCCGACCTACGTGCTCTCCATCCCCTCGATCGACCCACTTTGGAACGCGCTCTCCAGCGTGCTCCCCGCGAAGGCCGTGTACGCCGCCACGCGCGTGCGCAACATCGCCCTGCAGCGTGCGTTGTACGTCGCCTCGAAGGAGCGCCCCGGTGCCGTTCGCCGCCTGCTCAGGAAACAGACCCGCGCCGCGCTCGGCGGCAAGGTGGACGCACGCCACTTCTCGCCGGACTACGCGCCCTGGGACCAGCGCCTCTGTGTGGTGCCGGACGGCGACCTGTTCAAGGTGCTGCGCGATGGCCAGGCCCGCATCGTCACCGACACGATCACGACTTTCACCGAGGCGGGTATCGAGCTGGACTCCGGGGGGCACATCGATGCCGACATCATCGTCACCGCGACCGGGCTCAACCTGCAGCTGATGGGCGGCGCCGAACTGCGCGTCGACGGGGTGCGGGTGCAGGCCAGGGACCGCATGGTGTACAAGGGCATGCTGCTCGAGGGTGTCCCCAACCTGCTGACGATCACCGGGTACACCAATGCGTCCTGGACGCTCAAGGCGGACATCGTCTGCGAGCACTACTGCCGCATCGTCCGCCGCATGGAGGAACAGGGCGCCTCGGTGGTCACGGCGCGCGCCGGCGATGCGTGCCGGCTGGACGAGACCGTGATGGGCAGTCTGCAGTCCGGGTACGTCGCCCGTGGCGCGGACGAGCTGCCGCGACAGGGCGATCGGGCGCCCTGGTCGATGATGAACGACTACCTGCGCGACATGTCCGTACTCCGGTTCGGCCGGGTGGAACACCCCGACCTCGCGTTCTCCGGCTGGCGCCAGGCTGTGCCCGCGCTGCGCGCCACCGTGGGTTGAAACGCCCGTGTGCCCAAGCGCAGCGTCCGCTCCGCCGGGGAGGACCTCGCGGCTCGCGAGAGGCTCTCCCGGCGCCGGCCCGGGTGGGTGAAATAATTTTCAATAGTTCTTGTGGCCTGCCCGGTTTCGGGATATAAAAATCGCAATGGCCATGCAGGTTCTCGCAGTGAGGGCTGCCAACCAGGTTTTCCACTAGGCTTGGATTATCTGACACTGCTGGAGCTTGCTACCATGCTTTACCCCGCACATTACGGGGGGAATCCTCTTTTCCCCCAAGCATCTGATTTTACTGTGGTTCGTCGCAACGAAGAGTTCGGCATGGGCGTGATTTGCAAGCGCGCCTTCCGGGCCGGAGAACTCGTCGCCGAGATCACCGGCGAGATCCTCGACGAGATCACCCAGCACACGCTGCAGATCGACGCGGAGCGTCATCTGCTGGATCTCCATTTCACCGGCTACCTGCTGCACTCGTGCGATCCGAACGTGTCCGTCGACATGCAGAACATGCGTGTGACGGCGCTGCGGGACATCCAGCCCGGTGACTACCTGAGCATGGATTACGCCGAGACCGAGGAGTACCTGTACCGGCAGTTCGCCTGCTGCTGTGGCGCCAGCAACTGCCGCGGCTGGATCATGGGCAGCAAGGACGTGGTCAACGAATCGGAATACCGCGAGCAACACCGGCACTCGGCAAAAGCGCAGCAGCGTGCACGCTGATGTCCACGGATCCGGATCAATGGTGGCAGCGGGATGACCTGTCCTACCGGGACGGGCGCCTGCAGATTGCCGGCCACTGGGTAGACGAACTGGCCGCGCGCCATCCGGCGCCGGCCTTCTTCTATTCTCCCGCGCGCGTGCGCGCCAACCTGGCGCGCCTGCACGCCGCACTGGACAAGGCCGGCTTCGGCGGGCGTCACCGCATTTTCTACGCGATGAAGGCCAACCGGTTCGAGCCGCTGCTGCGGATGCTCGCGGAAAGCGGCGCCTGCGGTATCGATGCCTGTTCCCCGGCCGAGGTCGCGCTGGCGGTGCGTTGCGGATTCCGCGAGGAAGACATCTCCTTCACCGCGACCAGCCTGTCGCGCGGTGATTTCGACCTGCTGGCGCGGCACCCCGGCGTCCACAAGAACTTCGATTCGCTGCACGCCCTGCGCGAGTGGGGCCGGCGCCGGCCGGGTGACCGGGTCGGCATCCGCGTCAACCCGGCGGTCGGCGTGAGCCGCGCGCAGAACGACAAGCTGCAGTACTGCGGCGGCACGGTGACGAAGTTTGGCATCTACCAGGAACAGTTTGCCGAGGCGCTGGAAATCTGCCGGCAGAACAGCCTGAACCTGACCACCATCCATTTTCACACCGGCTGCGGGTACCTGACCCCGCAACTGGAGCAGTGGAGCGCCGTGCTGGAGACCAGCCTGTGGTTTCTCGACCAGGCACCCGGCGTCACCTGCGTCAATGTCGGCGGCGGCCTCGGTGTGCCGCACGTGGCCGCGGACGCGCCGCTCGACCTCGCCGCGTGGGGACAGGTGCTGCGGCAGCGCTTCCACCACCGCGATCTCGAGGTCCAGGTGGAGCCGGGCGATTACATGGTCAAGGATGCCGGCCTGCTGGTGCTGGAGAAGACCTACGACGAGATCAAGCGCGACCAGCGCTTCGTCGGTGTCAACGCGGGCTTCAGCATCGCGCCGGAACCGGCGCACTATGGCCTGCCGTTCCAGCCGGTGACCTTACGCCGGGTGACCGGTCCGCGCGCGCCGGCGACGGTTGCCGGCAACATCAACGAGGCGCTGGACATCTGGTACCGCGACGCGCAGCTGCCGGACCTGTCACAGGAAACGCACCTCGCCCTGATCAACGCCGGCGCCTACTCGACGTCGATGGCGTCGAATCACTGCATGCGCGGCTCGTTCGCAGAGGTGCTCCTGGAGGACTCCGACAGCGCCGCGTAAACGGGGCGGTTGCGCCGCCCCGGGCCCGGCGGCGGCAGGAGAGCGTGCATGTCCGCGCCCGCATCGCGAACCGAACTGCTGTTCGTCTACGGCACCCTGAAGCAGGGCTTCCTGAACCACGATCACCTGGCAGGCTGCGAATGTCTCGGCGTGCACGAGACGGCCGTGCCGTACCCGTTGGTGATCCTTGCACCGTGGGAGATGCCCAGCCTGTACGACCGGCCCGGGCGCGGCCACCGCGTGCGCGGCGAACTCTATCGCGTGGACCGGCCGGCCCTGCGGCGTATCGACGTGCTGGAGATGGTTGGGCAGGCGGACGGCTACGAGCGCGCCCGCATTCAACTGCGATCGATCGGCCCGCCGGGCACGCGTCGCAAGGCCTGGACGTATTTCAAACTGGGCAGCAGCCCTGAACTCGAAGGAGGCCCCTGGCTGCCGGAATACCTGGCATCGCGCTACCGCAAAAAGGTGTCAGAGTGAGTTTCCCCCGGTAGTCACCACGGAACCGTCAGAGGTCGTCGGGGAACGTGCTCCACTGTTTCAGGTTGTCATTGATCTCGTGCCAGGGCGCGCGGGAGTCCACGAAGATGTGCTCGCCGGGCCGTACGCCCGGGTCGCCGTCCACCGAGCCGAGAGCGACCTCGAAGACCTGCCCGGCCGGGCCGGCCGCCAGGCGGGATCCACAATGCTCGCAGTACAGGCGTTCGTGATCGGCCGAGGACTTGTAGGCGCGCACGCAATCGGCGCCCTTCACCCAGTGGAACTGCCCCGGATCCACGAACGCCCACGTAACGTAGGCTGCACCGTGGAAGCGCCGGCAGATGGAACAGTGGCAGTGCCCGCAGCGCCCGAACGCGCCGCGTACCTCGTAGCGGACCGCCCCACAGAGGCAGCCGCCCCGGATCACTTCCCTTTCCGTCATCGTTCAATCCTCCGCTTCAATCCCAATCTGGCGGGCCTGCCCGGCTCCGCGCATTTGTTCCCCCCGGGTAATGGCTTTCATCACCGGCCTCCCGGGTCGTTCCGGTCAGTACAGGATGGAGGGCAGGAATGCGCCGGCCGGCTCGTTGTAGAGACCCAGGCTCATCAGGGTCATCGGCTGCACGATGCGCAGCTCCCGCGCCAGGCACCAGCGCAACAGCGACGTGTTGCGGGTCGGCAGCAGGAAGCCCGGTCCCGGGAAGCCGGGTGCGGCGGCGATCAGCGCCTTCAGGTCCTCGTTGCTCTCGCCCACCGCGTGCCCGAAGAAGCCGATCATCGTCGCGTAGCCGGTGATGCGTCCCTGGTGTTCAACCAGTTGCGCGGTGCCCTGGGCGATGGCCCGGGCCAGTTCCGCGCCGCGGTGGCAGCCATGAACGGACAGGCACAGCCGGTTGCAGGCGTCCAGGTCGGCCGGCGTTGCATGGCGTACCGCGTGCCCCGGGATCTCCCCGCCGATGGCAGGGCCCTGCAGGGTGGAAAGCGGTTCCCGGGCTTCGAATCCCAGCCGCGCATAGAGCGCCAGCGAGCGGTTGTGGTAGGCGGCCTGTACCAGCCGGGTGCCGGGATGATTGTGTTCCCGCGCCCGGCGCAGCACCGCTTCCATCAGTTGCCGCCCGAGCGCGCCGTTCTGCCTTTTCGGGTCGACGGTGATCGGGCCGATGCCGGAGATGGCGTCCCCCTCCCAGAGGAAGTTGCTGCCGACGATCTCCCCGTCGATCTCCGCCACCACGCCGAACACGTCATCGCGCGCCAGCATTTCCGAGGCCAGGCCGATCGCAGGTTCCGGGTCGGGGAAATCCGGCGGGAAATTGTGAGCGCCGGCGATGTGGCGGAAAGCCTCGTAGCAGATCCTGCCGCAGGCGGTGGCATCGGTGGCCCGGCCCACGCGGATGGTCGCCTGGGGCGGTTTCCAGCCGAGGTCGGGAGTGCTTTCCAGGGTCTGGCTCATGGCATTTCTCCAGCAGTATCGGTTCACGGCGCCGCCAGGCACGACGGCCGTCCGCGACCCGGTTCGGGTTCGGTTTCTAGATTGAAGAAGTGAGCGCTTTGGCTGGAGAGACGCAGGGAAGCTTCGGGAAGGCTAGCCACGATACCCTGTCTCACGGGCACCGCAACCAGCCAGAGAGATCACGCTTCGCGCCTTTTAATTTGGCGCAGAATCGGCGTCCCCGGCAAGAGGATACGGATAGAATATTTATTCATATCGGCTGTTGCGCGTCGCTGCCTCCCGGCGCGCCGCCTGCGTGCACTTGATCCCGATCAAGGAATGCTCCGGAAGTGGCCTGTGGCCCGCCAGCAGGCTCCGTGCGTCCCGGTCCACGTTGTATTCTGCCTGCATGGGTATTGCGCCGGCTTGCGCAGGAATCCGGGGTAACGACATGCACCCGACCAAGAAACTCGAACTGCAGGTCTTCCTGTTCCTCACGATCGTCCTGGCGCCGCTCATCGCGGTGCTTGCGGTCGGGGGTTTCGGCTTCATGGTGTGGCTGTCGCAGTTGATCCTCGGCCCTCCCGCCGGATAGCAGGTCTGCGGGCATGTCGGTCTGGCACATCGCGAGCCTCCTGGTGCACGTGCCCTCGCTGCGTGTGAAAGCGTTCATCGATGCGGTCGGGCAGATCCCCGGGCTCGAGTACGCAGCCCGGCATGACGACGGGCGGGTGATCCTGCTTGCCGAGGCGGAGAGTGCGCAGTTGCTGGCCGAGCAGCTGTCGCGGGTGGAAGCCATGCCCGGCGTGCTGAGCGCCCGGCTGGTCTACCACCACTGCGAGCCCGGATTGCAGCAACCGCTGGAGAACGACATTGACGCTGACCCGGCGTGAACTGATCCGCCAGGCCGCAGTTGCAGCGGCCATGGGCACGGCGGGCATCCCCGGAGCCGCCGGCGCGGCCAACGTCGTGACCGAGTCCGAGTTGGCGCGCATTCGCTGGTCCAAGGCACCCTGTCGGTTCTGCGGGACCGGTTGCGGCATGCACGTCGGGGTCAAGGACAACCGCGTGGTCGCCACGCACGGCGACATCCGTTCCGACGTCAACCGGGGACTCGCCTGCGTAAAGGGATACTTTCTCGCCAAGATCCTCTACGGTGAAGACCGGCTGCGCCAGCCCCTGCTCCGCATGAAGGGCGGACGCTATGACAAGCAGGGCACGTTCACGCCGGTGACCTGGAAACAGGCGTTCGACGTCATGGCGGCGCAGTTCAAGCGGGTGCTGCGCGAGAAGGGGCCGGACGCGATCGGCATGTTCGGTTCCGGCCAGTGGACGGTCTGGGAGGGCTACGCGGCCAGCAAGCTCATGAAGGCCGGGTTCCGGTCGAACAACCTCGAGCCCAACGCCCGCCACTGCATGGCCTCCGCGGTCGCCGGATTCATGCGCACCTTCGGCATGGATGAACCCATGGGCTGCTACGACGACTTCGAGCATGCCGACGCCTTCGTCCTGTGGGGCGCGAACATGGCCGAGATGCACCCTATCCTGTGGACGCGGCTGACCGACCGGCGCCTGTCGCATCCGCACGTGCAGGTGGCGGTGCTGTCCACGTTCGAGAACCGTTGCTTCGATCTGGCCGACCTGCCGATGGTGTTCCGGCCGCACAGCGACCTGTTCATCCTGAATTACCTGTGCAATCACATCATCCAGTCAGGACGCGTGAACCGGTCGTTCGTCGAAAAACACGTGACTTTCCGGCGCGGCGTCACGGATATCGGGTACGGCTTGCGGCCGACCGATCCGCGCCAGCGCAATGCGCGCAATGCGGCCGACCCCGGTGCCTCGGTGCCGATCGGCTTCGAGGAGTTCGCCGCATTCGTGCGCCCCTACACGCTGGCGCGCGCGGCCGCCGAGTCCGGCGTGCCGGAGGCGGCCCTGGAAAAACTCGCCGCCCTGTATGCCGATCCGGGCAAGCGCGTGATGTCCCTGTGGACGATGGGCGTCAACCAGCATACGCGTGGCGTCTGGGTGAACAACCTGCTGTACAACCTGCACCTGCTGACGGGCAAGATCAGCACGCCGGGCAACAGTCCCTTCTCCCTGACCGGCCAGCCGTCCGCGTGCGGGACGGCTCGCGAAGTCGGCACCTTCGCCCATCGCCTGCCTGCCGATCTGGTCGTGAACAACCCCGAACACCGCGCCCTCGCGGAACGCATCTGGGAACTGCCGGCCGGCATCATCCCCGAGCGCCCGGGCGCACACGCGGTGCTGCAGAACCGGCTGCTGCGCGACGGCAAGATCAACGCCTACTGGGTGCAGGTGAACAACAACGTGCAGGCGGCGGCGAATATCAACGAGGAAGTGCTGCCGGGCTACCGCCATCCGGACAACTTCATCGTGGTCTCGGAAGCCTACCCGACGGTGACCGCGGAAGCCGCGGACCTCGTGCTGCCGACCGCGATGTGGGTCGAGAAGGAAGGCGCCTACGGCAACGCCGAGCGGCGCACGCAGTTCTGGCACCAGTTGGTGGACCCGCCGGGCGAGGCGCGCTCGGACCTCTGGCAGCTGGTGGAGTTTTCGAAGCGGTTCCGCACCGAGGAGGTCTGGCCCGCGGAGGTTCTGGAACGCAATCCGGCGTACCGGAAAAAGACCCTGTTCGATGTGCTGTTCGGTACCCCGCAGGTGTCGCGCTACCCGCTGAAGGACGTGGCCGACGGCCATCGCAACCAGGAGTCCGAGGCGTTCGGTTTCTACATCCAGAAGGGACTGTTCGAGGAGTATGCCCGCTTCGGGCGTGGTCACGGTCACGACCTCGCACCGTTTGACCGCTACCACGCCACCCGTGGCATGCGCTGGCCTGTGGTCGACGGCCGGGAAACCCGCTGGCGCTACCGGGAGGGCAGCGACCCCTACGTGCAGCCCGGCAGCGGCTTCCAGTTCTACGGCCGGCCGGACCAGCGGGCGGTCGTCTTCGCCCTGCCCTACGAACCGCCGGCGGAGTCCCCCGATGACGAATACCCGTTCTGGCTCAGCACCGGGCGCGTGCTCGAGCACTGGCACTCGGGTTCGATGACGCAACGGGTGCCCGAGTTGTACCGGGCGGTGCCGGACGCCGTCGTGTTCATGCACCCGGACGACGCCCGCGCGCTGCAGGTGCGGCGCGGCTCGGAGGTGCGGGTGATCTCGCGGCGCGGTGAGATCCGTACCCGGGTCGAGACGCGCGGCCGCAACCGCCCGCCACGCGGGCTCGTGTTCGTGCCGTGGTTCGACGCCAGCCAACTGATCAACAAGGTCACGCTGGACGCGACCGACCCGATTTCCCTGCAGACCGATTACAAGAAATGCGCGGTCCGCATCGAGCGGGTGGGACTGTGATGCGGCCGGGTCCGGCAGCGTTGTGCGGGTGGCTCGCGCTCGTGCTGCTGACTCTGCCCGTCAGCGTGGCGGGCCAGCCGCTGGCGACACTGCGCCACGGGGTCCCGCTGGACGAGGAAGGTCCGGCGCCGCCCATCCCGCCGGTCGAGAACACCGACCGCAAGCGCGAGCGGAGCTACCCGATGCAGGCGCCGACGATTCCGCACAAGATCGACAACTACCAGGTGGACCGCTACGGGCACAAGTGCATGACCTGCCATGCACGCGGGCGCGTCGAAGCCAGCCAGGCGCCGATGATCAGCGTGACGCATTTCATGGACCGGGACGGCAACTTCCTTGCCACGCTCTCGCCGCGGCGTTACTTCTGCAACCAGTGCCATGTGCCGCAACACGAGGTGTCGTTGCCGGTTCAGAACCGCTTCCAGGATGCCGAGCAGCTGATCCGGCGGCGGCTCGACGCGCAGGGCCGGTGATGAAGCCGTCCTGGCTGGCGCGTTGCTGGCGCGCGATGACATCCCCGAGCCGGCATTTCAGCCTCGGGTTCCTGACCCTCGGCGGCTTTGTCGCCGGCATTGTGTTCTGGGGCGGGTTCAACACGGCGGTGGAGGCCACCAACACCGAGAAGTTCTGCATCGGGTGCCACGAGATGCGCGACAACGTGTTCGAGGAACTGCGCGCGACCATCCATTACAACAACCGCTCCGGGGTGCGGGCCACCTGCCCGGATTGCCACGTTCCGCACGAATGGGTGGCCAAGATGGGACGCAAGATGCAGGCCTCGAAAGAGGTCTGGGGCCATCTCTTCGGAACCATCGACACGCGCGAGAAGTTTCTCGACAAGCGGCTGGAACTCGCTGCACACGAGTGGGCGCGCCTGAAAGCCAACGACTCGCTGGAGTGCCGCAACTGCCACGGGTTCCAGTTCATGGATTACACGCGCCAGAGTCCCCGTGCCCGTCACAGCCACTCCACGGCGCTGGCGTCGGGCGCCGCCACCTGCATCGACTGTCACAAGGGCATCGCCCACCAGTTGCCGGACATGCGGGGGGTCGCCGGCTGGGAATAGGGGTTGCCGAAGGCGCTGCACGGCGCGGACAGTTCTTGCCACCATCCACAATAATGATATGTTCTGACGAGAGTCCTGATCTGGATCAAGGATCCGGACCTTTCACGAACGGTTGCGGATGGGAGTTGCCGGGGACGATGAACCATTTGAAATGCCACAACTGTGCGCTTGCCGCGTTGTGCATGCCCCATTCGGTTCCCGCCGCCGATGTCGACCGCATCGAGGCGGTTGTGGAACGGGGCCGGCCGTTGCAGTCCGGGGACTACCTTTTTCGCGATGGTGATGCGTTTCACTCGCTGTACATGGTGAGCAGCGGTGCGTTGCGGTTGATTTCCCTGGCTGATGACGGCGAACAGCGGGTGGCGGGGTTCGTGCTTCCCGGGGAAATGGCCGGTCTGGGCGGCATCGCCGCGAAGAGTTACACCAATTCCGCCCAGGCGCTCGATACCACGATGGTGTGCCGGCTGCCGTTCTCGCGCATGGAGGATCTTTGCCGGGAACTGCCGGGCCTGCAGCACTACTTCTTCGAGGCGCTCAGCCGCGACCTGGTCCAGGGACAATCGCTGTCCATGATGCTCAGTTGCCGTGCGGCGGAGGAACGGCTGGCGGTATTCCTTTGGGGCATCTCCGTACGGCAGGGGCGGCGCGGGCTTTCGACCACGCGGTTCCGGCTGCCGATGTCGCGCATGGACATCGCCAGCTACCTCGGCCTGACACCGGAGACGGTGAGCCGGGTCATCCAGCAGATGCGCGGGAAGGGCCTGGTGGAGATCGACGGGCGCGAGGTGCACCTGCCGGATCTCACGGGCCTCACCGATCTGGCCGGCGCCGCCAGCGAGGCCACTGCCTGAGGCGTCTCTCCGGGCGCGCGGGAAATACGGTTCACAGCGGCTCGAACACCCGCACGCCGCGTTCGCGGCCCTTCACGTGGTGTTCGCCATGGTCACGGAAGCTGTGCCGGGTGCCGTCCCCGCAGCGTGCACGGGTCTCGGCCGAGACAAGGATGCGCGCGCGGTCCTTGGTCAGGCCCTCGATGCGGCTGGCGAGGTTGACCGTGTCGCCGATCACCGTGTAGTCCAGGCGCTGCTCCGATCCGACCATGCCGACCATCGCCGTGCCGGTGTGGATGCCGATGCCGATGTCGAAGGCGTGGAAGCCAGTCTCTTCACGAAACCGCTCCATGACCTGGGTCATCTCCAGCGCCGCGGCGATGGCGTCCTCCGCCTGCGTGTCCGAAGCCATGGGCGCGCCCCAGAAAGCCATGATCGCGTCGCCGATGAACTTGTCGAGCGTGCCGCCGTGGCGGAAGATCACCGCGACCTGCCGGCCGAGGTAGTCGTTCAGCAGGGTCAGCACCTCGGCCGCGCTGTGCTGCTCGGACAGCGTGGTGAAATTTCTGATGTCCGAGAACAGCACGGTGACCTCGGATTCACGGCCGCGCATGGCGCTCTCGGTGAGCCCCTCCTCGGCCAGGGCCTGGACCACGCGCGGATCCAGGAAACGTCCGAACAGTTGCAGGGTGCGCTGACGCTCGCGGTAGGCACGCCAGTAACGCAGCAGTTGCAGCCAGAACACGTAGGCCGCGCCCAGCAGCAACGCGGCGCCGGTGCCCAGTTCGTGCCCGGCGGAGAGCAGCCTCCAGTCCAGCATCACCCAGCCGGCCATCAGCAGCGTGGCGGCGGCGACCAGCAGCACGGACTGGCGCACGGCCAGCGCCAGCAGTCCCAGCGCCAGGACGAGCAGGCCGCTGGCGAGGCTGCGCCAGTACGCCGGCAGCTGCAGCAGGTATTCACCGTTCAGCAGGTTGTCCAGCGCTGTCGCCAGCAGGTACATGCCCGGCTGCACGGCGTCGATCGGGGTGCTCTTGATGTCGTGCAGGCCGGCTGCGGATGCGCCGATGATCACGATGCGGTCCCGGAAGAAATCACGGTCGTGGAAGGGGTTGCCCTCCGCCAGCGCGGCATACACCGCGGCATAGGAGACCGTCGGGTAGGTCTGCAGCGCGGGCGACTGCCAGTGCAGGAGGATGCGGTCCGCCGCGGGCAGCCCGGCGCCGAGGTCGGCGGCGGCGCGGGCGGGCAGCGAGTGCATCCACCAGCCGCCGCCCAGCTGCCGCCGCACATCGTAGCGGCGTCCGACACCGTCCGCATCGGCGACGAAGTTGATGGTGCCGCTGCGCCACGCTTCCGGCCGCACCACCTGCGGCAGCAGGAACAGCCCGTCCTCGCCCGGGTCGCCGCCGGGTTCCATCCGCAGTTGCAGGGTGGTCGGCAGTTCCACGAAACGCTGGCGTCCCTGGCCCCGCTCGGCGTCGAGTTGCAGCACCGGCAGGTAGGTGCGATCGCTCGCCTGCAGGACCTCGTCAAAATAGGCGTCGCTGTCGGGGCGATAGAGATCACGCTCTGAGAACAGCAGATCGAACAGGATGGCCCGCGCGCCCTGCGCCTGCAGCAGTTCCACCAGCTCGGCATGGATCGAGCGCGGCCACGGCCAGGCGCCGACGTACTGCTCCATCGCACGGATGGAGCGTTCATCGATGTCCACCACCAGCAGGCGCGGGTCGGGCTGTTCCTGCGCCGCGCGCAGGCGCAGCATCGGATCGAGCAGGAGATAATCGAACCGGCGCAGCAGCCCGGTCTCCGTCACCAGCATCGCCAGCGGCAGGAAGAACAGCGTCAGCAGGACTTCCGGGCGCTTCCGCAGCCAGGCCAGCACGGGCTTGTCAGATGCGCTTCAGGGCGTAGCGCTGGTACCGGGCCGTTCCTTCGGCGAACGGCCCCGGTACAGCGAGACCATCCAGCACCTTCTCGAGTTCAGCGATGCGCTTTCCCGGTTGCGGGTGGGTGCTGAACAGGTATTCGAGCCGCGCATCCTGCGCGCTCAGCGCCTCGAGTTTCTGCAGCACGCTGATGAGTGCGTAAGGGTCGTAGCCGGCGCGTGCGGCCAGCTGCAGCCCGGCGCGGTCGGCCGCCAGTTCGTCGGTGCGGTCCAGCCCGGTGGCATACAGCTGCCTGCCGGCCTCGCCGAGCTTCGCCTTCAGTTCGGCCGGCAGCATCTGCGCGTGCTGGCTCGCCGAAGCGGTCACCGAGAAATGTTTCGACAGCGCTGCCGCCAGGCCGATGGATTTCTCCCGCCGCAGGGCGTTCAGGTGATGCCGTTCCAGCACATGCACGATCTCGTGCGCCAGCACGCCGGCCAGTTCCGCTTCGCTCTGCAGGATTGCCAGCAGGCCGCGGGTGACGAAGATGTTGCCGCCCGGTGCGGCGAACGCGTTGACCGAATCCGTGTTCAGCACGCCGAACCGCCACGGCAGGTCCGGCCGGGAGGACTGGTCGGCGATCCACAGGCCGACCCGGTTCACGTACTCGTGCAGCGGTTCATCCCGCCGCAGTGGCGCTGCGCCCAGCAGCACGGCACTGATCTCCTGCCCGATCATCACTTCCTGCGCGACCGGCAGCGGCTGCAGCGCCTCCATGCCGAGCTGTACCAGGTTGGTCATCTCGGTCATGTTGATCCCGACCTGCTGCATCTGCTGCTGCACCTGTTCGCAGGCGGTGAGCGGGACGGCCAGCAGCGCAAGCAGGGTGGCGTGGCGCAGGAGGCGGTTCCATTCAGCGTGCACCGGACACCCCCTTCGCGCGGATCTCGTTCACGCGTGCGAACTCCCGAGCCTCGCCGATGCTGTAGTTCATCTGCAGGAAGTGCTGGAGTTCCTGGTGGTTCGGACTGCTGGCCTGCATCATGGCCGGGTCCAGTCCGCGGACCCCGGTTGCCACGCCGGTGCCGCCGACCCCCGAGCTGACGGTGTTGAGCATGTTGCGGTAGCCGGTGGCGCTGCGCGGGTCGCTGCTCAGGCGCACGCTGAACATCTTCAGCCAGCCTTCCAGGGCCGGCGCGGACGAATGTACCTGGTACCAGGGTCCGCTGCGCTGGCGTAACTGCACCGAGGCCCCGCCGCCCAGTCTGCCGACCGGGTCGCTGCCCGGGTCCGGTTCGCGCAGCAGGTCCACCTCGCGCGTGGTGGTGGCGCTCTCGGTGGCGATCGCCCCGGGCGAAAAAAGGACTGCCAAACAAATCGCCCGTACGACCTGCCGGCCGAACGGGTGCGCTGGTGATTCCATGCCGACTCCCCTGGATGTAGAGGTTGAACGCGGAGTGCCGGCACCACCTGCCGTCCGGCCAAATCTTCGCTCAAGCATAAGACCAACGTGAGAATCCGGATAGTGGGTGGCGAGCCTGGGTGGGTGGTTTGCGCCGTCATTGTCCATAATGGAGCGGTGAGACAGCGTGATGCGCGCAGGAAGCGGGCGGGGAGCGGCATGGCGGATTGGCTTTGTTCAGAACCGGGCCTGGCAGGAGCGCCTGTACACGGCTGCCGGCGGCGGGCTCGCCAGCCCGGCTGCGGGGCCGCGGCCGCTTTCATCCTGGTGGCGGGCGCGCTGTACCCGGCCGCGGCGGCGGCGCTCAGCGAGGCAGAGATCCTGCGTCGCTTCGAGGCCTACGAGGAACGGATCGAGGCTTACGAGAAACGCATCGAGGCCCTGGAGTCGGAAGTGCGCAGCCTGCGCGGCGACGAACAGCCGGGCACCGGAAGCGTGGCGCCGGCGACCGCGACTGCCGATACCGTGACCGGGGAAGAACTCGACCGCGTCGAGGAGCAGGTCCGCGCCATCAACGACGAACTGGCCGAAGCACGCAGCCGTCTGCGGCTGGAAGGTTTTGCCACGGTGGGCGTGGCGCGCAGCAGCGATAATGCCGCGTTCCAGAACAACAACGCGCACATCCACGACGACTACGACTTCAATGCCGACACCGTGCTCGGGCTGCAGGCGACCTTCCAGGTCAATCCGGACGTGGATTTCGTCACCCAGGTGGTCGCCCGTGGCGTGGACGAGTCCCGCGACACCGACGATTTTCACCTCGAGGTGGAATGGGCCTACCTGAAGTACCGTCTGGACGCGAACACGCGCCTGCTGCTGGGCCGCAGCAGGCTGCCGCTGTTCATGCACTCGGAGTACCTCGAGGTCGGCTATGCCTATCCGTGGGTGCGGCCGCCGGTCGAGGTCTACGGCCTGATCGGCCAGTTCTCCAGCTTCGACGGCGCCACGCTGCGTTACTCGCGGCTGCTGCCGGGCTCCTGGGTGATGGACGCACAGGCCTACCTCGGCGGACACGCCACCGACGTGGTGCTGGCGGGCAGCCGGACCAACGTGGACCTGGACAGGCTGGCCGGTGGCACCCTGCGCATGCAGAAGGATGACCTCGGGCTGTTCGCCTCGCTGGCCCGGACCGATACCACGCTCAGTCCGCTCCCGGCGGCGCTCCAGGCGGTGGAAACCGCGTTCGGGCTGGACCTGTCGGTGGACGACGAGGAGGTCACTTTCGCCGGCCTCGGCTACCAGTACGACAATGGCCGCTGGATGACGATGGGCGAGTACACGCAGGTCCGCATTGACGGCTGGCTCAGCGACTGGGACGCGTGGTACCTCACCGGTGGCTACCGCTGGGGCCAGGTGATGACCCACCTCACCTTTTCCGACATATCCAACACCGACAATGGCGACCGTGTCTTCCTGGGCGGCGCCCTCAACTTCCGCGACCCGCCGTTCCTCATCGATTCCGAGCAGTCCTCCTGGACGCTGGGCTTCCGCTATGACCTGGGTTCCGGCGTGGCACTGAAGGGCGAGTGGCAGCATGTGTACAACTTCCAGGGCACGGCGGGGCTGTTTTCCGCGCTACCGGATGATTCCGTGGACATCTGGTCGTTCGTGCTGGACATGATGTTCTGACCATGTGGAGAACGGGGAGAGGAAAGCGCGGCGGTTCCTGCGTGCTGTTTGTCCTGCTCGCGGGCCTGCACCTGCCGGCCTGGGCCGGAATCTACGTCATCGTGCACCAGGACAGCCCGATCAGGGAGCTGTCAATCGACCAGGTCGCCGCGATCGCGCTGGGCCGCCCGGTGCGGTTCGAGGAGGACGTGCGGCCGGGCTTCGTGGATCAGAGCACGACGAAACGGGTGTTCCACGAGTTCCACTACCGGATCACCAGCATGTCGGAACTGCAGCTGAATTCGCACTGGGCACGGCAGGTGTTCACCGGGCGCGCCCGGCGGCCGCGCCGACTGGGGGACGATGAGGCAGTCCTCCACGCGGTCGAGTCGGACGCCGACCTGGTGGGCTATCTCACCGAGGCGCCCGCGGCGGACCGGCGAGTGCGCGTCGTCTTCACCCTGGAGGACCTGGCGAAGCCCTGAAACGGGACCCGTCAGCGCGCGGATTTCTTCTTCATCGGCGTTTTCCGGCTCTTGCCGTGCGAGCGCGGATCGCCTTCCCACAGGCCGGTCAGGAACGCGGCGGCGTTCTGGCCCAGCACGGAGCAGTCGTAACCGCCTTCCTGCACCACCAGCACCGGCAGGTTCAGCGCGCCGATGCACAGGCCGTTGGCGTGGAAATCCTCGGCCACCAGGTCCCAGGTGCCGCTGGGATCGTTGCGGGCGGTGTCCAGTCCCAGCGCGACGACCAGGCAGACCGGCTTGAACGCCCTGATGCGCTGGCAGGCGCGCTGCAGCGCCGGCAGGTAACGGGCGCCGTCCACCGCGCGCGGCAACGGGATGTTCAGGTTGAAACCCGCCCCCGCGTCTTCCCCGCGTTCGGAAGCCGAGCCACTGAAGTAGGGGTACTCGAACGCCGGGTCGGCGTGGATGGAAATCGTCAGCACGTCGTTCCGGCGATAAAAAATTTCCTGCTGCCCGTTGCCGTGGTGGTAATCGAGATCGAGGATCGCGACGCGGCCCAGGGCGGTCAGGAAATGCGCGGCGATCGCGTTGGAGTTGAAGTAGCAGTAGCCGCCGAAAGAATCGTACCCGGCGTGGTGACCGGGCGGACGGACCAGTGCGTAGGCGATGCGCGCGCCGCGCTCGATGGTGCCCGCCGCCGTCAGCGCCGCGTCCACCGCGTCGCGCGCCGCGAGGTAGGCGTTGCGGTTGATGGGGCTGTAGATGTCGATGCAGTAGTAGCCCGCGTGCGAGCGGATGTTCTTCGGCGTGCCGACGCTCTTCCGGATCGGGAACACGTCCGGGTACAGCGACTGCTCCGGTGGAATACTCAGGGCCACCTCGCGGAAGAAATTGACGAAGCGCCGGTCGTGCACGGCCAGGATGTGCTGGTCCTTGAAATGCCGGCGCGGCACCCGCCGGAACAGCTCGGACTTGTCGAGTTCCTCGAGGATCGAAGCCACCCGCACCGGCTGCTCGGCGTAACCATGGTCCTTGATGTGGTGCATCTCGTGCTTGTCCGCCACGCAGAAGATGACCTTGCGGTCTTCCGGCACCTTGCCGGTCACCAGGATAGGCTGCGACTTCACGGCCGGCGTGCGACCGGCGCGGATGCGCACCGGATCGTCGCGGAATGACGCCACGATCTTCTCGATCTGGCGCGGGGTCACCTTGCCCCGGTACTTGGTCTTGAGGATGGCGCGGGCGAAGGACTGCGCCTCCTGCAGACCGAGCTCCGCGTCCTCCCGGCCCAGTGCATCGACCATCAGGCTGTAGCAATGCCCCTGGTTGGCCTTGCGTGGCTGGTCCCAGTCGGTTCCCAGCACCGGGTGGGCGCCGAGCCGCTCGTAAAAACGCATGCGTGCCCGGTTTTCCTTCAGTTCGGCCGGGTCGGCGTTCAGCGCCGGGTCATCCGAGCGCGATTCGAACAGCAGCCAGTCCAGCCCCAGGTTGATGCACTCCTCCCGCACCCGCCGGTACAGCGCGGCGCCGACCCCGCCGCCCTTGGTCCCGCCGGTGAGGGCCAGCAGGTCCAGGTAGCCGAAGCCGAGGTCCGGGTCGGCGGAGAACAGCGAAAATCCCCGCACCACCCCGTTGCGAGTGTCGCTGACGAACAACACCGAACGGAAGTCGTACTTCATGGGATTGTGCAGCTTGTCCGGGATGCGACGGATGTCCTGGTCGGAGATGTCGTCGAACTGGCTGCGGATGATGTCCTCGACCTGGCCGATCACGTGCCGGTTGATCGGCAGGGAGGCGTCGTAGACACGGCGGATACGGAAAATGACCATCCCTCCTGCGTAGCCCAATGGATTTGGTCGGTGTGACAATCATAGTTCATGAGCCAGCCGGGAAAACCGGCATCCGGCCTGGCGGCGACCGCCCGCCGGTGGCCGTGAGCCGGTTCAGAGGGCGGTGCTCCAGGCGGGTCCGTCGCCACGCACGGCGCTCTCGAGCTCGGCGAGCCGGTACGCCGGGCATACGTAGCGCTCCATGAACTGCAGCAGGCCGGACGCCGCGCCGCGCAGCGCCTTTTCGGTGCCGGCGTCCGTGCAGTTGCCCTGTTCATCGAAGACGCCCTGCACGCCGGCGATGGACACCGCGCCCGGCACGACGATCGCACCCACGTGCGACATCACGCCCTTGAGCTGCTCCAGCGACTTGATGGCGCCGATCCGTCCCGCCGCGACGCCGACCAGCGCCACCGGCTTGCCGCCGAGCGCAGAGGGGAAGCCGAGGTTCTCGATGATGAGCTTGGTCATGGCGCAGAAGCAGCCGTGGTACTCCGGGGTCGCCAGCAGGACCGCGTCCGCGTCCGCAACCGCCTGCTTCAGCCGCTTCGCATCCCCCGTTTCCTCCTGCCCGGGGAAATTCAGGTGCAGTTCGCGCGCGTCGATCAGTTGCACCTGTGCGCTGCGTTGCTGCAGTTCGTCGTGCACGACGCCGAGCGCCCGGTGCGTGAAGTTGTCCGGCCGGCTGGTGCCGGAGATGAGCAGGAGCTGAGGCATGACGTCACTCGCAGGGGTCGGCTGGGGAAGGGACAAGTATGGTTCACCCGGCGATGTCATCCAGCCCGGAAACGGGGCGGTATATCCTGTGTCGAGGATCGGGACGGGCGATCGCCCGTTTCCGGCAGTCTGGTCGTGACGAAAAGGAGAATCCGCCATGATGCGCGAGCCCGTCAGGTTTTCGAATGCTCAGGGCGAGTCCCTGGCCGGTTTGCTGGAGAAACCACCGGGGCCGGTCCGCGCCTGGGCGCTGTTCGCGCACTGCTTCACCTGCGGCAAGGACATCGCGGCGGCCTCGCGCATCGCGCGGGCGCTGACGCGCGAGCGCATCGGGGTGCTGCGCTTCGACTTCACCGGCCTGGGCAACAGCGACGGGGACTTCGCCAACACCAACTTCTCCTCCAACCTGGAGGACCTGCTGGCGGCAGCGCGCTGGCTGAACGAGGCGCACGGCGGGCCGCAGATACTCATCGGGCACAGCCTGGGCGGTGCGGCCGTGCTCGGCGTTGCCGACCGGGTCGATTCCGCGGTGGCGGTCTGCACCATCGGCGCGCCCTCGAAGGCACGGCACGTCGAGCACCTGTTCGTCGACGCCAAGGAACAGATCGAGGCGGACGGCTGCGCGCGCGTCCGCATCGGCCTGCGCGAGTTTCCGGTCCGGCGCCAATTGCTGGAAGACCTGGAAAAGTACGCATCCACCGATCACATCCGGCGCTTGCGAAAGGCGCTGCTGGTGATGCATTCGCCGGTGGACGATGTGGTGCCCGTCACGGAGGCGGCGCGCATCTACGAGGCGGCGCAGCATCCGAAGAGTTTCGTGTCGCTCGACCGTGCCGACCACCTGCTGCGCAAGGCGGTGGATTCGGAGTATGTCGCCCGCCTGATCGCGGCATGGGCTGAACGCTATCTGCCGGAACCGGCCGGCGTCGACGCGGTGCCGGATGGTCATGTCGAGGTGCGCGAGAACGGCGTCGGCCGGTACGGCAACGAGGTGCGCGTGGGCAGGCACGCGCTGCCTGCCGACGAGCCGGTGGGCCAGGGTGGCAAGGACAGCGGGCCATCCCCGTATGACCTCATGCTCGCCGCACTGGGGGCCTGCACCTCGATGACCCTGCGCATGTACGCGGAGCGTAAATCGCTGGCGCTGGAACAGGTCCGCGTCGTGCTGAGTCATCAACGCGTGCACGCGGCCGACTGCGCCGACTGTGAAAGCCGGGACGGGCAGGTCAGCGAGATACGGCGCGAGATCCACCTGCGTGGCGACCTGTCTCCGACGGAACGCGCGCGCATGCTGCAGATCGCCGACCGCTGCCCGGTGCACCGCACCCTGGAGGGTGAGATCAGGATCCGGACCAGCGAAGGGGGTGCAGAAGCCAGCTAGCTTTCGTTACATTGTTCAATAAAATAGGATGATATATGCGAATTAACGCGATTATCGTCCGCAATATATGGATTTATGATCTCTCCGTACCTGGTTCATCACACACGGAGACAACCAAATGACCCACAACATCCAACGCATCCTGCAATCCGACGCGGCGATCTCGGCACTCGTGCTGCGCATCCCGCTGGGCATCATCCTCGCCGCCCACGGCGCGCAGAAGCTGTTCGGCTGGTTCGGCGGCTATGGCCTGGAGGGCACGGGCCAGTGGATGGCCTCGATCGGCCTGGAACCCGGCTACCTGATGGCGCTGGCGGCCGGCAGCGCCGAGTTCTTCGGCGGCATTGCGCTCATCCTGGGGCTGCTCACCCGGCCGGCTGCGCTGGTCGCGGCGGTGACCATGGCGGTCGCCCTGGTCGTGGTGCACCTGCCCAACGGGCTGTTCCTGAGCAATGACGGCTACGAGTTCGCGCTGGCCCTGCTGGCGGTCTCGGTCGCCCTCGTGTTCCAGGGCGGCGGCGCGCTGTCCGTGGACCGCGTGCTGGTCCGGCAGGTGCCGGGCGGACATGTGCCCGTCCATGCCTGAGCGGACCGTCCTGCCGGCCCCGGGGTGCGACGCGCCCCGGGGTTTCCTGATTGATACGGCGGGTGCGCAGCCGTGAACCGGACCTCGCTGGAACAGTGGCGGATGTTCCGCGAAGTCGCCGAGGCGGGCGGGTTCGCCCCGGCCGCCCGCGGCACCAACAAGAGCCAGTCCGCCATCCACCACGCGGTGCAGAAGCTGGAAGCGCAGCTGGGCCTGGAACTCTTCCGTGCCAGTGGCCGCCGGATCGAACTCACCGACGCGGGCCGCTTCATGCTGCAGCGGGCACGCTACGTGCTGGACGAGGCGGAGCGGCTGGAGTCCGCGGCGCTGACGCTGGCGGCCGGGGTCGAGACCCACCTGGTGATCGCCGCCGACGAGATCTTCCCGCCTGCGCTCCTGTTCGAGGCCACCGCCGCGGTGTCGGCGGCCTACCCGCAGCTGCGCATGGAGATCCACGAGACGGTGCTGTCCGGCGCCAACGAGTTGTTGCAAGCGGGGCGGGCAGACGTGGCGATCACGCCGTTCCCGGTGCCGGGTGGCATGAAGGAGGAGATCTGCCGGGTGGCGTTTCGCGCCATGGCGCACCCGGACCACCCGCTGCACGCCGAACCGGACCCGATCAGCCTGGAGGTGCTGAAGTCCCACCGGCAGATCGTGGTGCGGGACTCGGCCGTGCAGGTCTCCCAGGACGCCGGCTGGCTGGGCGCCGACCAGCGCTGGACCGTGAGTCACACCGTGACATCAATCGACCTGGTCGCCCGGGGGTATGGGTTCGCCTGGCTCCCGACCGGGTTCACCCGCGAACTGGAGCAACGCGGGCAGTTGCGGCCACTGAACCTGCAGCGTGGTGCCCGCCGTACCGAGAGCCTCTACCTCGGCTTCCGCGATGCCGACGCGCTCGGCCCTGCCACCATTGCTTTCGTGGGCGAACTGCGCGACCGTGTCGCCGCCGGATGACCCCGGCGACGGGCTTTTTCCGGTTCTCCGACCGGCTTTAGAAATGTAGCGAGCAGGCCGGTCGGGAGGATGTACTTCAGTACAATTACCGGCCGACCCGGACAAGCAGAGATTGAGCTCATCGGCACCCGATCTCCGGGTGCCACCCAAGGGAGAAATCCGGAGCTCTATATGGCCGCGGCCATCCAAACTGTCCCCGCTCAGATCGCAATTGGTATCGTTCAGGCAATTACCGGCACCGCCCGGGCAGAGAACCCGCTCACCGGCGAAATCCGGGATCTCAGGGTCGGCGACGCAGTGTACGCCGATGACATCATCATTACCGGCCCGCACAGCGCAATCTCCATCGAGCTGCGCGACGGCACCCATTTCGACCTCGGTGGCAACTCGCGGGTCGCGCTGGATGCAGAGGTTTTCAACCCGGCGACGCTGAACAGCGCATTGCCCGGCCAGAATGCCGAACCGGCCTTGATCGAGGACCTGCTGGACGAGTCCAGCAGCAGCATCGACGCCATCCAGCAGGCCCTGCTTGCCGGTGAAGACCCCAGCCAGCTGGAAGCAACTGCTGCCGGACCGGCCGCGGGTGGCGGAGAGGAGGAAGGCTCGAGCTTCGTGGTCCTGTCCCGTTCGAACCAGTCGACCACGCCGCAATCCGGTTTCAACACCAATCCGATCAGCCCCGAGTTCAGCGCCGTACAACCGGAAGACCCCCCGGTGAGTTCGCCCACCGTTGTGCCGATCGACCTGCAGCCGGTCGCCAATGACGACGCCGGCGAGATGTTCGAGGACGACGCGGGTGTGCGCATCCCCAACAACAACGATCTTCTGGGCGATGACCCGCACATTCTCGAGTGGGTCGGTCAGCACGAATACGGCACCCTGACCTATGACGTCACCACCAACGAGTGGGTGTTCACGCCTTCGCGCAGCTTCAACTACCTGGCCCAGGGCGAATCCGTGCAGGCGGTGTTTCATTACACCCTGACGGATGCGGACGGCGACAGCGACCCTGCGACCGTGACGGTCACCATTCGGGGTACCAACGACGCGCCGGTGTTCGACGTGCAAGCCGAGGGCTTCAGTGACCAGGGCAGTGTCACGGAAATCACCGACGGAGCGGAAGGCGAGAATGTCTCCGTGCACCTGTCCGGCGGTTCGCTGGTCTTCGGTGATGTCGATCTGAGTGACCGCCACGAGCTGACTGTGCAAGCCGGTGACGATTCCTACCTGGGTTCCTTCCTGGCCGAGATCACCGACGTTTCCACCGGTGACGGTGCAGGCGCCGTGCGTTGGCAGTTCTCGGTGCCGGACGCGGTCCTGGACAGCCTGGCCGAAGGTCAGCAGATCGTGCAGACCTATTCAGTGACCGTCACCGACCCGTTTGGCGCCAGCGCCACGCACGTGGTCACCGTGACCATCACCGGCACCAACGATGCGCCGGTCATCACGGCGGCGGATGACAGTGCCACCGTCACGGAGCTGCCGGATGGCTCGGAAAACGAAAACGCTTTCCTGCACGAACGTGCGGGGACGATCTCCTTTGCGGACGTCGACCTGCTCGACACGCACACGATCCAGGTCACGCCGCAGGGCGTGGGTTACCTGGGCGACTTCGGTGCCAGGCTGACCGACGCGGCCACCGGCGACCAGTCCGGGGCGATCGGCTGGACCTTCTCGCTGGAGGATGCGCCCATGGATTACCTCGCCGCCGGCGAGACCCTGGTGCAGCAGTACCTCGTGACCGTGACCGACAACCATGGCGCTTCCGCCCAGCAGATGGTGACCATCACCATCGTCGGCACCAACGACGCGCCGGTCATCACGGGCGCCGATGACGGCGCTTCCATCGCCGAACTGGCCGATGGTTCGACCAACGAGAACAACTTCCTGCACGAACGTGCGGGCACGATCTCCTTTGGCGACGTGGACCTGCTGGACACGCACACGATCCAGGTCGAGCCGCAGGGTGCAGGCTACCTGGGCAGCTTCGGCGCCGGCCTGACCGACGCCGCGACGGGCGACCAGTCCGGTGCGATCGGCTGGACCTTCTCGG
>JBFKKR010000025.1:0-33840 GCA_041682035.1 Pseudomonadales bacterium | reverse complement strand
CCGGGCAGGCTTTCGCGGCGGGCTGCCTGCTTGCCTGCCGCATGTTCGGGGTCCGCTTCACGCGACCCGAACGCGCTGCATTCATGCACCTGTGGCGCTACGCGAATCACCTGATCGGCGTGGACCCGGCCTTCAACACCGAACTGGAGAAGGAAGGCATGCGGATCATCTTCCTGGCCGCGCTGACCGCTCCGGAGGAAAACCCGCTGGCGCAGGAACTCGCGCACAGCTACACCGAGCAGGTGCAGTACCAGTTTCCGAAACTGGGCCTGCCCGGTCGTGTACTGAGCCACTGTATCGGCCGGGGCCGGCTCGGACTGGCCTGGCTCGGCCTCGGGCGCCCGGCGTACCGGCGACTGGGACTGCGCGAGGCACAGGCCTGGCTGCCGCTGACGCTGGGCTCGCTGGCCGTCCTCAATGCACGCGAAACAGTGCGAAAACTGCTGCCGGCCACCGAGGACTGGTTCACGCGTACCGGCCGGCGCCTGCAGGAACTCCAGGTCGACCTGCTGCGCGAAACCGGCGACCAGCCGGACGCGTTTATCCCCTATGATGAACGCGACGGCGGAGCCACTGCCGCCTGAGCGCAGCGGCGACCCGCCCGCAGGAGGTTTCCCATGTTCGCAGACGCAGGCAGGGAGATGACAGACCGGGGCATTCCCGGTCACCACGGCTGGCCACTGCTCGGCGAAACGCTGCATGCCATCGGCGTGTTCGGCGATCCGCTACGATACCTGCGCGAACGCTGGCGGCGCTACGGGCCGGTTTCCTGGAGTTACTCGTTCGGCCGGCACTGGCTGGTGCTGCTGGGTCCGGATGCGAACCAGTTTGCCTACCAGAACCGCGGCGACATTTTCTCCAATGACGCCTGGACCTACTTCCTGAGGAACTTCTTCAACCGCGGCCTGATGCTGCTGGATGGTCAGGAGCACAAGCTGCACCGCCATGCCATGCAGGCAGCGTTCAAGCGCGATGCGCTGGCGCATTACGTCGACATGATGGGCCCGATGATCGCGCAGACGCTGGACGGATGGAAACCGGAGCACGGCTTCCGGCTCTATCCGCGCTTCAAGGCGCTGACGCTGGACGTGGCCGCGAAGGTCTTCATGGACCGCGATCCCGACCCGGAGATCGAGCGCGTCAACCGCGCCTTCCTGGCCACGGTGCGCGCACCCACCGACATCCTGCGACTGCGCCTGCCCGGCACGCGCTGGCAACGCGGCATCAACGGACGCCATTACCTGGAAGCGTTCTTCCGCGAAGCCCTCCCCGCGCACAAAAGGTCGGAACGGCCGGACCTGTTCTCGCGTCTCTGCCACGCCAGCGACGGGCACGGCGACCCGCTGTCCGAGGAGGACGTCATCAATCACATGATCTTCCTGATGATGGCGGCGCACGACACCAGCACCATCACGCTGGCCAACATGAGTTACCAGCTGGCGAAACACCCGCATTGGCAGGAGCGGCTGCGCGAGGAAAGCCGCGCACTGCAGAAGACCGTGCTCGATTACGAGGACCTCGGCCAGCTGCCGGCCATGGACCTGGTGATGCGGGAGGCATTGCGAATCTGCGCGCCGGTGCCCGGCATGCCACGCCGCGTCACGCAGGACTGCGAATTCGCGGGCTGCCGGCTGCAGGCCGGGGAAGCCGTGCAGCTCAGCCCCTGGTTCACCCACTTCATGCCGGAATACTGGTGTGAACCGGAACGTTTCGACCCGGAACGGTTTGCTGCACCGCGCGAGGAACACAAGCAGCATCCCTACCTGTGGGTGCCGTTCGGCGGCGGCGCGCACAAGTGCATCGGCATGCATTTCGGCGAACTGGAAGTCCGCCAGGTCATGCACCAGATGCTGCTGCGCTTCCGCTGGTCGGTGCCGGCCGGCTACGAAATCCGGCAGGACTTCACCAGCCTGCCGGTGCCGAAGGACCAGCTGCCGGTACGCCTCGAGCCGCTTGCCGGCTGAATCAGGCGGCGTCTCGTACCGCGGCCGAAGGCGCCACCCACACCACCGGCTCCAGCATCTTCTGCACCAGCGGCAATACCGGCTGCACCTGTGCCTCGCCCCAGGCCAGTGCCTGGTCGAGATGGGCCTGGTTGGGCAGCAGGTTGACCGCCGACAACGTCGGAGAGAACTTCACCATCGCGTCGGTGTAGGGCCGGTTGGCCGGCTGTTGCAGCTGGATGGCCGCGGTGACCGGCGCCAGCCAGGCGTGCGCGGCGCGGAACTGCGGTGCGAAACTGTCGAAGGCCAGGTAGAACGCGTTGCGGGTGCCGATGCGCCCCTCCTGCACCTGCTTCCAGGCGATCTTCACCGGCACGTTGCTGGCCGCGCCACCATCGACGATGCCGCTCAGGCCGTGCCGCTCACGCAGGTCGCCAAGCATCCCATGCGTGCGCGCGTCGTCTTCCGGCGCCTCGTAGTGCAGGACACCGGGAATCGCGGAGGAGAAACCCATCGCGTCGCGTACGTTGAACTCGCGCGTGCAGTCGTCAGCGCCCAGCACCACGCCCTTCACCCGCAGCGGCGACACGTAACCGGCTGCCTTCACCATGCGCCACGCCAGCTTTTGCGAGAAGCGCTGGCCAGCCGGCGCTTCCGGCGGTACCGGTCCCTCGCGCTGCAGCCGGTCCAGCGCCGTACGGCGCACGCCCGCCACCACGACGTCGTAGGGAATCTCCATGTCGCGGATACGCTTGGGCGTGCCGTCGGCGTGGCAGAGATAGGGATCCACCGGCCGCAGGTCGAGATCGAGCAGACCCTGCACGCCGTGACGCCGGCCCGCGCTGGGCGGCCGGAAAATGGCGCCCGGGCGGGTATCCACCGCGAAGCGCAGGTAGGGTTCGTAGTCCGCGTCGCGGTGCACGGCGCGAAACGCACCGAGCAGCGCGCCGATCGAGGAACCGACCAGGTACGCAGGCGCGGGCAGGCCCGCCTCGTCCATCGTCCTCCAGGCGCCGATGTAGACGTAGCCGCAGCCCCCGCCACCCCCGTTGACGTTGACAAGTACCTTGTTGCCGACCTCGGCATCGAGTTCGCGCGCGGAGAAATCTTCCGCATGGTGGAACAGCACCGTCCGCCGCGCGCGGTCCAGCGCCGGCAGCTCCCGGCCGACGACTTCACCGGCGTGATGCAATCGCGGCGCGCCCTCATTCGGGACGCCCGAGCCGGCGAGTGCCGCCAGCACGCGCGCCCGCAGCGGCGCGATCAGGTCCTGGCGCACCGCCACGTCCGGACGCGCGCCCGCCGGCGCACCCAGCGCGACGCGCGGTTCGAAACGGGTCAGGCGCGCGAAGTTCAGCAGGTACCGCAAGCGCTGCAAGGTCGCGGCATCAAGCACCTCGGGATGCGCCAGGGTCAGCGCGACGAGTTCGCGCTCCAGTCGCTGGAACGTCAGCAGTTCTTTCCGGGTGGCCGTGGTCATCTGGTGTCCGCCTGTATGGGTTCGTGTGAATCTGCTCGTGAAACGGTGCAGTCAGGCGCCTGGTAACGCGTGCCGCCCTCGAGATAATCGAGCAGGATGCCGACGAGCGCATCGAAGGAGAGTTCGGGCAGTTGCAGGTGTTCGTACATGCCGAAATCCGCCAGCGTGTGCAGGATCGTATTCAGCGTCAGCACCACGCGGTGCGGGATGGTGGCCGGATCGACCTCCGGCAGCAACCGGGTCAGCGCCATCTCGTAGGTCGCGAGAAAAGGCCGGATCTGTTCGGCGAAGGTCTTCTGGTCCTGCTCGCTGCCCTCGGAAATCATGCGGGTCAGGAATTTCAGCCGCCAGGTGCCCTGCTCGCTCTGCATCTGCTTGACGAAGGGACGCAGGATCACCCCGTTCAGTTCGCGCAGGGACAGGCCGTCGGCGCCCCGCACGCCGGTCTTTTTCAGTTCGTCGAGCGCATCGCTGACGAGTTCGCGCAGCACCTCCTCCAGCACCGCGTGCAGGAAAGCGTCGCGGCCGCCGAAGTGGTAGCTGATCGCCGACTGGTTGCCCACCCCCGCGGCACGGTTGATCTGGCGGACGGACACGTTGTGGAGGCCCTGCTCGGCGAACAGCCGCAGCCCGCCTGCGAGCAGGTGCTGCCGGGTCTCGTCGGAGTGGGGTCCGTGCTGGACGGCCATGCGAATTGTCCTAATACATATGTATCAATACGGGCGTATTATGGGTGGGCAAGAATCCATGTCAATACGGTTGCCTTCGATCTTTTCCCGAATACGGCGATTTGATTCACAATCGGGGATCATCCCGGACAATCCGGCCGATTACGGAACCGCCGGGACGCGGACTGGTGCCGGCGCCCGGAAACGGCCCATTCCCTATAATCGGCACCTGACCCGGCGGCAACCACGCCCCGGAACCCGGAGACTGTCATGCCTGACCCTGCCCGGCCCGACGCCGCCCTGCTCATCGAACAGGACGACGCCGTCTGTACGCTGATCATCAACGATGCGCCGCGCAACCGCATGAGCCTGGCGTTCATGGACGCGCTGGAAACGGAGATCGAACGGATCGGCGCCGACCCGGGCGTGCGGGCGGTGGTGATCCGGGGTGCCGGTTCGGAGAATTTCTCGGTCGGCATGGACCTGAAACAGCTGCCTCTGGGCATTCGGCAGAAGGGCAGCGTCGATGCCCTGTTCGACCAGCGGCTGCGCGTGCTCGACGCCATCGAGCAACTGCGCAAGCCCGTCATCGCCGTGCTCTGCGGTTACTGCCTGGGCGGCGGACTGGAACTGCCGCTGGCCTGCCACTTCCGCCTCGCCGCCGAGGCCGGCGCGAAGATCGGCCTGCCGGAACTGGAACTCGGCACGGTGCCGGCGTGGGGCGGCAGCGCACGCCTGACCCGCTGTGTCGGCCGCGACATGGCGCTGGACATGATCCTGCGCGCGCGAAAGATCACCGGCGTGGAAGCGCACGAGATCGGGCTGGTCCACGAGGTGCATCCGCTGGAGCAGCTGTTCGACCGCGCACAGGAACTGGCGCGGGAACTCGCCGCCATGCCGGCGATGGCCGTGGGCGAGATGCTTCGCTGCATCGTGGGCGCGGAGGACAGGACCCTGCAGGAAAGCATTGCCGACGAGCGCCGGGCCGTGAAGGCGACCCTGGGCACGAAGGACCAGGCCGAGGGCATGCAGGCGTTCCTGCAGAAACGAAAACCAGTTTTCAACCGGTAAGCACCCCTGATGGACCAGACCACCAGCAGCAGCATGCAGATCTCGGACACCGAGGTCAGCAACATCCGCGACTACATCCGCAGCAAGAACACCGCGGTGCTGACCATCATGTTCACGGACATCGAGGGCTTCACCGACGCCACCGAACTGCATGGCGAGGATTACTCCAGGCGTGCCCGGCACGCGCACGACGAGATCGTCGTGGCCTGCATCCAGGAGGGCGGCGCCGGCATGGTGGTGAAGTTCATCGGTGATGCCGTGATGGCGGTGTTCGCCGAGCCGAGCGCGGCCGTGGAACGGTCACTGAAAATCCAGGAACGCCTGGCCGCTTTCAACGCGGGCCAGGACGAGTTCGACGACATCAACATCCGCATCGGCCTGCACATGGGCCAGGTCGCGGTCGAGGACTCGATCGAGCTCGATGTTTTCGGCCGCCACGTCAACCGTGCCGCGCGCATCGAGTCGCTTGCCGCCGGCGGCCAGATCATGATGAGCCACGCGGTGTTCGACAGTGCGCGCGGCTGGCTGCAGAACCACAAGGAACTCACCTGGCACCTGCACGGGGAGTTCCGTCTCAAGGGCATCCCGGAAGCGGTGCCGATATACGAGGTCTGCCTGCCCGGGCGTAAACCGCGGCCGCCGGCGAAGGCCAAACCGGTGCGCAGGGGCCTGCCGGGGCTGGCCGCCGCGGTGGCGCTGGTCGTGGTCGGCGCACTGGCGGCCTGGGGCCTGACGCAGTTCCAGCAGGCCGAGGTGTTCCTGGAACGGTTCTACCCGGAAAAATTGTACCTCGACGGCGCCGAGTTGCTCGCACTCGAGGGCGAACCACGCGATCCGCAACGGCGCATCAGCAACGAGATCCGGCCGGGGCGCCACCTGCTGCACTACGACGTCCACAAGTTCATCCGCTACTACGCCCCGGTGAAGATCGAGCGCGGCGTGAACGTGCTGAACCCGCAGTGGGAGGAGTCCCGCCTGCCCCTGATCTCGCACGCGCACGGCATCACCAGCAACACGCGCGCGGACAAGCGGACCTTCGTTCACGACACGCCGTTCTTCTACTACGACGGCGACGGCGAGCGGTTCGAGCGCGCGATCACGCTGCAACTGCGCGTGGACAGCACCCGTGAAAAACAGGACGCCATCCGCCACGTGATCACCTGGCAGATCTCCGGGGACGGCAAGGTCATCCGCGAAGGCGTCGAGCAGGCGGTCAACGATGCCGGATCATCGGACACGGTGCACGGCGAGCCGAAGATCCTGCTGGAGGATCCGCCGCTGCGGTACTACCTGAAATACCGCATGCGCGGACAATACATCTACGCGGAAATGGGTGCGGTGTTCGAGCAATACCAGCCCTAACCCGGGCGGCCGCGCCGGAAGGTGGCGGGGCTCTCCCCGGTCCAGCGACGGAATGCGCGGCTGAACGCGCTGGTCTCCGAGAACCCGAGCAGGAACGCGACGTCGTTGACCGAGTATTCCGGACTACCGAGGTACTTCAGCGCCAGTTCACGGCGCGTCTCGTCGAGCAGGTCCTGGAACTTCACCCCCTCCTCCCGCAACCGGCGGTAGAGCGTGTAGCGGCTCATCGCCAGCTGCCCCGCCACCCAGCCGATGTCCACCTCGCCCCGGTGCAGGTTCTGCAGGATCAGCCGCTGTACCCGCTCGCGGAACAGCTGTCCCTGCGCCATCTCGCCGAGCAGCGATTCGGCGTGCTGCAACAACGCGTTGTGGATCTGGCTGCTGCGGTGCGGGATATGCACATGCAGCAGGTCACGGTCCATGACGATGGTGTTGGATTTCGCGCCGAAACGGATCGGGCAGCGGAAGATCCGCTCGTACTCGTCCAGGTAGGCCGGCGCCGCATGCTGGAAACACACCCGCAGCGGGTCGATGTCGCGCTCGGTGAAGCGGCGGATCCGGCAGATGCCGAGTGAAAACGTCCGTTCGACGGACAGCCGCTCTGCGTAGCAGGCCGGCACGGTGGCCTGCGCCAGGCTGACCTCGGTGCCCTTCTCCGACAGGGTGACCTGTTCGGCCTCGTTGGCCAGTTTCGCGAAGCGCGCGTAGTGCCGCACCGCCTCGTCCAGGTAAGCGCTGTTGAAGGCGACGTGCGCCACCACGCTCATGTCCTCGGGGACCACGCGCTCGCCGAGATGCAGTGCGAAGGCCGGCTCGCCGGACAGCGCCACGGCGGTGTGCAGAAACAGGTTCCACTGTTCCACGGGGAAACGCCGGTCCACGTCATCAACCTGGTCGCGCGCCAGTCCGGTCGCGCCGGCGATCTGCCGGTCGGCGACGTTCCGTTCACGCAGCGCATTCCAGGTCGCACGGAAACTGGAGGAACAGACCGTGGGTTGTTTCTTCATGGGCCATGAACCGGGTAACGGGCTACCGTGCCCATGCGAGGGGCAGTCTGCAACGAAATGTCAACGCAATGCTCGCCAGTGTCATCGCGCATTCTACCGGCCGCCCCTAGCATGTGCCGCAGTTTTCCAGAGCGCACGGTAGCAGACATGCCTGACCAGAATGACCAGTCCAGTTCCCCGTCAAACGGGGTCGTGTTCCCGGCCGACGAACACGGCGTGCGCTCCAGCACCGCCACGGTGCGCGAAATCTTCGCGCGCGCCGCGGCTGCCGCGGACCCGGCGCTGGCGAGGCGGATCCGCGGCGAGAAGGCCTGGCGCGCCAGCTACGTCGAGCACCTGGCCGATCTCGCACAGGCTGCCGCGAAATGTCCGGACAGCGCGATGCACATCGCGCAGGCCGGCCTCGCCGCCGCCCACGAGTCCCTGGTTTTCCTGCGGGCCGGCGGCGAGTTCAGCCTCCCCGGCGCCATGCAGGCATTCCGCAAGCCCCGCTTCCACACCGGCATCGTGCGCGGCACCGCTGATGCCATCGGGCCGCCGGAAGTGCGCTACCGGGACCGCACCCTGCGCGGCGCTGCGTTACTGGCGCAGGTGGCGGACTGGGAGCGGCGGGGCATCGTCGAGAAATCCTTTGCTGACGCCATCCGCCATGTCACCGACGACGAGGATCTGCGGGATCTCCGGGGCCGCCACATCGTGCTGCTCGGCGCCAACGCGGAACTGAGCCCGCTGCAGACACTGCTCGGCCTCGGCGCCACCGTCATCGCGATCGACGTACCGCGTCCGGGCGCCTGGCTGCACCTGTTCGACCTCGCGCGCCGCTCTCCGGGCACGCTGATCTTCCCGCTGCGCAGTCCGGCGCCGAAAGGCGGCAACGACCAGGCACTGTCGCTGCTGGCCGGCGCCGACCTGATCGCCGAGGCGCCGGAGATGCGCACCTGGCTGAGTACCTTCCGGGCGCCGCTCACGATCGGCACCCTTGCCTACCTGGACGGTTCCCGCCACGTGCTCGTCTCCATGGCCATGGATGCCATCGTGGCGGACATCGCCGCGGAGCGCGCGGACACCGGCTATGCCGTGATGCTGACGCCTACGGATGTCTACGTGGTGCCGGACGAGGTGGCCTCGGCATCGCTGGAAAAGAGCAAGATCGCCTCGGCCGCCGGCCTGTTCACCAGCGCGGTGCGCATCGCCAGCGGCGAACACCTGTTCGCACGCAACGTGCGCGCACTGGTGGACTGCGACAACGGCCGTCGCTACGGCGTCGTCGACAGCCAGCTGGTCCAGCAGGGCCCGGCTTACGCGCTGGCCAAGAGCATCCAGCGCTGGCGCGCCATGGTGATGCGGGCCGGTGACCGGCGCGTGTCGGCCAACGTCGCCGCGGCAACACGCACGCGCTCGGTGGTCAGCAACAGGCTGTTCGCGGCCGCCTACCGGGGTTGCGAGGTGTTCGGCGTGGAAGCCTTCGACCCGCCCACCAACCGCGCGCTGATGGCGCTGGCGCTGGTACACGACCTGAACGGCATGCACACGGCCGCCAACCCGGCACAGCCGCTGGCCCATCCCCTGGAACTGTTCATGGACACCGCCAACCATGGCGGGTTCTGGCGCATAGCCTACCAGGTGCGCAGCGCCCTGGCGCCGGCCGTGGTGGCGGGCTGGGGCCTTGGCCTCCGGCAGAAGGCGGACCCGGTCACAGCGGGACCCGTCGCCACCGGCGCCCCGCTGCCGGGCGATTCCATATGACGAGCCACGAATGCGCCATCGTGTTCCCGGGTCAGGGCGCGCAGCGCCCGGGCATGGGACGGGATTTCCACGACCGGTTCGGCTGCGCACGCGCGGTGTACCGGGAGGCATCGGACGCCACCGGGCTCGACCTGGCGGCACTGTGCTTCGGAGAGGATGCCCGTCTCGGGCGCACCGAATACGCCCAGCCCGCGATCCTGGCGACCGAGATCGCCATGTTCCACGCCACCTGCGAGGTGCTGAACCTCGACCCCGCCGGACTGGTTTTCGGCGGCCACAGCCTGGGCGAGTACGCCGCACTGGTCGCCGCCGGCGCGCTGCCGCTCGGCGATGCCGCCTGCATCGTACGGGACCGCGGCCGCCTGATGCAGGAAGCGGCGCCGGCCGGCACCGGCGGCATGACGGCCGTCATCGGCAAAGACCTGGATCCTGAACGCATCCTGCCGCTGCTGGAGGACCTGCGCGTCAGCGTGGCCAACGACAACGCCTGCGACCAGGTCGTGCTGACCGGCATGCTGGATGACCTCGACATCGCGGCAGCGCGGCTGGCGGAAGGCGGCTCTTCACGCGGGGCCCTGCGTTGCGTGCGGCTCGACGTGAGCGCGCCGTTCCACTCGCCCTTCATGCAAGCGGCCGAGGATCCGTTCCGCGATGTCCTCGCCAACGCACTGGACCGGCTGGCCACCAGCCACTGCAACCGTGTGACCAGCAATTTCAGCGGCGGCTTCCACGGCTGCGACCGGGCGCTGGTGCAGGACCGGCTCGTGCGCCAGCTCAGCGGTACCGTGCAGTGGCGGGCGAACATGAACACGCTGGCGCAGGCGGCGCACCGCATCCTGGAGATCGGTCCAGGGCGGCCGTTGCGCGGCTTTTTCGCCACGCTGGGTATCGACGTGCAGGCCGTCACCACGGTGCGCAACCTGCAGAAAATTGCCGCACGGGAGGAATCGCCCGCATGACCACGCAGCAACAGGACTGGGCGCTGATTCTCGGCGCATCCAGCGGCTTCGGACTGGCCAGCGCAAAGCGACTCGCGCAGGCCGGCATGAACCTGTTCCTGGTCCACCGCGACCGGCGCGGCGCGATGGCGCGCATCCAGCCGCAGTTCGACGCACTCGGCGAGTCCGGTGTGCGCGTGGTTACCGCCAATGCCGACGCACTGGACGCCGACAGCCGCGCCGCACTGATCGCGCAGATCCGGAGCGATCTGGGCGCGCAGGGAAGGATCTGCCTGCTGATGCATTCCATTGCCCTGGGCAACCTGAAACTGCTGGCGCCGGATGCGCCGCATGAGGCACCTGCGACCAGGTGGCTTGCAGAATGCGTGCAGGCTGAACCGGCGGCCCTCGCGACCGCGGCCAATACCCTGTTCGAACAGGGCGAGCACCGGCTCATGCCACTGGCGCACCCGGCGGAATACCCGTCATCCAGCTTCCTGGACGACACCGACTTCACCCGCACCGTCCACGCCATGGGCACCAGCCTGGCCGGTTGGACCACGGCGCTGCTGGCGCAGGCACTGTTCGCCGACGACGCCCGCGTGATCGGTTTGACCAGCGAGGGCAACGCGGTTGCCTGGAAGGGCTACGCGGCCGTTTCCGCGGCCAAGTGCGCGCTGGAAGCCGTCGCGCGTTCGCTCGCGGTGGAACTGGCCTGGCGCGGACTGCGCGTGAACATCCTGCAGCCCGGCGTCACGGACACACCCGCCCTGCGCGCGATTCCCGGTCACCAGCACCTGATCGCCCAGGCGCGCGGCCGCAATCCCTGCGGCCGGCTGACCACGCCGGAGGACGTCGCGGACGTGGTCTACCTGCTGTCGCGGCCGGAGGCGCGCTGGATCAACGGCGCCCTGATCCGCGTGGACGGCGGCGAACACGTCAGCGGACTGGTGGTATGACCATGCACGTGCATGGCATCGGGCACTTCTTTCCCGAGAACGAGATCAGCAACGACTTCCTGCGCGAACTGGACATCGGTACCGACGAGGAGTGGATTCTCGAACGTGTCGGCATCCACAACCGCTATACGTCCCTGCCGCTCGACTACATCCGCGACACCCGCAACAGCGACGTGCGCGCCGCCGCGGAAGCCAGCCGGTACACGCTGGCGGAGACGGCGCGGCGCGCGGCGGAAATGGCCATCGCACGGGCAGGAATCCGCAAGGAAGAAATCGGCATGGTGGTGGCCGGCTCGACCTCGCCCGACTGGCTCGCCCCGGTGGAGGCCTGCCAGGTCGCTCGCACGCTGAACCTGGAAGTCCCCGCGATCGACATCAATTCCGCCTGCACCAGCCTGTTCGCCAGCATCCACATGCTTTCCATGATGGATGCCGCGCTGCTGCCCGACTACGTCCTGCTGGTGTCTGCCGAGGCGATGACTCGCACGGTCAATTACAACGACCGCTCGTCGGCGGTGCTGTGGGGCGATGGCGCGGCCGCGATGGTGGTGTCCATGCGTGTGTCCGGTCCCGCCCGGATCACGCACTCCTGCCTGTTCTCCAGCCCGGCGTCGGCGGAGCGTATCACCGTGCCGCGTACCGGCCACTTCGATCAGCAGGGCCGCGCCGTGCAGATGTTCGCCATCCGCAAGACCGTGGAACAGGTGCGCCGTCTGCAACGGCTGGCCGACCCGGAACTGCCGCTGCATTTTGTCGGCCACCAGGCCAACCTGCGCATGCTGGAGAAGGTCTGCGACCAGGCAAGGCTTTCACCGCAGCAGCACGTGTTCAATGTCGACACGCACGGCAACACCGGCGCCGCCTCCGGCGCCAGCGTGATTTCGCTGCACTGGGACAACTGGCGTCCGGGCGACCAGATCGTCGCGGCGGGCGTCGGCGCCGGACTCACCTGGGGCGGTTACCTGCTCGATTTCCCGGACGTCGCCGCATGAAGTACGAGCAGTTCCTGGCCCGCAGCCAGTTTGACCAGCAGGAGGTGCTGGCCTTCGCCCATGGGCGGCTGCTCGACGATGCACCGCAGGGTTTCCACGGACAGTTGCCGCTGCCGCCGATGCTGATGATCGACCGCATCACCGCACTGCGCGCCGACGGCAACCGCGGCATCATCCACGCCGAGCGTGACGTGCGCATCGACGACTGGTTTTTCCAGTGCCACTTCCTGTCCGACCCGGTACAGCCCGGTTGCCTGGGTGTGGATGCCGTGTGGCAGCTGATCGGCTTCTACTGCGCATGGCGTGGCGGTCTCGGTACCGGGCGGGCGCTCGGTTGTGGCGAGATCGAGTTCCTCGGGCAGATCCGCCCACACGACCATTGCGTCCGCTACGAGGTGGACATCCGCCGGCACAGCACCATGCCGCATACCGGCGTCAGCATCGCCGTCGCCGACGCCACCGTGTTCGTCGACGACCAGCCGATCTACCGGCTGCAGAAGGCGAAGAGCGGACTGTTCCACGACATCGGTTACAGCGACTACCCGTTCCGGTCCGCGCAGTCGCGCGGCGGCATCCTCGAGAGGCAGTAGTTCATGGGATCACAGCACGCAGCACACAGGCAGACGGCGAACAACACGCAGCCCTACTGGCAGGAGCTGCTGGACGCCGTGCCGCAACGGGCACCGTTCCGGTTCATCGACGAGATTATCGAACTGAGCGACGAGCACATCGTCGCGACCGCCAACTTTGCCGAGGATGCCGACTTCTATCGCGGTCACTTTCCCGGCCGGCCGATCACGCCGGGCGTGATCCTGGTCGAGGCCATGGCACAGGCCGGCGTCGTCGCCCTCGGCATCCACGTGGTGGCCAGGCAGCGTTCCCTGCAGGAGGCCCGGCGGCTCATCAGCGTATTCACCGATGCGGAAGTGGAGTTCAGCGGCATGGTGCCGCCCGGTGAGCGGGTCGTCGTCACCGGCCGGCTGCAGTTCTACCGGCACCGCAAGATCCGCGTGTACACCGAGATGCACCGCGCGGACGGCAGCCTCGCCTGCAGTGGCACCCTTGCCGGCATGGGCGTACCCGCATGAACAAGCCGACCGCAGGACGCACCCCGGAACAACGCGTCGTGGTGACCGGCCTCGGCGTGGTCGCGGCCAACGGGGTCGGGGTGCCCGCCTTCGCGGAGGCACTGTTCGCCGGCACCTCCGGCATCCGCATGCAGGAGAGCATGCGTGCGGCGAAACTTTCCTGCCAGGTCGCGGGCGTGCCGCAGCATACCGACGAACGCTGTGGGGAACTCTTCAGCACGGCCGACCTGATGGCCATGAATTCCAACCAGCGCTATGCGGCGCTGGCGGCACTGGAAGCCTGGCGCGACGCCGGCCTGCCGGTCCCGGAGGCTGGCGACGACGCCGTCGACTGGGACAGCGGCGCGGTGCTCGGCACCGGCATCGGCGGCATGGACACCATTGCCGAGCGCGTGGTGCCGTTGGTGGATGCCGGCAGGGCGCGCCGCCTCGGCAGCACGACGGTCGAGCAGGTGATGGCCAGCGGCACCTCCGCGCGCATCGGCGGACTGCTCGCGCTGGGCAACCAGGTGACCAGCAATTCCAGCGCCTGCAGCACCGGCTCCGAGGCGATCATCGCCGGCATGCAGCGCATCCGTGCGGGCCTGGCGAAGCGCATGCTGTGCGGCGGTTCCGAGGGCGCCAGCCCGTATATCTGGGCCGGATTCGACGCCATGCGCGTGCTGTCGCGCAACTTCAATGACATGCCCGGCCAGGCCTCGCGGCCGCTCAGCGGCTCGGCCGGCGGCTTCGTGCCCGCGGCTGGCGCCGGCATGCTGGTGCTGGAGAGCCTGGCTTCGGCGCAGGCACGCGGCGCGACCATTCTCGCGGAGGTGCTCGGCGGCGAGGTCAACTGCGGCGGCCACCGCGGCGGTGGCAGCATGACCGCACCCAACCCGCACGGCGTGCAGCGCTGCATCCGCGCCGCGCTCGGGGATGCCGGCGTGACGGCCGACGAGATCGACCTGGTCAATGGCCACCTCACCGCGACCGGCGCCGACCCGCGCGAAGTGGAGAACTGGTCCGCCGCGCTGGAACGCGGTCCCGGCCGGTTCCCGTTGCTGACCGCCACGAAATCCCTGGTCGGCCATGGCCTCGGCGCGGCCGGCGGCATCGAGGCCGTCGCCTCGGTGCTGATGCTGCGTGAACAGCGCGTGCACGGCTCGATCAACTGTGAAGACCTGCATGCGGAGATCGCACCGTTCTCCGCATCCATCCCCCGATCCACGCGGCACGTACCCGGACTGCGCACGCTGGCGAAGTCGAGCTTCGGCTTCGGCGACGTCAACGCGGTGCTGGTGCTGCGCCGCTGGGAAACCCCGCCCGCGAACCGCGGCATTCACTGAACCGGAGACTGAAAACCATGACCGAACCCGACATCCAGCAGAAAGTGCTCGAGATCCTGAAACCCTTCGTCAAGAACGAGGAAATGTTCGCCAATGCCGGCCCGCAGACCAA
Organism: Pseudomonadales bacterium; assembly: GCA_041682035.1. Taxonomy (GTDB): domain Bacteria; phylum Pseudomonadota; class Gammaproteobacteria; order Pseudomonadales; family JBFGWM01; genus JBFJWR01. The sequence continues at coordinate 19,149 of JBFKKR010000025.1, read as the reverse complement.
GCTGCTGGAGGACCTGGCCATCAATTCCGCGCGCCTGGTGGACATCCTGCTCGAGTTCGAGGACGCCTTCGACGTGGAGATCGGCGACGACGACGCCGACCGCGCCCGCACGCTGGGCGACGTCGTCAGCATGCTGAGCGGTAAAGTTGCCGCTTGACGCGGTCGCGGCGCCGGGGGGCCGCGTTGCGGCCGCCCCGGTGCTGTCCACGCGCAGCCGCCGGGCGCTGCGCCTGCAGCGCGCGCTGGGCTGGCTGACCGCGCCGGCCTGGCTGCCCTTGCTGATGATCCACATCCTGCTGGTCATGCGCTGGCGCATCGCCGACCTGGCGCGATTCCGCCGGGAGTTCCGGGCACTGCGCGGGAACGGCCCGGTGCTCCTGTGCGCCAATCACCTCACCATGGTGGATTCGGCGGTGATCGCCTGGGCGCTGCAGCCACCCGTCACCTACCTGCTCCGCTTCGGCCAGCTGCCATGGAACCTGCCGGAGTGGCGGAACTTCGCCGACCAGCGCTGGAAGCGCGTCGCGGTGTTCCTGCTCAAATGCGTGCCGATCCGGCGCGGCGGCGAGCGCGACGACGTGCGCGAGTCGCTCAACCGCATCAGCTGGCTGATGCAGCAGGGCGAGCCGGTGCTGATCTTCCCCGAGGGCGGACGCAGCCGCTCCGGCCGGGTCAACCGCGATTCGCCCGCGCACGGCGTCGGCCGCATGTTGCTCGAGGTGCCGGACGCCCGGGTGATCTGCATCTACCTGCGCGGCAGCAGGCAGCACAGCTGGAGCGACTGGCCGGCACGCGACGAGACCTTTCACATCGCGTTGCGCGAACTGCGCCCGACCGTGCAGGGACGCGGACTGCGCGCCTCGCGTGACCTCACCAATCAAATCCTCGCATGCCTGGACGGCATGGAAGCCGAATACTTCCGGCGCACGGGTACCGGCCGGCAGGGCGATGATCGGCAATGACGTGGTGGACCTGTCCAGCAGCGAGAGCCGGGACATCCACCCCCGCTTCGATCAACTCGCGCTGACGCCCGCCGAGCGGGCGCTGCTGCCCGGCTGCGCCGAGCCGCACCGGCTGCGCTGGCAGTTCTGGTCGGCCAAGGAGGCCGCCTACAAGCTGCTCAGGCGGATGTACCCGCACACTTCCTTCGTACCACGCCGCTTCCACGTGCTGCCCGCGCCGGCGGGCGCGCGGGCACTGGTGCACCACGGCTTCCACGTGGTGCAGGTGCAGTGGCAGGCGGGTGAAGACTTCGTACACGCCGTCGCGCGCATGACGGGCGACGCTTCCCGCGCACCCGGCATCATTGCCGGTGAGTGGGCGCTCGAAGCGGAATCACCCGCCACGATCAGCAGGCAGGTGCGGGAACTGGCGCTGGACGCGATCGCCGGCAGGACGGGCCTGCGGCGCGAGGCAATCAGCGTGCGGTCACGGAACCGGATTCCGGACCTGGTCACGACCGCGGGCGACTGGCTCGGTTTTCTCTCGCTGTCCCACCACGGCCGGTTCGGGGCCTATGCCTGTTTCCCCGGCAGACCGGCGGGTTAGCGCCGCTCCAGTGCGTGGTCATCCGGGTAGATGTAGCGCTTCAGCATCTCCTCGGCATTGAACTCCGCGCCGAGCACGGAGATCATCGTGAACACGCCGATCAGCTTGCGGTTGAGGAACACGAATTCCTTCGGCGGTATCTTGAAGTACTTGCTGATCGCCGAGCGCGCCGCCTGCTTCGCCACGCGCCTGGGCAGGTTGCTCTCCTTCCACTTGTACTCACCCTTCTCGTTGATGGCGTAGCTGGGCACATCGCTGCGATCCCGTGCCAGCGGCTCCAGGCAGGCCATGCAGGTGCGGGCGAAATCCTCCAGCACCTCGCGCGGCCAGTCCGCCTGCATGAAGTGCAGATCGATGCTGCCCTGGATCAGTCCCTCGACATCGTTCTCGTAGGCAGCGCGGATCATGTTCTGGATCGGCACGAGGAACGACTGCGGAAACTCCTGGACGGCGCCGAAGTCGAGCAGCACGAGATGGTCGCGCTCCTCGGGATGTTCGGGGTCCTCGGCGATACGCACGCGGTAGTTGCCGAAATTCGGGTCGGTCTGGATTTCGCCCCAGATGAAGATCTCCCTCAGGAACAGCTCCAGCGCGGCCATCGCCAGGTGGTTGCGGCGCGCCAGTGGCAGCCGCTGCACCTCGGCAGCCGTCACCGGGAATCCCAGCTCGAAGGTCGAGGCCATGACGTGACGGGTGGACAGGTCCTTGATGATGCGCGGGACGACGTAGCGTTCGTCGTCGATCAGCAGGTGGCGGAAGTGCTCGGTGGTACGCGCCTCCAGGACATAATCGACCTCGCGGTGCATCATGTGACGCACCTCGTCCAGCCACTCGTCGAAATCCTGGCCGGAGGGAATGACCCGCGCCAGCTTCAGCAGTTGCGCCACGGCGTCGATGTCGGAATCGACCGCCTCGGCGACACCGGGATACTGCGTCTTCAGGCAGATCTCCAGGCCGTCGCCCAGCCGCCAGGCACGGTGCACCTGGCCGAGGGAGGCCGCCCCGATGGGGTGGTGTTCGATCTCCAGACCTTCCAGCTTCTCCTGGCCCAGTTCCCGCACCAGCACCTCGCGGATCGCCGCCCATTCCAGCGCGACGGTCTTGTCTTCCAGCGTGTGCAGCGCCTCGGTCACTTCCGGCGGCAGGAAATGCTCACCGTAGAGCGCCATCATCTGGCCGATCTTGACGACGCTGCCCTTGAGTTTGCCCAGTTCGTCGGCCAGGTACTGTGCCTGCTGTCCCATCAGTTCGCGATGGGCCTCGCGGCGTCGTTCCTTGCTGCGGAACAGGTTGGCGATGGCATGCCCGGCGTAGCGTGACCCGGCGGTCAGCCCGGTGGTGGTCATGCTCAGGCGGCGCTCGAAACTGCCGGTCTTGATGCGCTGCAGTTCCTCGCGGAGCTCCCGCGCGTGTGCCTCGGCATTGTTTTCGTCAGGCACGGAATCGCTCATGGCTCAGCCCCCGGCAGCGTGGAATGCGGACTTAATAGCTTAGTCGAAAACGGGATCGCGGCTGGCGCCGCGCCCGGTACGTCGCGGCGCCCCGCGGTCAGGCCGCGGCGGTGGCTGCCTCGCTCCTGCCGGTGCGGGCAGCCCGGGCGCCCGCCGGCGCCTGCGGCGGGTTGAGCACCAGGTCGGCCGCTTTCTCGGCGATCATCGTCGTCGGTGCGTTGGTGTTGGCGCCGACAATGGTCGGCATGATGGATGCATCGGCAACCCGCAGTCCCTTCATGCCACGCACGCGCAGCTGCGGATCGACCACGGCCAGCGGGTCGATGCCCATCCTGCAGGTGCCGACCGGGTGATAGGTGGTCTCGGCCTTCTCGCGCACGAACTGCTCGAGTTGCTCGTCGCTGGTCACCTGCGGACCCGGGCTGAGCTCGATCTCGCGATGCCGGCGGAAGGCCGGCTGCGCCAGTACCTCGCGGATCAGGCGCACGCCCTTCACCAGCTTGTCGATATCGCGCCGTTCGGTCAGGTAACGCGGATCGATCAGCGGCGGGTCCCCCGGGTTGGCGCTGTAGAGCCCCACGCGGCCGCGCGACAGCGGACGGCAGTCGTACACGAAGGCGACGTAGGCATAGCGCTGCAGCATGGGGATGAAGTTCATGCCGTGATACAGGTTGGGCACCGCGGCGAAATGGAGCTGCAGATCGGGAACCTCCTCGGACGGGTCGGATTTGATGAACGCGCCCGCCTCCACCCCGTTGCTGGTCAGCGCGCCGCGCCGCAGCAGCAGGTAGAGCAGCGTGGCCCAGAGCGATTTCAGGAACCCGATCGGCCGGTAGGAAAAACCCGCCGTGCTGGCGGACTTCGTCTCGACGATCACTTCCAGGTGATCCTGCAGGTTGGCGCCGACACCGGGCGCGTCCAGCACCACGTCGATGCCATGCTTCTCCAGTTCCGCTTTCGGGCCGATGCCGGACAGCATCAGCAGTTGCGGCGACTGCAGCGCGCCCGCGGACAGGATCACCTCCCGGCGCGCGTGCAGGTCCAGCACGTCCGGCCCGACCTGCGCGCGCACGCCGGTGGCGGTCTTCCCGTCCAGCAGGACCCGGTGCGCGCGCGCACGGGTCAGGATCGTCAGGTTGTGACGCCGGCGCACGTCGTCGGTCAGGTAGGCGCGCGCGTTGCTGCAGCGCTGGCCGCCCTGCTGGAAGATATTGAAGAACCCGAAACCTTCCTGCCCGGCGCCATTGAAATCGGCGTTGTAGCGATACCCGGCCTGCTGCCCGGCTTCGACAAAGGCGTGGCAGATCGGGTTGGTGGAACGGTGCCGCGTGACGTTCAGCGGGCCGCCCTGTCCGTGGTAGGCCAGGTTCTCGTAACCCAGCGGTGCGTCGAAGTTCTCACTCTTCCTGAAATACGGCAGCACCTGCTCGTAGGCCCAGCCTTCGCAGCCCAGTTCTGCCCAGTGGTCGTAGTCCCGGCGATGCCCGCGCGTGCAGACCATGGCGTTGATGGAACTGCTGCCACCGAGCACCTTGCCGCGCGGCTGATAGGTGAGGCGCCCGCCCAGTTCCTGCTGCGGCTCGCTCCAGAAGGCCCAGTTGGCGAACCAGCCCCGCACCAGCGGCAGGATGCCCATCGGCATGCGGATCAGCGGGTTGCCGTCATCCGGGCCCGCTTCCAGCAGGCAGACGCTGTGCTCGCCCGAGGCGGACAGCCGGTTGGCCAGCACGCAACCGGCGGAGCCACCGCCGACAACGATGTAATCAAAATCGACAGGGATGTTCGCCACGGGTGATTCCTCGCGTCTTGCGGATGGACGGCCGCCGGCCTGGGAAGATTAAAACCCGATCAAACCCATTATTCGACTCGGATTCGACCATTGCCGGACGGGGGCCCGGGCAGTCGCCGGCCAATTGTCCGGGACCCGGCTGCAGGCGCCTCCCGCGAAGCTCAGGCCGCGTCCCGCTGCGCGGCTGTCGCCGTCTCGTAGACGGTCTCGTAGAGCGTGACGTCGGCGGTCTTCGTGCGCCGGGCGAACTCCAGCATGGAGCCGACCCAGTTGTTGGTGTTGATGCCGTCGGCGGTCTTGTACCAGCTCTGGCAGTCGCCGGCGAAGGTGGTCTCCTCGCTGCGCGTGCGTATCTCGTTCTCGTATTCCTGCTGCACTTCCGGGCGCAGGTTGGCGTAGCGGTATCCCATCCGTTCCCGCGCCTGGATCATCTGCGTGATGTAGCGCTGCTGGCGTTCCAGCATGTAGATGATGGAGCCGGAACCGACGTTGGTGTTCGGTCCGTACAGCACGAAGAAATTCGGGAAGCCGCTGACCGACATGCCCATGTAGGCGGACGCGCCCCGCTTCCAGGTCTCGCGCAGTGACTTGCCGTCGATGCCCTTCACCTCCATCGGCGCCAGGAACTCGGTGGCCCGGAAGCCGGTGCCCCAGACCAGCACGTCGACCTCGCGCTCTTTCCCGTCCGCCGTCACCACGCCGTGTTCGGTGACCCCGGTCACGGCGTCGGTGACCAGTTCGACGTTGTGGCGGGCGATCGCCGGCAGCCACTCGTTGCTGAGCAGTATGCGCTTGCAGCCGATCGGGTAATCCGGCGTCAGCTTCGCGCGCAGTGCCGGATCCTGGATTTCCTTTTCGAGGTTGCGCTTCGCCATCCAGGTCACGATTTTCTCCAGCCACTTCACGCCGTCGTAGGCCAGCGCCAGCACCTCGGTAATGAGGAAGATGCGCAGGCGGTCGAGGTCGTGCAGCGGCGGCACGGCATCGAGGAAACGGCGCTCGAACGGCGTGAAGGTGCGATCGACCTTGCGGATGGTCCATCCGGGCGAGCGCTGGAACAGGTGCAGCTGCTTCACCTGGCTGGCGAGTCGCGGCACGAACTGCACGGCGCTGGCGCCGGTGCCGACCACTGCCACCTTGCGGCCGTAGAACGGGTAATCGTGGTTCCAGTCTGCAGAGTGCCAGACCTGGCCCTTGAAGCGGTTCAGGCCGGGAAGGTCCGGATGGCCGGGCCGGTGCAGTTGCCCCACCGCACTGACCAGGAACTCGGCCTCCTGCACCGCGCCGCTGGCGAAGCGGATCACCCAGACGCCACGCACCTCGTCGAACTCGGCGCCGGTCACCTCGCAGCCATAGCGGATGTGCGGCATGAGCTCGTACTTCAACGCCACGTGCCGCTGGTAGTCGTGGATCTCGTTGTGCGGCGCGTAGCGGCAGGACCACGGGAAATGCGGTTCGAAGGAAAACGAGTACAGGTGCGAGGGGACGTCGCAGGCCGCGCCGGGGTAGGTGTTCTCGCGCCAGGTACCGCCGAGATCGTCCGCCTTCTCGTAAATGGTGAAGCCCTCGATGCCGGCCTTTTTCAGGTAGTAGGCCATGCCGAGCCCGCCGAAACCGGCACCGATGATGGCGATCCGGGTCTGGTCAGTCGGTTGCTGGGTCATGGCCGGGTTCCTTCTTCACGCAGGTGGCAACATCATAGCCGCGGGCCCCACGCCTGTTGATGGGAACTTCGGCACTTCAATTGACAATTGTGGCCAACGCGCAACAATCAGGGCCATGGACCTGTTCAGCACCAGCCGTGGCACCGGCAGCGTGCGTATTCTCTGCCAGCTGGCTGCCGAGCACGGCATGGTGGCGGCCGACGCGCTGCGCGACACCGGGATCGGCGCCGACCAGCTCGCCAGCGCCGATGGCGAGATCGCCGCGCAGCAGGAAATCCAGGTGGTGCGCAACCTCGTCGCCGGACTCGGCCACGTGCCGGGGCTGGGCCTGGAGGCGGGCCTGCGCTACCACCTGTCCACCTACGGCATCTGGGGATTCGCGCTGCTGACCAGCCCGACCTACCGCGCCGCGGCCGAGATCGTCGAGCGATTCCTGGGGCTTAGTTTCGCGCTGGTGGGATTCCGGCTGGAGGAGAAGGACGGCCACGCGCGCATGGTGCTGGATGACGCGGAAACACCGCCCGACATCCGCCAGTTCGCGCTGGAACGGGACTTCGCCGCCTGGCGCAACGCCACCCTGGAACTGCAGCCGCGCGGCCTCCTGCCGGAAGCGGTGTATTTCAGTTTTCCGCGTCCCGGTTACGCCGACCGCTTCGCGGAGATCTGCGGCGTGATGCCGGAATTCGACGCGGGCGAGAACGTCATCGTCATCCACCGCGACCGGCTCGACGAGCCGCTGCCGCAGGCCAATCCCGCCACCGCGCGCATGTGCCTGGACCAGTGCCGGCAGCTGATGTCGCGCCGGCGGCACCGCGACGGGATCGCCGGCCGCGTGCGCGAGCAGCTGTTCATGATGACCGGGCAACTGCCGAGCCTGGAAAGGACCGCCGCCGCGCTCAATGTCTCGACCCGAACCCTGCGCCGGCAGCTGCAGCAGGAAGGCACCTCGTTCCGCGTACTCGCCAGCGAGGTATTGGAATCGATGGCGGAGGGCATGCTGCTGACCACCGACATGAAGCTGGAGGAGATCGCGCTCCGGCTGGGCTACTCCGAGCCCGCCGCGTTCATCCACGCCTTCAGGGGCTGGACCGGCGAGGCGCCCGGCGCCTACCGGGACAGCCGCAGCGGCGCGGCGGGCGTCCGCCGCCGGCTTGGCTACAATTAGCGTTCTGACCTTCCGCCCCGGCTGACCACAAGGCGTTTCACGATGGAAGCTTCACTCGCCCATTTCTCGGAAAACATCTGGCTCTACCTGTCCATCCCGGTCATCAGCGGGCTGGTCGGCTGGGGGACCAATGCGCTGGCGGTGCGCATGATGTTCTTCCCGATCCACTTCGTCGGCAAACCCCCGTTCCTGGGCTGGCAGGGGGTGGTGCCCAAGCGCGCCGCCAAGCTGGCCGGCGTGACCTGCGACCAGATCACGCAGAAGCTGATCACCATGGACGAGCTGTTCAAGCGCATCGACCCCAACCGCATCGCCGAGGAACTCGAGCCGGTCATGAACAAGATGACCGACGAGATGGTCGACGACATCATGCTGGAGCACCAGCCGGAACTGTGGACGGTGATGCCCATCCGCGCCCGCAACCAGGTCAAGAAGATGGTGGCCAAGGACATGCCGGGCAAGGTTGCGGAGATCATGGAAGAGGTGCGCCAGGACGTCGACCGCGTGTTCGACGTGCGCGACATGGTGGTGACCAACATGGAACGCGACCGTCACCTGCTGGTGAAACTGTTCCTGGAGATGGCCCACGTCGAGTTCAAGTTCGTCATCATCTGCGGGCTCTATTTCGGATTCCTGTTCGGCATCTTCCAGATGATTGTCTGGACTTTCTACAAGGGCGACTGGGTCCTCCCCGCGTTTGGCCTGGCGGTGGGCTACCTCACCAACTACGTCGCGCTGCTGATGATCTACGAGCCGCGCGAACCGAAGAAGATCGGCCCGCTGACCTTCCACGGCGTCATGCACAAGCGCCAGAAGCAGATCGCCGCGGATTACGGACGAATCTGCGCGGCGGAGATCCTGACGCCCGCGCACATGATGGAGGCGATCCTGAAGGGGCCGCTGTCAGACCGGATGTTCGCGCTGATCGAACGGCACGTGAAGAAGGCGGTGGACGAGGCGGCGGGCATCTCCCGGCCGTTCCTCGCCATGAGTATCGGTACGCAGAAGTACCTCGCGATGAAGGATTCGGCGGTGAAGCGCGTCATGGAGCACCTGCCCGAGGCCATGTCGCACGTGGAGGACTACCTGCACGACGCCATGGGGCTCGCCGACCTGCTGAGCGAGCGCATGGCGATGATGCCGGCCGATGATTTCGAGATGACCCTGCGCACGGCGATGGAAGAGGACGAATGGCAACTCATTGCCGTCGGCGCCGCGCTCGGCCTCGCCGTCGGTATCTTCCAGTACACGGTCATGTTCGCCGGCGTCCTGTAGGAGCGACGCCGGCCGCGCCCCATCAGTGCTTTCTCTCCGGGTCCTTCGCATACATCATCCGGTAGGTCAGCAGTACCAGTTCCCGGGTGAGGTCCTTGCGGGAGAAGTGACGCCCGCCACTCACCACGATCTCCAGCCCGGCGCTGGCCACCATGCGGGTGATCAGCCAGGTGTCCTCGGCGCGGGACGGCAGGTTGACGCGCGCCTGCATCATGTCGCTCGCGGTGTAGGCCACGCGGAACAGCCGGGCCATGCCGGCCTGGATGGCGGGCAGGCGGTACAGGAACGGAATCTCCCAGATCAGGACGCGGTAGAGATCCTGGTCCCCGGAGAGCACCTCCACCATGCGGTTGACCCAGTAATCGATGAGGTCGTAATCGTCCATCAGGACAGCGCGCTGGAAGCTTTCGGTGGCCTCGTCGACCGCCTGCTCCAGCAGGCGCTCGGCCAGAATGGCGACGATGCTCTCCTTGTTGGGGAAGAACTCGTACAGCGTGCCGATGCTGACGCCGGCCACCTCGGCAATGCGGTTGGTGGTCAGTTCGCGGTAGCCGCTCTCCTTCAATAACCGAGCCGTCGCATCCACGATGGCATTGAAAGTCATCTTGGAACGCTGCTGCACCGGGCGTTTTTTCGGTTGATATTCAATAGCCTGCATAATTAACAGTTGTTACATTCGCGCAACAAAGGAATCCGAGTATATCCGAGTATTCGCTTGGATTACACTCGTAGAAACGCAGTAACCGCAAGAAAAACCGGACAAAAAACCCACCCGCATCCAGCCATGGAGGCGCCCATGAACGCATCGAGCACCCGCGTGACGGGTCACGCGCGACTGACAGACCTGCTCCGTAAACTGCGCAATCCGCGTGATCAAATCGAACGGGGCGTACTGGACCTGTACCGGGGCGCGTCCTTTGCCGACCGCATCGATTTCACCCGGCCGGTGGGCGACCCGGGCCTGCTCGGACCCGATTCGGTGGGCTGGAAGGTCATGCGCAACCCGGCCGTGGTTTTCATGGGCGGGATCAACGCCGTCCTGCTGGAGTTCCTGCTGCCCGGTGTCCGCGCCGGCGTCTGGGAGCATTCCTATTTCAGGCAGGACCCGATCGCGCGCATGCAGCGCACCGGGCTGGCCGCCATGGTCACCATGTACGGGAGCACCGGGCAGGCGCAGTGGGTCGGGCAGCGGGCGACACAGATGCACCAGCATGTGAACGGCACGTCGAAGGATGGCATCGACTACAACGCGCTGGACCCGCAGTTGCAGTCCTGGGTCGCGGTCACGGCGGCATTCGGGTTCCTGCAGGCCTACCGGCGCTACATCGACCCGCGCATGCCACGCGCCGGGATCGACCGCTACTGGCGCGAGGGACAGAACATCGCCGGCATCTACGGCGATTACCCCCTGCCGAAAACCGCAGCCGAGACGCGCGCCTACATGGAAAGCATGCGGCCGCGGCTGAGCGGTTCCGATGCACCGCACGAGTTCCTCGCATTGATGCGCAACACGCCGGCGCATTCCCGCCTGGCGCTGCCGGTGCAGCGCCTGCTCATCGATGCAGCCATCGACCTGCTGCCGGCGTGGGCGCGGCAGCTGATGGAACTGGAAGCCGGCCAGGCCCGGCGCCGCGCGCAGCGGCCACTGGTGAAGGGCGTGGTGCGCGCTTCGGACTGGCTGCTGCGGGACGGGCCGGCCTACGAAGCATGCCGGCGGGTGGGCGTTTCACCGCAGGTGCTGTTCGACCCCACTTAGGCCAGACTTCAGTCTGACAACACAACAAACACAATGCCTGGAAATGTCAGGCTGAAGCCTGACCTGCACGTGGTCGTCACAGGTGTTCGTCGGCGAGCTTCTCGGCGGTCTCGACGTACTCACGCATGGCCTCCATGCGGTCCATGCCTTTCAGTTTCACGCGCGCATCGTGCTTCATGCGCTGCAGGGGATGCAGCAGGCTGGGTCGCGGGCCGGTGACATCGCCCTCCGTGACCTGCTTGTAGAGCGCGTACATGCGCTCGATCAGCGCCCGGCCGGGGCGGAACTTCACGTGGGTGGGCGGGTTCTCCAGCAGTTCCTGGGATTTCTTCACCAGCGCGTCGAAACGCCGCCGCAGGTCATCTTCTTCGGTCATGAACGCATCCCTGTTCAGTCGCGGGTGAACAGCATCCAGATAAAGGGCCTCGCCATCAAGCCCGCCAGCGCAAAAAATACCAGTGCGGCCAGGTTCATGCCCAGGCTGAATTCCGGCCCCGAATCCAGCACCATCGCGCCGGCGATCAACAGCCCGGCGCTGAGCACGGCGCGGGCGACGCGGCGGCTGCTGCGCTCGGCCTGCTCCAGGTAGAGGTTCATGTTCTTCAGTTCGACCTGGCGCGCGTAGTCGCCCTTCTCCGCCTCTTTCACCATGGTATTGAGCAGCGCCGGCCCCTTGCGCAGCACGTTGAGCAGGTGACTCAGGTTGCGTGTGCCCTCGTTCATGAGCCGCTTCGGCGAGTACATCTCGCGCAGCGCGCGGGTGACGTAGGGCGCGGACTCCTTCATCAGGTCCATGTCCGGCACCAGCGTCTTGCCGATGCCCTCCATGGTGGCGATGGCCTTGAATACCATCGTGTACTCGGGCGGCAGGCGCAGGTTGTGGCGCAGGCCGTCGCGCACCAGGTCGCCGAATACCTCGCCCACCTGGACGTCGCTGATGGACTTGCCGCCGAGGTGCTTGTCGAGGTTGGTGATGATGGTTTCCTCGATGGCGTTCAGGTCGTAACGCACACCGGGCAGCTTGATGGCGCCGTCGTAGATCGCGCGCGCCATCGCGGCGTAGTCGGAACGGATCCAGCCCATCAGGAGCGTGATCGCGAGTTCGCGCTGCTCGGCGTTGTAGCGACCGCAGAGGCCGAAGTCGATCAGGCCGATGGAGCCGTTCTCGTCGACGAGAATGTTGCCGGGGTGCATGTCGCCGTGGAAAAACCCGTCGATGAGGATGGTCTGGAACAGGATGTCGAACGCGGTGCGCATCAACTCGTACGGATCCAGCCCATAGGTCGCGGGTGCCTCGGTGATTTTCACGCCCTCGATGTAGCTCATCGTCAGCACACCGCGCGCGCTGTACTTCGGATAGACGCGCGGCACGCGCACGTTCTTCAGGTGCTTCAGGCTGCGATTGAAATGCATGATGTGCGACTGCTCGGTGTTGAAGTCGAGCTCCTTGCGCAGGGCGCGGTCGAACTCGCCCACCATGCCGACCGGGTCGGTGAGTTTCAGCTCCGGGATCAGTTGCTCTGCGCGGCGCGCCAGGAACGCGAGGATGCTGAGGTCGCTGTCGATCTTGCGGTGGATGCCAGGCCGCTTCACCTTCACCACCACCCGGGTCCCGTCGTGCAGCGTGGCAAAGTGCGCCTGGGCAATGGAGGCGGCGGCGATCGGTTCCTGCGTGAAGTCGCCGAACGCCTCGTCAATCGGCTTGCCGAGCTCCCGTTCGACCTTCCCCTTCACCACCTCCCAGGGGATGGGCGGCACATTGCTCTGCAGGTGCTGCAGTTCGTCCAGCAGTTCGGCCGGCAGGATGTCGGACCGGGTCGAGGCGATCTGGCCCAGCTTGATGAAGGTCGGACCGAGGTCCTCCAGCGCCTCGCGCAGGTTGCGCCAGCGACTCTCCGGCGAGGTATCGACACCGGCATCCGCCTCGACGCCCTCGATCTCCTCGCGCAGTTCCATGCGCCGGACGTAGGCCGCGAAGCCGTGCCGGGCCATGATGCGCAGGATCTCGCGCATGCGGCCGATGTCGCGGACGGTCTGCTGCACGCCCTTGATCGTGGTGTAGGCGCCGGAGAGGGTGGTCATGGTGGAATATTAGACGAAGGGCTTTGCGCGGCCGGCGGTGCCCCTGCCCGGCGCCGTTATTCCAGGTACTTCGCAAGGAACGCCTTCGTTTCCTTCATGGCCCGTTCGCCGGCCGGCGCATCATGCTTCATCTCGATGGTCACGTACTCCGGGGCGCCCGGCGTGGTATCCCGGTTCGGCCAGCGCAGCTTCAGGCTGACGATCTCCTCGATATCGAAAAAGTGCGTCGCGCCCGGCATCACGCTGAGGTTGTACTCCTTTCCCTCCGGGTGACGGATCTTCATCTCTTCGCAGCGCTGCTTCGGCGTCACCTCGTCAGCGTCGCCGATCATGATGTGCAGCGGCGAGCCCAGCACGTTGATGCTGTCGGTGCACCACGGGTACAGCGCGACCACCGCCTGGAACGGCGTGTCATGGGGAAAGTTGGCGCTGTTGACGGCGGTCAGCGCGCCGAAGCCGCCGTGGGAGATGCCGAACAGCGCGATGCGTTCCGGCTTCGCGAAAGACTGTGTCGCCAGCCATTTCTTCACCGCGAAGGCGTCCCGGGCGCGTTCGCCCTGGGTCACGTTCAGGTTGCAGGACTCCAGGTAACCGCGCGGCCGGAAGCTCTCCACCATCAGCGCGGCATACCCCCACTCGTTGAATCGCTTCGCCCAACGCACGTCGCTCTGTTCCTGCATGCCCTGGCAACCATGCGAGATGACCACCACCGGGAACGGCCCCTCCCCGTCCGGTTTCATCAGCAACCCCGGCAGCGTGAGATCCTTGCCACGGTATTTCGGGCCGGGTATCTCGACCCACTCGCGGGCCGAAGCCTGGGTGGAGAGTACGATCAGAAGCAGCATCGCGATCCGCATTGTCTTTCCTTGCATGAACATTCTTCCCGGGATGTTGGGTGGGTCTAAACCGAAAACAGGACAACACGCCCTCGTCAGGCTAAAGCCTGACCCACAGTGACGCCAGGCCAAAGCCTGACCCACGCCGGTAGGTCAGACTTCAGTGTGACAACCAGTCAACGCGCACACCTCAGAAAAAACTGCCGCCGAACAGGAACACCAGCTGCGCGATCCCGGTCAGGAAGCCAAGTCCACCACCCACGGCAATCAGGAGCCATTCGTCTTCCTGGATCGCCGGGCGCAGCACGTCGACGAACTCTTCCGGAGGCAGCGCCTGCAGGCGCTCGCGCAGGGTGCGCTCCACGGCGATCGCCTCCATGCCATAGGCCTGGATCTGCAGCAGGCCCTGGGGCGCCCTGGCCACCATCGCCTCGATCGCCCTGTGCTTCATCCGGATGTACTGCTGCGAACCCAGCCCGATCACCACCAGCGGCCTGGCCAGCCCGGCCAGTTCCTCGGTCGCCCTGTTGAGGTGCTTGCGCAGCAGGTTGAACAGGTTGTCGGCCTTGGGACCGTGCAGCAGGCCGCGCACGATGTTGTCGCCGGTGAGGAGTTCCTCCTCGGCGAACTTCGCCAGGTCGGCCGACGCCTGCTGCTGCCGCTTCAGGAAGACGCCCTGCAGGGTGACCGGCCCGAAGGACATGCCCGGAATCCTCCACGGCCCGTACTGCGTCGGGTAGTACGGCTCGAAGATCCACTTGATGGCGATCCAGTTGGTGGCGGTACCGACGAACAGCCCCGCCAGCGGCAGCACCCAGTCGTTGGGGAACACCAGCCAGATGCCCATCTGCACCAGGCCAAACAGGAAGCCGAGGTACAGGCCCGACATCTCCAGCACCCTGAACTCCGGCTTGCCCAGCTCGCTGAACATGCGCACCAGTACGCCCTTGTCGCGGTCGAAGGCGTCGATCAGCATGGACTTCAGGTCAAAGACGTTGTGGATGTTGCTCTCGACGTCGGCCATCAGTTCGCGCAGAACCGCCGGCGCATCCTTCTGCAGCCGGGCGTAGATACGCTTCTTCACGGCGAACGGCACCGCTTCCCAGGCGCCGGGGTTCAGGTCCTGCATCACCTCGTTGGCGACTTCGTCGAGCGTGTCGACGAGGATGGGTTCCAGTTCCTCGAACATGCGGTCCGGGTCGAGGCCCGCGAAGATCTCCTCCAGCGTGATCAGCTTGTCCTGCACGAGGTCGGCCGCCTTCAGGCCGAACTTCCTGGTGAGCCGCGGCACGATGCCCTGCCAGCCGATGTAGGGTGGCAGCGGGCCGATGAACTCCACCGGGTAGAACGCCATGCGGATGGCCAGCCAGTTGGTGCCCCAGCCGACGACGGCACTGATGACGGGGATGGCTGCGTAGGCCCAGAACTGTTCGTCCACCCGCTTTACTTCCTGCCCCGGCTTCCCGCCATGAAAGAGGCCCCATTGTAGTTGCTCATGACCGGGACAAGTGCCCGGTTTCCGGGGCCGTGGCGCACTGTTTTTCCGGTAAATCCGCGTCGTTCCATGAATCTGCCCACTTGCGCAGGAAAAATCTAAATCGCCTGCTACATTGAAAATTGAGACGGAACTAAGTGCATGATTTTGTTGTTAATTTCACGACTTCATCGTTTCGCTCAATTAGAAGAACTGTGGATTCATGCAGAGGGGCTACACCCATGACTGGTTTGCAACGGGCCTTGCGGCAGGCTGCGGCGGCGCTGGCGACGGGATTGCTCGGTTCGATACCCGCCCACGCGTTCGAGCTGGAGTTTCTCGATGGCGAACTCACCGTCGACGTGCGATCCCAGTTCAACTACGGCATCTCGACCAGCGTGGAGAAGGTCGACAAGGATTACCTGTGGGGCCTGCCGCCCAGCCACGTCACGACCAATGACGCGGATATAGCAACCGGACACGGGGGCACCGGTTCCGGCCTGATCTCCCAGGACGACGGCCGCCTCACGCACAAGCGCGGCGTCTACCAGAACCAGTTCAAGGGCATTACCGACATCCGCGCCAGTTACGGCGATTTCGGTGCGATCGTGAAAGTCCTGTACTTCTATGACCAGGCCGTGATGAACAAGGGTTCACGCGCCCGCTCCATTACCGAGCCGCACGTGGCATTTACCGGCATGGACGGTGGCCCGGGAGGTCCGGCGCTGGTCAATACCGGACAGCGCGCCACCCGCGAAGTGAAGTACAACAGCAAGGCCATCGAGCAGATCGGCAAGGACATCACCACCAAGGAAATGTACGCCTACTACGACGGCTACATCAGCGACTGGTGGGAGACCGGCACGTTCCTCGACGACATCGCGCTCAACGTGCGCATCGGCGACCAGATCATCCGCTGGGGCCAGTCCACTTTCGCCCCCGGCATCAGCGTCTTCAACCCGCTGGATGCGAACCGCGTGCTCACGCCCGGCTTTGACCTGGCGGAACTGGCCGGGCCCGTCGGTGGCCTGTTCATTTCCGCGGCGGTGACCGACTGGCTGACCGTGGAAACCTGGGCCGGCTATGACTTCCAGCCGCTGCAACTGCCCCCGGGCGGCAGCTTCTTCACCTACTACGATCCGGCCGGCGCCGGTGTCGATGACTATTCAGGGCAGGGGCAGGGATTCTGCGTGCCGTTCAGCCAGCACGAGTCGCGGTGGGACCTGCCCAACGGCCACCCGAGCGGGCTGGGCGGTGCCTGCCTGCCGCTGCAAAGCCCGCAGTTCGCCAAGGACCGCGGGCAGTTCGGCCTGAAACTCGGCTTCGCGCTGCCGTTCGAAATGTTCAACACGTTCGAGGTGTACACCACCCGCTTCCACAACACCTTCCCGGTGGTTCAGGTCACCCAGACCGGCGTGGTGCCCAACTCGGTACCCTGCGAAGTGGTGGACGACCTGCTGATCGCCGCCGGAGATACCGAGGGCGTGGCATTCGGGAACGCGATCAAGGCGCTGAACACTGCCAACGGCAGTTTTGATCCAGACGACGAGACCGAGGAGGCAGGCTGCCGGACCGCGCTGCCCTACTCGCTCACGGACCAGCCAACACCGGGAGGTCTTACCCCGGGCGGGTTCACCAACCTGACTGACGAGTTTCTCAAGGCCGGCCTGGCGTGGATCGAGGGACTTGATGGATACGGCTTTGCCTGGACCGGCAACCTGCCGTTCGGCGGCATCGCATGGTCAGGCGAATTTTCCTACCGGCCTGACACCCCGATGCAGGTTGCCGTCGGTGAGGTCTTCAGTGCAGTGGCTTACGTGCACGCCAACTCGGAGGGCATCAACCAGACCGTCGGCGCTTTCACCGTACCTTCGACACTGACCGGGCGCGAGGTGGACGACCTCACCAACGGATTCCTGTATATCACCAGGAACATTCATTGCTTTGACTGGGGTCTGCCCTGTGCGCCGGCGCAGGCGGTCAATGGCAAGATCGATGACAACAACGACCCCAGCGCGGACGGCAGTGCGGGCACAGGTCAGGACCGGGAGGGTGGCGCATTTGATGCGGCCACCTGTGGCACCGGCGACCGCTGCGACGGCACCATCGCACTGGGCGTGAACCCGGCAGGCACGCCGGCCCAGGGCTGGTGGCCGCTGGACCTCTACCAGCTGAACTTCTCGTTCACGAAGATCTTTTCGAACATGCTCTGGCAGGACAACATCATCTTCCTGACCGAGTTCGTGGGCGCCTACATCGACGGCCTGGATGATCTTGCCTTCGGCTTCGACATTCCCAACTACCGACTCGTCCAGCCGCTCAATGAAGGCAGCGCCGACGACTGGGGCTGGGGTTACCGGATGCTGCTGCTGGCGCAGCGGCCGGCGCTGATGGGGACCAAGATCGACCTGACGACCACGCTGATCTGGTTCCACGACGTCAAGAACACCACGCCGACCAACCTGAACCTGTTCGTCGAAGACCGCATGCAGGGCATCCTGCAGTTCGACTTCAAGTACGGCACCTTCCTGACCACGTTCCGCTATCTCTACTTCGGTGGCGCGAAAGGCAACAACCCGTTCATCGACCGCGACACGTTCCAGGTCAATTTCCGCTACACCATCTGACCCGTCCGGGAAATACGAAAGGGGGCGCATGGCGCCCCCTTTTTTGTGTGGCTACCGCTCAGCGCGCCCGAATCTCGAAACCGTGGCGCGGGAAGTGGACATGCAGCAGGCCGGTCTTCGCGGTTTCGCGGGCGATGATCCATTCCCGCTCCGTGGCTGCCACGAGGGTGCCCGAAGAAGTGTTCAGGCCATAGTCGGTCGGACCGATCCGGACGCGGCGACCCAGGAGTGGGTTATCGATGTTCGCCGGCAGCGGGGCCGGTTCGCTGGTCATGGCCACATCGAGCGCGGCCAGTGCGTCGAGTTCGGACCGGGCGCCGTGGCCGAATGCCCGCATCCGGTCCAGCCAGGCCAGGGTGCGGGGCCGCTTGCGCCAGAGGTTCTTGCGCCCCACCTCGCGGATGAACCACAGGCAGTGATAGGCGGAAAAATCGGCCACGGTCGGCATCGCGCCGAAGAGGAAATCTGTGTCTTCGAGCCGCCCTTCCAGTTCCTTGCAGAAATCCGACACCACCCGGCCGGCCTTTGCCGGTGGCGCCACCTTCACGCGCATGCTGCGGTTCAGGCCGGCACGGTCTTTCGCAGCGTTGATCAGCTCGGCCACGGTACTCTCCGCCCACAGCGTGCGCAGGATGCCGATGCCGAAAGCGCTGGCAACGCAGGACATGAAGATGACCGGCTCGACGCGTTCCACGAACGCGTTGATCTCCCCGTCGCAATTTTCCAGGGCCAGTTCAGGACGCCCCGACAGGCGCGCCACCTGGGTGGTGATGGTGCGGGTATCGCAGTAGATATCGGCGCCGATCTGCGCCACCGGGATGCGCCGGTAGCCGCCGGCCAGCAGGTCGATGAAAGGCCGCGGCGGCGCGGCGGTGGTGCGCACCGAACTCCACGGCAACTGCGTGTAGCCCAGCATGCAGCGGATCTTCTCCGAGAACGGGGACAGCGGGTAGTTGTGGAGGATGAGATTGGTGGTCATTGGGATTGGTCCTGATCATGTCAGGCTGAAGTCTGACCTACGGGTCTGACCTGCAATGCACATTGTAGGTCAGGGTTCAGCCTGACATGGGCGAACACCTTCGCGAGGCCTGGGTCGTGTCAGACTGAAGTCTGACCTACAAGTGACCTACACCTGACCTACAAGTGACCTACAGGTCAGGCCTTGCCCTCGCCGGTCGCACCGTCGCCGTCGTCCCCGGTCAGTTTCTGGCGCACGTTGCGCAGGTCCGCCTTCACGGCTTCCATTTCCTCCGGATCGATGCAGGAGCGCTGACCGAACATCTCCGCCCGGCAGATCGGGATCAGGAAGCGGCACAGCGCCGGCAGGATCAGGATGGCACCGAACATGTTGGCGGTGAACATGAACACCAGCAGCGTGCCCATGTCGACCTGGAACTGCAGCCCGGAGAACAGCCACGTCGCCACCGAACCACCCAGCGAGATGCCGGTGAAGATCACCGCCTTGCCGGTCTTGTGCATGGT
>JBFKKR010000024.1:0-34399 GCA_041682035.1 Pseudomonadales bacterium | reverse complement strand
GGCACGTAGCGCAGCAGCACGCCGGCGTGGATGGTGAAGTAGTCCACGCCCTGTTCGGCCTGCTCGACCAGCGTGTCGCGAAACAGTTCCCAGGTCAGCTCCTCCGGCACGCCGCCGACCTTCTCCAGCGCCTGGTAGATCGGTACCGTGCCGATCGGCACCGGCGCGTTGCGCAGGATCCACTCGCGTGTCTCGTGGATGTTCTTGCCGGTGGAGAGATCCATGACGGTGTCGGCGCCCCAGCGGATCGCCCAGACCATCTTCTCAACCTCCTCGGCGATGGAGGAGGAAAGCGCCGAGTTGCCGATGTTGGCATTGACCTTGACCAGGAAATTGCGGCCGATCGCCATCGGCTCGATCTCGGGATGATTGATGTTGGCGGGGATGATCGCGCGGCCGCTGGCCACCTCCGCGCGCACGAACTCCGGGGTGATCTCCGCCGGCAGGTTCGCACCGAAGGACTCGCCGGGCAGCACGCCGGCATCCGTCGCCAGCGTCTCGGCCAGCTGCGCACGCAGCAGGTTCTCGCGCAGCGCCACGTACTCCATCTCGGCGGTGACGATGCCCTTGCGCGCGTAGTGCATCTGGCTCACGTTCCGGCCCGGCCGTGCCCGCAGCACCGGCACCGCGTCCGGGAACGCCGCACCGGGCAGCCCCCGGCGCTCGCCGGAGCGCTCACTGTCGCCGCGCCGCTCGATCCAGTTTTCGCGCAGGCGGCCGAGGCCCTCGCGGATATTGATGTCGTGGTCGGGATCGGTATAGGGGCCGGAGGCATCGTAGACCCGCAACGGCGGGTTGGGCACGCTGCCCTGCGCGGTGCGCGTGTCGCTGAGCGTGATCTCGCGCATCGGCACGCGCAGGTCCGGAAGACTCCCCTGCAGGTACACCTTGCGCGAACCGGAAAGCGGTTTGAGCACGGCTTCGGGAAGGCGCGCACCCTCGGCCAGGATATCGAGTTCAGATTCCGACATGGGATCATCCGTTGCGGGGTAAGAGTCGCATCATAGGGCAGCGCGGCAAGCGAGCTCAACCGCGTGCCGCGCACTAGCGGATCAGCAGGTCCCCACAGATGGCGGCAATGCGGTCCAGCGCGCCGCGGTTGGCGTTGACCAGTTCCTGGCCGGCCCGCCCCATCTGGCGGCGCCGGTGCGGGTCGTCCAGCAGCAGGCCGACGGTATTGGCGAGCCCGCTCTCGTTCTGCACCGTCAGCAGCCCCCCGGCCGACTCCAGCGCCCGGGTGATCTCGAGGAAGTTGAAACAGGAGGTGCCGACCACCACCGGCTTGCCCAGCGCGGCCGGCTCCAGCACGTTATGGCCACCGTGGTCGACCAGACTGCCGCCCACGAAGGCCACATCGGAGGCGGCGAACAGCAGCATGAGTTCGCCCATGGTGTCGCCGAGGTAGACCTGGGTGCGCTCGCCGGCCTGCTCGCCCCGCCCGCGCCGCGCGACCTCGAACCCGGCACGCTGGCACAGGCCGCCGGCCCGGTCGAACCGCTCCGGGTGGCGCGGCACCAGGATCAACAGGAGCTGGGGGTGCGCCTCCAGCAACCGCCGGTAGGCGGCCAGCACCAGTTCGTCCTCGCCTTCGTGGGTGCTGGCGGCGATCAGCACGTCCCGCCCGCTGCCCCAGGTGGCGCGCAACCGGTCGGCCTCCTGCTGCAGTCCGGCCGGCAGGTCGAGATCGAACTTGATGCTGCCGGTGACCTCGCAGCGGCGCCGCGGCAGCCCCAGCGCGACGAAGCGCTCCGCCTCGTCGGCGGTCTGCACCGCGGCCTTCTCCAGGCAGACCAGCATCTCGCGCGTGAGGAGACCCGCCTTCGCGTAGCCGCGCGCGGATTTCTCCGACAGCCGGGCGTTCGCCAGCACCACCGGGATGCCGCGCAGGTGACAGTGGTAAACCGTGTTCGGCCACAGTTCGGTCTCCATGATGATCAGCAGGCGCGGCTCAACCCGCGCCAGGAAACGGCGCAGCGCACCGGGGAAGTCCCACGGCGCGTAGACGTGATAGACCGTCTCACCGAACATCGCCCGCACCCGTTCCGAGCCGGTCGGGGTCATGGTGGTCAGCGTGATCGGCAGGTCCGGGTGCGCGGCCTGCAGCCGGCGCACGAGCGGGGCGGCGGCGATGGTCTCCCCCACCGAAACCGCGTGGATCCAGATACCGCCGCGCACGCCGGGCTGCGCATCGAAGTAACCCAGGCGTTCCAGCCAGCGGCGCCGGTAGGCCGGTGCCTTGCGGCCACGCAGGAACAGCCGCACCAGCACCGCCGGCAGCAGCAGGTAGAAAACCAACGTGTACAACAATCGGAACATGCCCGCAGTATAGGAACCATGGGCGCAAACCTCCTCATGCCACGGTCTGCCGGTTTCCGCCGGCCCGGGTCCTATACTGTTCCTCATCTCGTGAACCGGTCCCGGCAATGACGGAAACCCTGCGCAGCGACGTAGTCATCATCGGCGGCGGCATTGCCGGCCTCTGGCTGCTCACCCGCCTGCGCCAGGCCGGCTACAGTGCGCTGCTGGTGGAAGCGGGCGAGCTCGGCTGCGGCCAGTCCGTACTCTCCCAGGGCATCATCCATGGCGGCGCGAAGTACGCGCTGCAGGGCAGCGTCACCCAGGCCGCCAACGCCATCGCCGACATGCCGGCGCTGTGGCGCGCCTGCCTGGCCGGAACCGGACCGGTCGACCTGACGGCAGCGCGCATCCTGTCGCAACACCACTACCTGTGGTCCACCGGCAAGCTCGGCAGCCGCATGGTGGCCTTTTTCGCCAGCAAGGCGGTGCGTGGCCGGGTCCGGCCGGCCGAGGGCGATGCCATTCCCGCGGCGTTCCGCGACCCGGGCTTCAAGGGCATGCTCTACCAGCTCGACGAGGTGGTACTGGACGTGCCGTCGGTGCTGGCGGCGCTGGCGGGACTGAACACCGGCTGCACGCTGCAGGCACGGGCCGAGCCCGGGCAGTTCGAGCTGGCGGCCCCGGCCCGCCCGGCAGCGCTGAACCTCGCGGGCCTGCGGGTCGAGGCGGACCGGTTCGTGCTGACCGCCGGGGCCGGCAACGCGACGCTGATCGAGGCAGCCGGACTGCGCAAGCCCGCGATGCAACTGCGCCCCCTGAACATGGTCATGGTGCGCCACCGGTATCCGCACCCCATCTATGCCCACTGCCTGGGATCCGGCTCCAAGCCGCGCCTGACCGTCACCAGCCACCCGCTGGCCGATGGCGCGTGGACCTGGTACCTCGGCGGCGACCTCGCCGAGACCGGCGTCGGACGGGACGACGAAGCCCAGATCGAATTCGCGAAAAAGGAAATGGCCGCCGTGGTTCCCTGGGTGGACTTCACCGGGGCCGACTGGGCCTGCCTGCGCATCGACCGCGCCGAGCCCGCCACCTCGGCCAAGGCGCGGCCGGACAACGCCTACCTGTACGCGAAAGAGCACGTCATCGTCGGCTGGCCCACCAAGCTGGCGCTGTCACCGAACCTCGCCGACGAGGTACTGGAAACGCTGCAACAGCAGGATTTCAGACCCCGTCATCCGCAGCCCGAGGTGCCCGTCGGGCGCCGGACGGCAGTCGCGCAGACCGCCTGGTCGCAGGCTTTCAGGTGAAACGGACGGAACTCGGCGGCACCGGCCTGCAGGTTTCGCCACTCGGTCTCGGCACGGTCAAGCTCGGGCGTGACCAAGGCGTGAAGTACCCGGCCGCCTTCCGCATCCCGGACGACCGCGAGGCGCGCGCCCTGCTCGACCTGGCGCGCGACCTGGGCATCAACCTGGTCGATACGGCGCCGGCCTACGGCAACAGCGAGGAACGCCTCGGCAGGCTCCTGAAGCAGGACCGCGCGGAATGGGTCCTCTGCACCAAGGTGGGCGAGGAATTCGAGAACGGCGTGTCCCGCTTCGATTTCTCCCCGGCGCACTTCCGCCACAGCGTGGAGCGCAGCCTGCGCCGGCTGGGCACCAACTGCCTCGACCTGGTGCTGGTGCACAGCGACGGCAACGACGTGGTCAACATCCGCGAACACGGTGTGCTGGAGTCACTGGAGGCCCTCAAGAAAGAGGGGCTGTTGCGCGCCCATGGCATCTCCACCAAGACCGTCGAGGGCGGCCTGCTGGCGCTGCAGACCGCCGACGTGGTCATGATCACGCTGAACCTGCAACAGCGCGGGGAGGCGGTCGTGGCGGCGCGCGCCGCCGAACTCGGTCGCGGCGTCATCATCAAGAAAGCGCTGGCCAGCGGCCACGCCTGCGCGGCGGGCGGCAGCGGCGACCCGGTGCAGGACAGCTTCGACTTCATCTTCAGCCAGCCGGGCGTGCACAGCGTCATCGTCGGCACGATCACACCGGACCACCTGCGTCACAACGCCGCCTGCGCGGCGCGCGCGCTCGGCTGAGCCCTTTTTTAGATCCCCGTCGCACTGATTTGGCATTACTGCAAAAAAATTCGGCCGCGAACTGCCACAACCTGTTTTCCGTGTCGAGATCACGGCCCTAACATGAATTCGCCGGACATCCGGTCCCATCCCTGCACGGGGGAGACTTTCATGCTGATCCGTTCTTCCTGCGCGGTGCTGCTGGGTACCGCGCTGTTCGCCGGCACCGCCCTTGCTGCGGAAAACCATGATGACATGATCGCCCGCGGTCAGTACCTCGTGCGCATTGCCGGTTGCAATGACTGCCACACGGCCGGCTACATGCCGTCCGAGGGCGAAGTGCCTGAATCGGAATGGCTCAAGGGGGACACGTTCGGATGGCATGGCCCGTGGGGCACCACGTACGGCACCAACCTGCGCCTGCGCATGGCGGAACTGGAGGAGGACCAGTGGGTTCTGTACGCCAAAAATATGCGGGCGCGGCCGCCGATGCCGTGGTTCGCCATCAACCAGATGGAGGAGGACGACCTGCGCGCGATCCACCGCTATGTCCGGTCGTTGCAGCCCCTGGGCGAGCCCGCACCGGCCTACCTGCCGCCGGGGCAGGAACCGCCACCGCCATTCGCGATCATCCCGGGCCCGCCGGTCGCCGAATAGCTGCAGCGCGGCCGGCGTCCAGGCGTGGCGGGACAGGCCGGCAGACTTACCCGCCCTTGATCTTGTCGACGATGCCGGTGGTGGAGAGGCTGTCGAACTGCCCCATCACGCGCACCTCGCCGCCGTAACCCAGCACGATCGGCGCGCCCACGACCTCCTCGACGCTCTTGTAGTCGCCACCTTTGACCAGGATGTCCGGCCGGAGCACGTCCAGCAGGCGCTCGGGCGTATCCTCGGAGAACTGCACGACCCAGTCGACCGACTCCAGGCCGGCCAGCACCGCCATGCGCCGCTCGACCGAGTTGATGGGGCGCCCGGGCCCTTTGAGCCGGGTCACCGACTCGTCGCTGTTCACCGCCACCACCAGCCGGTCGCCCTGGTCGCGCGCCTGCTCCAGGTAGCCGACGTGGCCGGCGTGGATGATGTCGAAACAGCCGTTGGTGAAGACGATCTTCTCGCCCTGGGCGCGGGCATCCTGCATGGCGATCGCCAGCTGTGACTCGGTCATCACGCCGCGCTCTGAGCCCTGCTCGCGGCCGATGGCGCGGCGCAGTTCCGGCGCGGAAATGGCGGCCGTGCCCAGCTGGCCGACGACGATGCCGGCGGCGAGGTTGGCCAGCGCGGTGGCGTGGGGCAGGTCCTCGCCGGCAGCCAGTGCGGCCGCCAGCACGCCGATGACGGTGTCGCCGGCACCGGTGACGTCGAACACCTCGCGGGCGCGCGCCGGGAGGTGCAGTTCCGGTTCGCCGGCGCGCAGCAGTGTCATGCCGTGCTCGCCGCGGGTGATGAGGAGTGCGTCCATGTCCAGCTCGGCGCGCAGTCGCTGACCTTTCTCGACGATCTCCACCTCGTCGGCGCAACGGCCCACCACCGCCTCGAACTCGTGCAGGTTGGGCGTCATCAGGGTCGCGCCGCGGTAGATGGAGAAATCGGTGCCCTTGGGATCCACCAGCACGTGCTTGCCGGCGTCGCGCGCCAGGCGGATCAGCTCCTGGTGATTGCGCAGCGCACCCTTGCCGTAGTCGGACAGGATGACGACCTGTGCATCCTTCAGTTTCTCGCTGAACTTGCTGGTGAAGCCGGTGACGTCGATATGGGAGAAGCCTTCCTCGAAATCGAGCCGGATCAGCTGCTGGTGACGGCTGATCACGCGCAGCTTGGTGATCGTGGGCAGGTCGCGGACATGCTGGAAGCGACAGTGGATGCCGGCCGCGCTGAGGCGGGTCTCCAGCACGCCGCTGGCCTCGTCCTGCCCGGTGGCCGCGACCAGGGTCACGGCGGCGCCCAGCGAGGCGATGTTCAGGGCCACGTTGCCGGCCCCGCCGGCACGGTCCTCGACGTGGCCGACTCGCACCACCGGGACCGGCGCCTCGGGCGAGATGCGCGAGGTTTCCCCGTGCCAGTAGCGATCGAGCATGATATCGCCCGCGACCAGCACGTTGGCCTGGTCAAACTTTGGCATTGCTAGTTTCATATCTACCCTGCTTTGCTACCCAGCTTCCGCTGTGCCCCTGCTGACCCCCGCCATCCGGCCCGGTAACCTATTATGATTCGGTCGGCTCCCGGCCCGGAGCCTGCTGACAACATAGTGCAATCGGTGCCGCGACGCGAGGCGCCGGCCCACCGCGGAGTGCCTCTTGAGCGATCCCGAATCCCGCAGCGTGAACCTGCGCCACCCCCGCTACTGGCCCGCCTGGATGGGCATCGGGATGCTGTGGATGTCGGCCCGCTGCCCGCACCCCGTGCGCATGGGCATCGGGCGCTCGCTGGGCTGGCTGATGTACCTGCTGGGCCGCGACCGCCGCCATATCACCGAGGTCAACCTGCAGCTGTGCTTCCCGGAACTGGACCCGCGCGCGCAACGCCGGCTGGTGCGCAGGACGTTCGTGAGCAACGCCATCGGCATGGTGGAAACCGCGGTGGCCTGGTTCGGTGACCCCGGGTCGCTGCGCGCGAGAACCCGTCTGCAGGGCAAGGAACACCTGGACCGGGCGCTGGCGCAGGGCAAGGGCGTCCTGCTGCTGGGCGGGCACTTCACCACGCTGGACCTCGGGGGCGCGTTGCTGTCGCTGTACCAGGACGTCGACGTGACGTACCGGCCGCATCCGAACCCCGTGTTCCAGCACTTCATGCTGCGCGGCCGCGAACGGCTTTACGGCACCGCCTTCGACCGCGCCGAGGTGCGCGGCATGCTCCGCAGCCTGAAAAGGAACCGCGTCGTCTGGTACGCACCGGACCAGGATTACGGCGCGAAGCACTCCGTGTTCGCGCCATTCTTCGGCATTCCCGCCGCCAGCATCACCGCGACCGCCCGCTTCGCCGAGATGAGCGGCGCGCCGGTGGTGCCGTTCAGCCACTTCCGCAGCGAGGACAACAGCCGCTACGAGCTGCACATCGACCCGCCGCTGGAGAACTTCCCCGGCTGCGATGCCGTCGACAGCGCCACCCGCGTCAACGAGTGGCTGGAATCCGCGATCCGCCGCCACCCGGACCAGTACATGTGGCTGCACCGTCGCTTCAAGACCCGGCCGCCCGGCGAGCCGCGCCCCTACCGCAGCAAGCTGGTGAAGAAGATCAGCGAAAACCGGCTGCTGGCCCTGTACCAGCAGGGCGAACCGCTGGTCGGTCCGCGCGAACAGCCCAAGGTGCTCCGCCTGCCGGACGGCGAGTACATGAAGTTCTTCCGTCACCGCAAGCTGATCTCGACCTCGCGCATCCGGCCACAGGCGCTGCAGTTCGTGAAGAACTCGCTGGCCCTGCGTGAGTACAACATCATCGCGCCGGTATGCGATCGCATGTACCGGTGCCGGAAGCACGGCGTGGACGTGGTGCGCTATCACGGGGTCGAGGGCACGGAGTTGCGCGACCTGGTGGAGCAGGGCGACGGGTCGGTACTGGACCGGCTCCCGGCCTACCTGGAGATGCTGCACAGCCGTGGCATCATGTTCCGCGCCATCCACCTCGCGAATATCCTGCTGACGCCGCAGGACCGCCTGGCGCTGATCGACATCAGCGACCTCGACATCAAGGGCGGCCCGCTGAATACCTGGCGCCGCGCGCGCAACATCCTGCACCTGCTCAACAAGCGCGATGACCGTGACGCCTTCACGCGTTACGGGCGCGAGCGCTTCGTCGAGGCCTACCTGCAGGCATGGGGGGTCAGTGATTACCGCGCCAGCTACCTGCGCAGTTACGTCAGGCGCAACGCGGAAGTCTGAGGCGGCGCCTCAACCGGCGGGAAACTCGTAGTCCAGCAGGTGCCGCGCGTGCTTCTCCAGCCCGCGGCGGAAACACACCTCGGCCTCGACGTTCTCGCCGAGGTGTTCCAGCACCCGGCCCAGCTCGAAGAATGCATCCGGGCTGCGGATCAGGCCGAGACTGGATTCGAAGTAGCTGCGTGCCTTGCCCCACAGCTCGTTGCGCAGGCTGATGCGGCCGAGCGCCAGCAGCAGGAAGGCGTTGTTGGGGTGGTCGCGCAGCCAGGACTCGGCATTCTCCAGCTGCTTGGCGGGGTGGTCGCCGGCGACCAGTCCGTAGAGCCGCACCAGTTCGTTGTGCCAGCGCCGCTTGAGCGCGTTGCGCAGGAGGATCTCCGCCCGCGAATGCGCGCCCAGCTCCATCAGGTGCTCGGCAAACGCCCGCACCAGTTCGGAGTGGTTCTGCTGTTTTGGCGGAATGCTGGCCCACTGCGCCTCCAGCTTCTTCAGCCGCTCGGCCGGGTCGGCGCCCTGCGGCACTTCCGGCGGCTCCAGCAGGGCCAGGTACACCCGCAGTTCCAGTTGCTTGAGCAGTTCCCCGCTCCACACCTTCTGGCTGCGCAGTTCCGGCAGCAGCGCCGCGAGCGCCCCCCAGTTGTGGCTCGCCTCGAACACGTTGGCGCTCAGGCGCAGCAGCCAGGGGTGATCCGGGTAGCGGCCGCGCAGGTCGTGCAGGCGCTCCTCGGCGGCCATCCACTGGCGGCGCTCGATGAGAATCTGCGCCTCGGTGATCCCCACCGCCAGGTCGGCCTCCGGGTCCGCGTTGCCGGCCGCCTTGAGCAGGCTGCTGCGCGCCTCCTCGTCGCCCTGCCGGTCCGCCGCCCAGGCTGCGACCAGGTAGTTGATCATCGGCATCTCGGAATCCTCGGCGCTGCGTACCAGCGACTTGCGCGCCTGCTTCCAGTAGCCTTCCGCGAACTGTCGCATGCCCTGCGCGATGTAACGGTTGCTGCGGCGCAGGCGCGAGTCGCGGATCCACTGCCGCACCGTCTTCGGCGACCGCGTGATGCCGAGCGCCAGGTTCATCAGCAGGTAGAACGCGATGAACGCGAGCAGCAGCAGCGTGCCGCTGACCCAGACGCTGGTCTCGATGGTCCAGCGGTCATAGGCCACCAGCACGTAGCCGGCGTCGTGGAGGATGGCCCCACCCAGCCAGCTGCCGAGCAGCAGCGCGAGGACGGCGAGAAGGAACAGGACCCTCATGACGGCGCCTGTCCGTTGCTGGGCGTGCGCCAGTGCCGCTCCGACTGGCGCTGCTGCAGCGCGCGCAGGCCGCGGGCGACATCGGGCCGCTGCGGGCTGACATCGAAGCGCGCGGCCTCGCGCAGCGACCGCAGCAGGCCCTGCACGGACTCGTCGTCCGCCGGGAAATAGGCCGTGATCCATTCCTGCGCCGCCTTCAGGCTCTCCTGGTAGACGGCGTTGCTGCCGCGCAGCAGGCCCAACTGGGCCTGCTCGATCAGCATGCGCAGGTTCTGGCGCAGGTAGTACTCCTGGTCGGGCGGCAGCAGCGGCCGTACCGCGTCGCTGCGGTGGCGCACGACCACCAGTTCGCGGATCTGCAGCCAGGCCCGCTGCAGCAGGTTGCGCACGGCCTCCTCGCCGCTGGCGCCGCCCTCGACCGGTTGCTCGCCGGCGGCGATGAGCGATGCACGGGCCGAGCCCAGCTCGCTGCTGGGAACCAGCAGCGGCAGCATGTCGACCTGTTCCGCGCTCGCCCGCAGGCGCAGGAAGATGCCCTCCACATCCAGCGCACCGGCCGCGCGCACCGCCGCGAGGTCCTGCGCCAGCGCCGCCCGCACCTTGTGCAGGCGGGAATCGTTCAGTTCCAGCAGGACGCGGTCGGCCGCCTGCAGGATCACCTCGGCGCTGACCAGGTCGTCCTCCATCAGCACCCGCTGGCTGGCGAGCCGCAGCAGGTACTCCACCTCCGCCAGCATCCAGTCGGTGCGATCGGCGGTGGTGAGGGCGGACAGTTCCTGCATCACGCGGTCCACCTTGCTGCGGACGCTGCCGATCTCCTGGTGCAGGGTGCTGGTCTTTTCCTTCATCGTGCCCAGCTCGCCCTGCAGGCTCCGCTGCACGCGCGCCGGGATGCTGTCGATCTCACTGGCCAGCTGCGTGGTGCGCTGGCCGACGCCGTCCGCCTGCCTGCTACCGCTCCAGCCGGTGTAGCCGACCCCGAGCAGGGCGATCAGTGCCAGCAGGATCGCAATCAGCGCCAGCTTCTTCGAGCCGCCGCCATTGCCGCCGCCCTCGTCGTCGCCACCGTCGGGCGGTGTATCCGCCGGCGGCGGCGCGGCGGGCGCCTGCGGTTCCGGTGCGGCCTCGGTGGGTTCCTGCGGTGTTTCGCTTGTCACTACGCCATTCCTGTAATCAATGCGCCGCTGTCAGCGCCGGACTCCCTGCGCCTGCTGACGCCACCATGCGTCGATGGCCCGCAGCAATGCCCCGGTATCGGCCCCGTCGGCCCCGATCACCGACCGGAAGCCGGCCTGCCGGGCCTGTTCCGCCAGCCGCTCACCCGGGACGCAGATTGGCACCATTCGAAGCCGCGATGCAAGCCCGCCGGCGAGGGTCAGCAGGTTGTCGAGGGTAGCACCGCTGAGCACGACCGACATCCCGAACGCCTGGTCCGCAAGCAGCTGTTGCACGGCCTCTTCCTGGCCGGCGGGCAGCGTGCGGCGATACAGGTGCAGTTCGTGCACGTGCGCGCCGCGCCGCTGCAGCCCGTCGGTGAGGATCTCGCGGCCGCCCTCTCCCTTCAGGATCAGGACCCGCTGCCCGGCGACTCGCGCAGGCGCCAGTTCCGGCAGCGCCAGCACCCCCTCCGCGTGCTCGCGCGCGGGTTCCGGGCAGACCACCGGCCCGGCCCGGCCGGCCTCGACCACGCCGGCGGTCTGGCGCCCGGTGGCCAGCCAGACCTGGCCGACCGGCCACTGCGGCCAGTAGCGGTCGATCAGCTCCAGCCCCAGTTCGGCGGCAGTTGGACTGATCACGATGACGAAGCGGTACTGGTCCAGTTCGGCAATTTCCGGCGGCTGGTGGGCGTGGCGGATCGGTTCCAGCGCCAGGCAGGGGACGTGGCGGACGCGGAAACCCCGTGCCGCCAGCCCGGCCTCCAGGCGCGCACCGCGTCCGGCCGGACGGGTGAGGAGGATGGCCGGCTTACCAGGCATCGAATTCGCGCAGGCTTTCCAGCACCTCCCCGGCGCCCTGTTCATGCAGTTGCCGGACCAGGTCACGGCACAGGTCGGCGGCGTCCTCCGCCGGGCCGGCGGCGCTGGCGAAAAGCACCCGGCCGCCATCCGGGGCGCCGACCAGACCGTCCATGTCCAGTTGGCCGCGCTCCAGCGTCGCGTAACAGGCCACCGGCGCCTGGCAGCTGCCGCCGAGTTCCCGGTTCACCGCGCGCTCGCAGGCGACACAGAGCGCGGTGTGCTCGTCGTGCAGTGGCGCCAGCAGCTCCCGCAGTTCCTCGTCGTCCTCGCGGATCTCGATGCCGAGCACGCCCTGGCCGACGGCGGGCAGCATCTCGCCCGGGTCGAACACCGCGCGGATGCGGTCTGCCAGCTCCAGGCGCTTCAGTCCGGCGCTGGCCAGCACGATGGCGTCGTACTCGCCGGCGTCGAGCTTTCCGAGCCGGGTCTGCACGTTGCCGCGCAGGGTGACGACCTCGAGATCGGGCCGCAGGTAAAGCAGCTGGCAACGCCGGCGCAGACTCGCCGTGCCGACCCGCGCGCCGATGTCCAGTTCGCTGAAGGCGGCGTGGTGATTGGAGACGAAGGCATCGCGCGGATCCTCGCGCGCACAGACCACCGCGATCTGCAGACCGGGCGGCAGGTCCATCGGCACATCCTTCATGGAGTGCACCGCGAGGTCGGCCTCCCGCCGCAGCAGGCCGTTCTCCAGTTCCTTCACGAACAGGCCCTTGCCGCCGATGCGCGCCAGCGGCGCGTCCAGCACCTGGTCGCCGCGGGTGCTCATCGGCAGCAGTTCCACCTGCAGGCCGGGATGCGCGTCCTGCAACCGCCGCCGGACGTGCTCGGCCTGCCAGAGCGCCAGCGGGCTCTTGCGGGTGGCGATGCGCAGGGTCCGGGTCATGACGACCCGGCCCCGCGCGCCGGCGTCAAGTCGTTGATCGAATGAATCATGAATCCAGCAACACCTTCCTGATCTCGGCCACGCTGCGCCGGCTCACCGGCACGCGCTCGTCCAGTCCCTTGAAGCGGACCTGGAAATGACCCTGGCGGTCCCGCTCCAGTCCGTCCAGGTGACGCAAAGATACCAGCGCATTGCGATGAACGCGCAGGAAATGGCCGGCGAATTCCTCCTCGAAGCTCTTCAGTGGCTCGTCGGTGAGCAGTTCACCCTCACGGTGCCGGATGCGCACGTACTTCTGGTCCGCCATGAAAAAGTAGACGTCACCCACCGGTACCAGGTCGATGCCGCGGTGGCTCTTCACGCTGATGTGCGTCCGGCCCGGCCCCGTGGCGGGCGAGATGTCCGACTGCAGGGCCTGGATCTGGGCGCGATTGGGGCGGCGCGCGCTGGCCAGCGCGTCGAGCAGGGCGCTGCGCCGCACCGGTTTCAGCAGGTAGCCCACGGCGTGCACGTCGAATGCGGATACCGCGTACTGGTCGAACGCGGTACAGAAGACGACCGCCGGGGGATTCTCCATGCGGTCCAGGTGGCGCGCCACCTCGATGCCATCCATGCCGGGCATGCGGATATCCAGCAGCACCACGTCCGGCGCCAGCTGCATGCAGGCGCGTACCGCGGCAGGACCATCCTCGGCCTCGCCGACCACCTGCAGGTCATCCGATTTCGAGATCATGTCGACGAGCCGCTGCCGCGCCAGCGGTTCGTCGTCGACCACGAGCACCTTCATGCTGTCCGCTGCGCCGGCGCCCGGCCGGGCTCGTACGCGATCCGCACCACGAACTCTCCCTCCTCCTCGCTGGCCAGCACCGATGCGCTGCTGCCGAATGCAGCCAGCAGGCGCTGGCGGATGTTTTCCAGTGCCATCTGGTTGCCGGGCCGGGTCACCGCGGCATGCGCGCAGGGATTGCGCACTTCCAGTCGCACCACGTCACCGTCGCGGCCGGCCCTGATGGTGATGTTACCGCCGCCGGTGAGCGGTTCGATACCGTGGTACACCGCGTTCTCCAGCAGGGGCTGCAGCGTCAGCAGGGGGATCGGCGTCGCCTCGTCCAGCGACACGCCTTCCCAGTCCACGCGCAGGCGGTCACCCATCCGCAGCTGCTCGATGCGCAGGTAGCTCTCGCAGAGCGATCGCTCGGCGCCAAAGGTGGCGGTGTCCAGCCGGTCCTGCAGGGCGGCCCGGAACAGCTCGCACAGGTCCTCGATCGCGGTCTCGGCCAGCGCCGGGCTGGCGCTCACCAGGCTGGCCAGCATGTTCATGCTGTTGAACAGGAAGTGCGGCCGGATGCGCGCCTGCAGCGCACGGTAGCGCTGGTCCAGCTCCGCGTGCTCGCGGTGCCGCAGGGCCGACTGCACCTGCACGTAGCGCAGCAGCATGCCGCCGACGATCAGCGCGATCAGCAGGTTGCGGGTGACGTTGAGCCAGTCCAGGGAGGCGACCACGCCCTCTTCCGGCATGCCCTGCGCGACCCAGTCCGCGGGCAGGCTGAAAACGAAAGTGATGCCGAGAATGACCAGCATGCAGGCGGCCGTCCCCAGCGCCACCGGCAGCCGCTGCAGCGGCCGGCGCAGGGCGCACAGGACGGCGGCGCTGGACAGCACCACCCACAGCGCCAGGAAGGACGTGACGGCGAGGAACTCCCAGGAGAACCCGCGCAGGCCGAAGGCACCGAGCATGATCACCAGCACGAACAGTTCCACCGAGATGATCATGACCAGCACGGCGTCGGATGCGCACAGGTCCGGCAGGAACAGGGTCGCCCGCGAAGTGCGCAGGTCGTTGTGATCAGGGGCGGAGGCCGGCAAGGTGATCTGGTTCACGACGGGATTGAATCCAGTGTACACCCTGTGCCGGCACCGAAAGCCGGCGCTGTTTGCCATATAATTGCCTGACCACCCCCGGAACGGACCCCCGATGAGCGACACACCCGGCGACGCGCCGCCCGAGAAGCCCTGGGGCGGCCGCTTCAGCGAGAGCACCGACGCATTCGTGGAGGAATTCACCGCCTCGGTGGCCTTCGACCGGCGCATGTACGCGCAGGACATCGCCGGTTCCATCGCGCATGCGCGCATGCTGGGCAGCACCGGCATCCTCGCCGGGTCCGAGGTGGAGGCCATCGTGCAGGGACTGGAGCAGATCCGCGGCGAAATCGAGGCCGGTGGCTTCGCCTGGAGCGTCGCCCGCGAAGACGTACACATGAACATCGAGGCGCGGCTGGTCGAGATCTGCGGCGATGTCGGCAAGAAACTGCACACCGGCCGTTCCCGCAACGACCAGGTCGCCACCGACCTGCGGCTCTACCTGCGCGACGGCATCGACCGCCTGGCCGGCGAGATCCGCCGCCTGCAGCAGGGCCTGCTCGCGCTGGCCGAACCCAACTGCGAAACCATCATGCCCGGCTTCACGCACCTGCAGGCGGCGCAGCCGATCACGCTGGCGCATCACCTGCTGGCCTGGTTCTCCATGCTGCAGCGTGACCGCGAACGCCTGCGCGACTGCCGCGCGCGGGTCAACGTCTCACCACTGGGCAGCGCCGCGCTGGCCGGCACCACGTTCCCGATCGACCGCGAGCAGACCATGCGCGAACTGGGCTTTGAGGCCATCTCGCTGAACTCGCTGGACGCGG
Organism: Pseudomonadales bacterium; assembly: GCA_041682035.1. Taxonomy (GTDB): domain Bacteria; phylum Pseudomonadota; class Gammaproteobacteria; order Pseudomonadales; family JBFGWM01; genus JBFJWR01. The sequence continues at coordinate 19,322 of JBFKKR010000024.1, read as the reverse complement.
TGAGCGACCGCGATTTCGTCATCGAGTTCTGTGCCGCTGCCGCGCTGCTGGCCATGCACCTGTCGCGGATGGCCGAGGAACTCGTACTCTGGAACTCGCCGCAGTTCGGTTTCATCGACCTGCCCGACCGCTTCTGCACCGGATCTTCGATCATGCCGCAGAAGAAGAACCCTGACGTGCCCGAACTGGTGCGCGGCAAGGCGGGGCGCGTGAACGGCAACCTGGTCGCCCTGCTGACCCTGATGAAGGGCCAGCCGCTGGCCTACAACAAGGACAACCAGGAGGACAAGGAACCGGCCTTCGACACGCTCGACACGGTGCTGGCGTCGGTACGCGCCTTCGCCGACATGATCCCCGCCATGCGGCCTGTGCCGGAAAGGATGCGCGCGGCCGCCGCGGCCGGTTACTCCACCGCGACCGACCTGGCCGATTACCTCGTCCGCCGGGGCGTGCCGTTCCGCGACGCGCACGAGATCGTCGGCAAGGCGGTGCAGGCGGCCATCGCCGCGAACGCCGGGCTGGAAGCGCTGCCGCTGGAGCAGCTGCAGGCGCTCTCCCCGCACATCGGTGCGGACGTCTTCGAGGTCTTGACGCTGGAAGGTTCCGTGCAGGCACGCAGCCATCCGGGCGGCACTGCGCCGGACGCGGCGCGCCAGGCGATCCGGCAGGCGCGGGCCCTGCTCGACTAGGCGGATGACCAGCTACGACGTGATCCGCGCCGAGCTCGATGACGGGCTCGACCGCAAGGATCTGCGTCGGCTCAAGGACCGCTTCCTGGCGGTCAACGGCGAGCGGCTGGCCCGCACCCGCGAGGCGCTGGGGGCGCGCCGGGAAAGCGTGCTCGATGTCATTCCCGTTTTCCTCGCCGCCAACCACCCGATGCTGCCCGGCTTCGTATCGCGCGAGGTGCCGCACGGGCTGGCCAGCTATCAGCCCGACGATAATGCCCTGCGCGCCGCGCAGCAGGTCGCGCGCAGCTACAAGTACCAGCCTGACCGGCTGCGTGAGCCGGACCTGTACAGCCTGTTCCTGATGGGCAGTACCGGCACGCTCGGCCAGACCAGCAGCAGCGACCTCGACATCTGGGTCTGCCACCGCAGCGGGCTGGAACCGGCTGCGCTGGCGCTGCTGGAACAGAAATGCGAACGCATCAGTGCCTGGTGCTACAGCATCGGCGTGGAGGCGCATTTCTTCCTGATGTCCCCCACCCGCTTCAGTCACGGTGAAACCGGCAACCTCTCCACCGAGAACTGCGGCAGCGCGCAGCACTACCTGCTGCTGGACGAGTTCTACCGCACCGCCGTGCTGCTGGCCGGCCGCTACCCGATCTGGTGGCTGGTGCCGCCCCCGCGTGACGCCGAACATGCGGAGCACGCGGCGACCCTGCGCGACAAGCGCTTCATTCCCAGGGACGAGACCATCGACCTCGGGGGGGTCGCGCTGATTCCGCCCGGTGAGTTCGTCGGGGCGGGGCTCTGGCAGATCTACAAGGGTATCGACTCGCCGTACAAGTCGGTCCTGAAGATCCTGCTCACCGAGGTGTACGCGAGCGAGTTTCCCAGCGGGCAGATCCTCAGCGCCCGCTTCAAGGAGCTGGTATACGGCAACCAGCTCGATGCCGACGTACTCGACCCCTACGTGCTGGTCTACGAGAAACTGGAACAGTACCTCGCCGGCCGCGCCGAGTGGAACCGGCTGGAACTGGTGCGCCGCTGTCTCTACCTGAAGGCCGGCGTGCGGCTCAGCCGGAAGCAGGACGAGCGGCACTGGAAGGTCGGCCTGATGCGCGGACTGACCGAATCCTGGGAATGGGACAAGGCGCAGCTGCGGGTGCTGGACGACCACCGCAACTGGAAAGCAAAGCGGGTCGACCGCGAGCGGCGCGAAGTCGTCAACAACCTGAACTACAGCTACCGCTTCCTGACGCGCTTCGCCCGCGAGCAGCAGTCGGAGATCACCATCAATGCCGCCGAGATGACGGTGCTCGGCCGCAAGCTGTACGCCGCCTTCGAACGCAAGGCCGACAAGGTGGAGATGATCAACCCGGGGCTGGCGCCGGATCTCTCCGAGGACTACCTCACCATCCGCGAGTACAAGCAGTGCTGGAAGATTTTCTGCGACTCACCCTCCGGCGTCGACGACGGCAAGGCGGAACCGGTCAAGCAGGCGCGGACCCTGATCGACGCGCTTACCTGGTGCCATCTCAACGGCCTGCTCGATGCCGGCACCCAGCTCAGCGTGGGCAGTGCCGGCGGCTCGCTCGGCAAGTACGAGCTCGACCGCTTTCTCGAGGTGGTCCGCCGCCAGCTGCCCTTTCCATTCCGGCTGCCGGACCAGTCCGCCTTCGCGCACCCGGCGGATCCGTTGCTGAACCTGTACTTCATCAATTTCAACGCGGACACCGGCGCCGAGACCGCCGAGCTGCACCGGGTCAGCAACCGCACCGACGCACTGACCTACAGCGCCTACCGCGAGAATCTCGCCCACAGCATCGACCAGGTCGCCGTGAACACCTGGCACGAGGTGTACTGTTCACACCACGCGGGCATGACCGCGATCGCCGATTCCCTGGTCAGCCTGCTCCGCGCGCTGCACGCACGCAGGGGCCGGCAGCTCCCGGCCGCCGAATTCCACTGCCTGTCGAGCGGACACGGCGCCAGTATCGCGCGGCGTCTGCAGCAGCTCTACGAGGACGTCACCGAGTGCTACTTCGGCGGCGGCCTGCCGCTCAGCACGCGTTACCTGATCGAGGTGCAGGAAGGCTTCTTCTCGCTGCAGTTCCAGGATGGCGAACCGGTCGGCGCGCACCTGCCCAGCGAGAAGGCGCTGCTGAAGCATCTCGGCGCCGACCAGCCGCACTACAGTCCCATCGTGGTCGACCGCAACGCGCTGAGAAACTCCCATTTGCGGGAGATCTTCGGCGCCGGGCGCACTGAGAGCATCCAGGTTTTCCTGCAGATGCTCCCCGGCGACGAAGCCGAGGTGCACCTGCTGGACGAGCGCGGCTCGCTGTACCGTTACCGCACCCCGTGCAGGTTCCTGTTCAACGTGCTGATGCCGCTGGACCGCTTCCTGCGCTCGGTGCGTTACCGGCTGAGCGCAGCGACCGACAACGCGGCGCTCGCGGAGGACATCCTCTACTACGAACTGCGCGCCGGCGAAGCTGCCGGGGACTGGTCGCTGCGGTCACTGGACGTACCCCGCGACAGCGAGAACGCCGAGCATCACGCGGTGCAGGTGATCGTCGAGAGCGGCGAGAACGGCAAGGCGCACTACTCCGTGTTCTGCAACCACATCGAGTTCTCCAGCCTCGAGCACGGCGACCGGCTCTTCCATACCGTTGCCAGCCACATCATCTCGCAGCGCGAGAGCGGCGGACGCTATCCGTGCTACATCACCGACCTGGATCTTGGCAACCTGCCGGCGGTGGAGGGCCAGGCGCCGCGGCAGACGCTGCACTACCTGCGCTATAAGCATCACCTGGAACGGTTGCTGCAGCACGCGCTGGAAGCGCAGTAGGCGGCGCGCCGGCGGCAGGGTCCCGCCCGCATGGCGGTTCCCGTATAATCGCTGCATCTGTCACGTCAGGGAGCCGCCCATGCGCGCCCTCGCTCTGGTACTCGTCCTGCTCGGCCTGCTGGCGGGCTGCGGTCAGAAAGGCCCGCTCGTCCCGCCGGAAAAAACCGAATCCGGGCAGGAACAGGCTGCCGAATAAGCGGCACTCCATGGATCATTTCTGTTACCGCGGGCAAAGCCTGTACGCGGAGGACGTGCCTGCCGCCGAACTGGCGGAACGCTTCGGCACACCGCTCTATGTCTATTCGCGCGCCACGCTGGAACGCCATGCCGGCGCCTGGACCCGTGCCGCCGGCGATCACCCGCACCTGGTCTGCTACGCCGTCAAGGCCAACAGCAACCTGGCAGTGCTGGACGTTCTGCAGCGTGCCGGTTGCGGTTTCGACATCGTCTCCGGCGGGGAACTCGCGCGGGTGCTGGCCGCCGGCGGCCGCGCCGACCGGGTCCTGTTCTCCGGGGTCGGCAAGTCCCGGACCGAGATCGAGCAGGCACTCGCGGCCGGCGTCCGCTGCCTGAATGTGGAGTCGGCGCCGGAACTGGACCGGATCTCGGAAGTCGCCCGCGCCATGGGCGTGCGCGCGCCGGTGTCGATCCGCGTCAACCCCGACGTCGACGCGCAGACCCACCCCTACATCGCAACCGGCCTGCGCGAAAACAAGTTCGGCGTCTCCTGGGCCGACGCCGCCCCGCTCTACCGCGCGGCGGCATCCCGCACCGAGCTCCGCATCGTCGGCATCGACTGTCACATCGGCTCCCAGCTGGTCTCCATGGACCCACTGCTGCAGGCCTTCGACCGCCTGCTCACGCTGGTGGATGCGCTGGCCGCGGAAGGCATCGCCATCCACCACGTCGACGTGGGCGGCGGGCTGGGCGTGCGCTACCAGGACGAGCGCCCCCCCGAACCGGAAGAATACGTGCGCGCGCTGCTGGCGCGGCTTGGCGACCGCAGGATCGAACTGATCTTCGAACCGGGCCGCTCCATCGTCGCCAACGCCGGCATCCTGCTGACCCGCGTGGAATACATCAAGCCCACCGAGGCGCGCCGCTTCGTCATCGTCGATGCCGGCATGAACGACCTCCTGCGGCCGGCGCTGTACAGCGCCTGGCAGGAGATCGTCCCCGTCGAACGGCTTGAGCGGGTCCCCGCCGAGCCGGTCGACGTGGTCGGGCCGGTTTGCGAGACCGCCGATTTCCTCGGCCGCGACCGCCGCCTCGCGGTCACCGCCGGCGACCTGCTGGCGGTCCGCTCCGCCGGCGCCTACAGCTTCGTCATGAGTTCCAACTACAACGCCCGCAACCGGCCGGCGGAGGTGCTGGTCGATGGCGGACAGGCCCACCTGGTGCGCGCCCGCGAGACGCTGGAACAGCAGATGCAGGGGGAGACCCGCCTGCCCGGCTGAACCGGCCCGGTAACCTATACTGCGCTCATCCCCACAGCCGGACCGCACGCCATGCCCAAGGACAAGGCCGCCGAGGCCCTGGAAGCCCACGTCGCTTTCGAACTGGCGCGCTGGCAGGGCAACGCCCTGCAGGACGGCATCCGCGAGGAGGTCTCCGCTTTCGCCGACTGGAGCCGGCAGCTGAACCTCAACGCCATCACCGACGCCGGGCGCATCCAGCGGGTCGCGGACGAGCGCGTGCTGCACGGCGACCTGCCGGACGAACTGGTCAGCGCCATCCGCGGCATCGCGGATCACCTCATCGGCCTGCCCGTGAACCGCGAGACGCGGCTCGGCGACGTCATCGACGACGAGATCTTCGATGCCGGCGTGGAACTGGCCATCGACCTGCGCCACATCCGCCAGGAGATCATCCGGCAGTCGGTCGAAAGCCCGCTCTACGCCATGCTGGTGGGCGAGATCCTCTACAACGGCATCAAGTCCTACCTGTCCGCGACCGCCCGGATCGCCAGTTCCTCCAAGCTGCTGAGCAAGGGCACCAGGATGCTCAGCAAGGGGCTCTCGGCGCTGGATGACCAGGTGGAGAGACGCCTGCGGAACTGGATCGAGGAGAACTCCGGGGCGCTGGCGAAACAGAGCCGGAAGTTCCTCGACCACGCGCTCACCGACGAGCGCATCCGCGAGGTCGCCGAGGAGGTCTGGAACGACCTGCGCGAGTCGCCCATGTCGATCCGCGACGCCCTGCGCGACGACGACCTGGACGCCATCTCCGAGTTCCTCAGGCAGGCCTGGCTGCAGTTGCGGGAAACCGAGTACGTGAAGGCGCTCGTGGACGAGGGCATCGGCGAATTCTTCCGCCTGCACGGCGACACGCCGGTGCACGAACTGCTGCAAATGGTGGGCATCACGCCGGAAGTGCTGGAGCGCGAGGCGCTTGCCTTCGCGCCGGACCTGGTCGAAGCGGCGGCGCGATCCGGCGCACTGGAAGCCATGATCCGCCGCCGGCTCGAACCGTTCTACCGCAGCGAGGCCGCGGCGGCGCTGTTCGGCTGAACCGCTCCGGCCGGCGCCGGGGCCGCGCCGGATCAGGCCGCCACGCAGCGGTCCATGTGCGCCTTCATCTTCAGCAGGTACTCGCCCTGGTCCAGGTGCAGCAGGTGATTGCCCGGGAACCAGTGGATGTCACAGCCCCAGTGCGCGTGCAGCAACTCGGCGTGACGGGGCGAGGCGAAGCGGTCGCCGCTGCCGGCGATGATCAGCTTGCGCTCGCGCGCCAGCGCCGGCCGGTAGTTCAGGGGGCTGTGCAGCGCCAGGACATGGCGCAGCTCCGGCAGACCGATGTCACCCAGGCGCAGCACCAGGCGCGACGCCATGCGTGTCACCATCCACTCCTGCATCAGGTCGGGCGGACTGACCACCGGCGCGTTCGGAATGCAGAACGAGAGTCGTTCCTCGACGGTGCCAAGCAGGGCGCTGGTGTAACCGCCCAGGCTGAGTCCGGTCACGCCCACCGCCGGTGACCCCTGTTCGAGCAGGAACTGCAGGTAGATGCGCAGGTCGTGGATGCTGTGCGCGATGGTCTCGTTCAGGTGGGAGAACCCGTGTGCGAGATAGCGCATGCCGCTGAACAGGTCTGCCTTCTCGCGCCGGTAGCCGTGAAACGGCAGCGTGAACAGCAGCACATCGTAGCCGTTGCGGTAGAACCACGGCAGCGCCAGGAAGCGGCTGTTCAACCAGTACGGGTCGGCGAAATAGCCATGCAGCGCGATGACGGTGGGGCGCGGGCCCTCGTGGTGCCGCCACCACTGCGCGTAGGAGATCAGGTTGTTGCGGTGCTGCCGGTAGCGCGCGCGCAGGCGCGGATGCAGGGCCTCGAACGGGCTCTGGAACCACAGTGACCGGCAGTCGCCGTCGACCGGCTTGAACCACCCCTTGCCGGAAGGCGGCTTGGCGTGGATTTTCGGCATGTGCGCAGGACGTGGAAAGACCGCCGCCGCGTCATGCAGGTCGGCCAGTTCCTTGTAGTACTCCAGCAGGGGCCGTTCCAGTTTCAGGTGCTTTGGCTGCGCCGTGCCGGAGAGCGTGACCAGGCCGATGGTGCCGGCGAACACCGAACTCGCCATCCAGTCGATCCCGGCAGTGACCCCGGACTTGACGCGGTTCACGCCCCGCTGGCGGCCGGGCTGGGCAACACGGGAGAAATCATCGGGCAGGTTCAGCCACCAGTTCGCGACGTCTTCCAAGGGCTGCTCCGTGAACACGGCGTCAGGTTCAGTCTAGCAGGGCGTCCCCGCCGCCCGGCGCACCTCAGGGGTGGCCACGCGCCACCCGCTCCACGTTCTCGCGCACCTCGTCCTCCAGCACCAGGTCGCCGTAACGCAGCACCTCCTCGGCGGATCCGCGGAACACCAGCTGGCCGGTGTCCGTGCGCCGGACCACGTCCATGTTCTGCAGGGTGTCGATGAAGCCGCGAAAGAGGTTCTTGTCGAAGAACTCCGGCGCGTTGAAGCCGTACAGGGCGGACAGCCGCTGCGCGACCAGCTGGCAGCGCTCCACCAGGCCATCGCTGCTCACGCCGCGCTCCCCGGCGTGGCCGAGCACGACGATGACCACGTAGAACCGCTGCAGCGTTTCGCGCACCGTCCCGGCGAAGAGCGCGAGGCGGTAGGCGGCGCGCGAGCCGCGCTGCGGCCGGCACAGCAGGTCGCCGCGGCGTTCCAGCAGCCCCTCCTCCTCGAAGGCCGCAATCCACCGGCGGACCTGGTCCGCGGCGAGGTCCACCGGCCAGCGCAGGAACAACTCCGTCTGCAGGTACGGGTAGAAGCTCACGCACATCGCCACCAGCGCCGACTCCTCCACCTCGTGGTGCAGGCGGAAGGCGGCACCGATCATGGCCGGCAGCACGAACAGGTGCATCACGTTGTTGCGGTAGTAGGTCATCAGCACCGAGTTGTCACCGGAGAGGCGCAGGATGTCGCCCATGGGGTGCTCGATGCGGTCGAGCAGCCCGAGCGCCTCGACATCCCGCAGCAACTGGGTGCTGTCCCGCTCCGGCAGGATCACCGAGTTGCCGTAGGGGACCTTGCGCAGCAGCCGTACATACAGCGACATGTGCGCCAGCAGTTCCTCCTCCTCCATCGCCTGCCGTGGCTTGGACAGCAGCGCCACGGCCGCCAGGTTGATGCCGTTGACGACCACCGCCTCGTTGATGCGGGTGACCACCTGGCGCGCCAGCTGCTGCACCGCCTCGTTCAGCCACTGCGGACGGTCGTCGTCGCTGTGATCCTCCTCGCGCCACGGCGGATGCTCGGTATCGAGGAACTCGGCGAGGAAAATCGGCTCACCGACGTTCAGGTAGACCTTGCCGAACTGGCCGCGCAGGTTGGTCACCATCTTCAGGACATCGAGCGGGTTCTCCTTCTTCTTCTGCCGACCGCGCAGTTCGCCGAGGTAGGTCTTCTCCTCGATGATCTTCTCGTAGCCGGCATAGATCGGGATGAAGACCAGCGGCCGTTCGTGGTCGCGCAGGAAGCTGCGCACGGTCATGGCCAGCATGCCGGGGCGCGGCGGCAGGGTGCGGCCGGTGCGGCTGCGGCCGCCCTCGACGTAGTACTCGACCGGGAAGCCGCGGCTGAATAGCTGGTGCACGTATTCATTGAAGACGGCGCCGTAGAGCGGGTTGTCGCGGAAACTCCGGCGCAGGTAGAAAGCGCCGGCGCGCCGCAGCAAGGGCCCGATCAGCGGCATGTTCATGTTGATGCCGGCCGCCTTGTAGGGGCTCTGCAGACCCTCGTTGTAGAGCACGAAGGAAGACAGCAGGTAGTCGCTGTGGCTGCGATGGCAGGGCACGTAGACCGGCGAGTAGTCGCCGACCAGTTTCTTCACGCGGTCCACGTTGTGCGTCTCGATACCCTTGTACAGGCGCGTCCAGAACCACTCGATGATCACGTAGAGCGCCTGGAACACCGGCCAGGAGAAGTCGCTGGCGATCTCGTCGATGTATTTCCAGGCATTCTTCTCCGCGGACGCCAGCGAGCCGCCATCCCGGCGGGCCTCCTCCTCGATGGCGCGGCGTACGCCGGGCGCCGCGAGGATGGCGTCGAACAGGGTGCGCCGGTGCGAGAGGTCGGGTCCGACGATGCCGGTGCGCGCGTTGCGGAAATGACGCCGCAAGCGCGTCACGAGGGCGATTTCCGACGCCTCGGCCCGGGCCTCCTCCGGCACTGCCTCGAGCGGGATCGGGTCGGCGAACTGCACGATGGTCTGGCGGCCGTGCACCAGGATCATCACCAGGTGGCGGAACCGGCCGGCCACGCCCCAGGCGTCGGAGGTGATGCGGCGGAAGAAGGAATCCGGCCGGTCCGGCGCCCGACCCCAGGCGATGGTCACCGGCACCAGCCGGACACCCGCGAGCGCGGGCTCCGCCCTGGCCTGTTCCATGAGCCGGCCGAGGTAGGCATTGCGCAGTGGCTTGCGGGGGAAACTGCGGATGCGGCGGCGCGGCCACAGGTAACACCAGGCGCGGTGCTCCTCGTGCCCGCCGAACCGCAGCGCGGCCATCGGCGGCGGCAGCCCGGCGCGCCGGCATTCCTCGGCCAGCACCGCGAGACTGCTCAGCGACTTCCGCTCCAGCACGTAGCAGACCGGTCCTTCGCCGGCCTGCGCGGCGATGCGATCGGCGCCGCTGACCTGCGTGCGAATCCACAGGTAAAGCAGCCTGCGCACGGCAGACACGTAGCCGCGGAAAACGGCTCGGAACCAGTTTTTCATGCGCCGGGCCGCCCCCTTCATCCGGACACAACCGACCCCATCGAGCTTAGCCCACCCGCCGGACAGGCAGGGATGCCTTGCGGCGATTTCGCGGTCCGCTGTTAGAATTCAGTCTGTCCCGATCAATTGGATGGCACCGCGGATGCAGTCAATGCCCGGCCACTGCCCGACCCAGACCGTCCCGGCGCCACCGCGACCGGCCGGGGTTCGCGCGTGAGAAAGTTCGCCTGGCTGGCCGTGCTGGTGCTGATCCTCGCACTGGGCGTGGTCGGCTACGTCGGCTTCCGGTTCCTGCAGCAGGAAGCCTTCAAGAACGAACACTTCGACCGCTACCCGCCGCAACTGCCCGAGTTGCAGGGCAAGATCCGCATCCTGGTCTTCTCCAAGACCAACGGCCAGCGCCACGCTTCCATCGACGCCGCGATACAGGCCTTCGAGCAACTCGGCGCCCGGAACGGCTGGGCGGTCTACGCCACCGACAACGGTGCCGTGCACAGCCCCGACCTGCTCGAGCGCTTCAATCTCGTCATCTGGAACAATGTCACCGGTGACGTGCTGCTGCCCGGCCAGCGCAGCGCGCTGCAGCTGTGGATCGAACGGGGCGGACGATTCTTCGGCATCCACGCGGCCGGCGGCAACCGCAATTATGCCTGGGACTGGCGCCCGCATTACCTGATCGGCGCACAGTTCAAGGGCCACACCCTGTTCCCCGAGGTGCGCTCCGGGGTACTGGAGAAGGAAAACCCGCTGCACCCGATCGTGCAGGGCCTCCCCGACCGGTGGACCTGGCAGGAGGAATGGTATTCCTTCCGCGACAACCCGCGCGATGCCGGCGCGCAGGTGGTCCTCAAGGTCGACGAGCAGAGCTACCAGCCCTTCGACTACCTGCGGATGGGCGCCGACCACCCGGTGGTCTGGTACCAGGCCATCAAGAAGGGCGTGACGTTCTATTCCGCGCTCGGACACCGTCCCGAGGCCTGGCAGGACCCCGACTTCCTGCGCTTCACCGAGAATGCCATCCAGTGGCTGGTCAGTCCGAAGTCCGAGCCGCTGGGCCTGCCGCCACCACTCCCCGAGGAACCGGAACCGGCACCGGAAGCGGAGGAAACCGGTCCGGAAGAGGCCGAGCCGGTGCCGGCGGATGACGAGGAATACTGAAGCCATGCAGCACCCGGGGTGGGTCGGTGCGTAAACTGTTCTCCGGCCTCGTGCTCCTCGCCGTGCTGGCGATGGCAGCATCCTGGTTCGTGCCCGCCCTGCTCGAGAAACGCTTCAACAGCGTCCGGGAAACGCAGCTCGAACCACTCAGCACGGCGGCGCGACTGCTGCACGCCGGCCTGCGCGTGGTCGACCTGCACGCCGATCCGCTGCTGTGGAACCGGGACCTCCTGCAGCGTGCGGACTACGGTCACACCGACGTGCCCCGCCTGATCGAGGGCAACGTGGCGTTGCAGGTCTTCTCCGCCGTCACCAAGTCTCCGCGGGGGCAGAACTACGAGCGCAACGAGGGGGACACGGACCGCATCACCGACCTGGTCATCCTGCAGCGCTGGCCGCCGCGCACCTGGTCCAGCCTGTACGAACGCGCGGTCTTCCAGGCCGGCAAGCTGCGGGAATTCGCCGAGCGCAGCGAAGGCACGCTGACCCTGATCGAGAACCGGGACGACCTTGATCTGTACCTGTCGCGCCGCAACGAGACGACCAGGATCACCGCCGGCATGCTCTCCATCGAGGGACTGCACTGCCTGGAGGGCCGGCTGGAAAATCTGGACCGGCTCCACGCAGCGGGCTATCGCATGATGGGCCTGACCCATTTCTTCGACAACGAACTGGGCGGCTCCGCGCACGGTATCTCCGGCGCCGGGCTGACCACGTTCGGCCGCGAGGTCGTCCGGCGCATGGACGAACTCGGCATCATCGTCGACGTCGCGCACGCCTCGCCCCAGATGGTTACCGAGGTACTGGACATGGTGAAGAACCCGATCGTGGTCTCGCACGGCGGCGTGCAGGGGACCTGTCCCGGCCCGCGCAACCTGTCCGACGAGCACGTGCGCAGGATCGGCGCGAACGGCGGCGTCATCGGGATCGGTTACTGGGATGCCGCCATCTGTGACGTCTCACCGGCGGGGTACGCGCGCGCGGCACGCCACGTCGTGGATATCGCCGGCATCGAGCATGTCGCGCTCGGCTCCGATTTCGACGGCGCGGTGCAACCACCGTTCGACACCAGTGGCCTGGCCCACATCACGCAGGGCCTGCTCAGCGCCGGCTTCGACGAGAACCAGGTCCGGCTGATCATGGGGGAGAACGCCCTGCGCCTGCTGCGCGACGCGTTGCATGCGCCGGCGCGCTGAACCGGCCCGCAACAGCCCGTTCAGCCGGGCCGCGCCAGCGCGTGATGGCGCAGGAAAGATGCCGCGTTGCGCAGCGCCTGGCGGCCGCGCCGCAGGATACCGGCCTGGACCTGGAAGTCGTGCCAGAGCCCCGGGAACACCTCCAGCTCAGCCACGCCCCCGGCGGCCTGCACCTTTTCCGCCAGCCGTGTCGAATCATCGAGCAGGATCTCCTCGCTGCCGACCTGGATCAGTATCGGCGGCAGGCCGGACAGGTCCGCGAACAGCGGGGAATATTGCGGGTCGGCGGGATCCTGGCCGGCGAGGTAGCTGGTGCCGGCGAACCGGAACATGCGCTCGCTGAGCAGGCATTCCCGCCAGCGATTCGCCTGCACGCTGGCGCCGCTGTGCGTCATGTCGGTCAGCGGTGAGACCAGATAGAGGGCTTTCGGTGGCGGCAGTCCCTGCGCGCGCACGGCCAGCGCCAGCGCCAGCGAGAGTCCGCCCCCGGCGGAATCCCCGGCCAGCACCAGCGGCGGACCGGGTTCTGCGGCCAGCTGCCGGTAGACCGCCAGCAGGTCCTCCAGTGCCGCCGGCGCAGGGTGCTCCGGGGCCAGCCGGTACGCCGGCAGGTACACCGTCGCCTCGGCGTCAGCAGCCAGGTAGGCGGCCAGCGGCCGGTGCGTCACCGGACCGCCGATACAGTACCAGCCGCCGTGCACGAAGAGGATCCGCAGGTCGCTCCCACCCACCCTGGAAGGCCGGCGGCGCTGGCAGGGCACCCCGGACAACTGCAGCTGCTTCACCTCCTGACCCCACGGCGAGAGCATGCTGCGGGACAGGACCTCCGCCCAGATCCGCTGGGCCGGCGCATGGGGCACGAAGGCGAAAAACGGCCGCGCGAGGGCATACAGGACGACGTAGAAAAACTTTTCCAGCAGGAACTGCATCGGGCGCCGGTTCCCCTAGGCGCTCTGCGGCAGGCCGGGAAGTTCCAGGCCCAGCTCGCGGGCGATGCGCCGCGCCGCCTTGTGACCGGACTCCATCGCGCCGACCACGCCATGGCCCGAGCGCGTGCTCGCCCCGGCCAGGTAGAGCCCGGCCACCGGCGACTTGTAGGCCGGCCGGTGCTCGAAAAACTGCCCGGGGGTGGCCGCCAGCCCGTAGCCGGTGCCGTCCGTCGCCAGCGTGTAGCGCGTGTGCGACATCGGCGTGGCGGACTCGCGGAATTCGATGGCCGCGGCGCTGCCGGGGAACAGGGTCTCCACGCGCTGCACCAGGTTCTCCTCGATGCGCGTCTTGATCTCCTGGTAGCGCCCGTCGGACTTGTAGTCCCAGTGCGCCACCGACTCCGGCTGCATGCCCCAGTCCTCGGCGCGCCCGGAGAGAATGGTCATCGCCTCCACGCTGGAGATGCCCTCCGGCGCGTGATGCCGCGTCTCCGGGTCCTTCAGCGTGGCGCTGGTGATGTAGGAGGCGCGCGGCTGCAGGTCGTGCAGGTTGTCGTAGATGTGCTCGAAGTCGGTGGTGTCGAACTGCCAGTAGTTGCTGGTCGCCATGCCCCGTTTGCGCATGTCGCCACGGATGCCCAGGCAGGTCATGAAGATTGCGGCCGCCATCTCGAAACCGTCCACCTTGTCCCGCCACTCCGGCGGCTGCACGGATTTTTCCAGCAACTGGTCGAAAGTGGCGCGGATGTCGGCGTTCGAGAGCACCAGCCGCGCCCGCACCGTGTTCTCCTGGCCCTTGTGCGAGCGCAAGGCGAGGCCCACGGCGCGATCGTCCTCGACCAGGATCCGCTCGACCTTCTGGCGCAGGTGGATGGTGCCGCCGGCCTGCTCGATGACCTCCGCCACGCGGTCGGCGATGACCTGGCCGCCGCCGCGCGGATACCACGCGCCGCGGAAATAGTGGTTGCTGAGACCGGCGTGCAACGCCGCACTGACCTTGCTCGGCGGCAAACCGTAGTCGCCGTTCTGCCCGGCCATGACGGCCCGCACGTCCGGGTTGCCGGTGCAGGTGTCCAGCAGCGCTTTCAGGGTCGCGCCCTTGTACTTTGCGGCCAGGCGGCCCTGGGTGAGCGCCCACACACCCATGCCGAAGCCCATGCGGCCGCCGGCCGCCTCCATGCGGGAGGCGAAATCGTCGACCTCCCTGAGGAACCGCACGTAGCGGTCGATGCCCCGCTTCTCGCCCGGGAACATCTCCACCAGCCGCTCGCGGAAGCGTTCATGGCTGGATGGAATGGGAAAGCGGAAACCGGGAAAGACCAGGGTATCGAAGCCGTCGGCATCCATCGGCACGTAATCCAGCTGCACGCCGAGGCCGGCGAGCAGGCGTGGAATCTTGCCGGTCGGCCCACAATCGCCGATGTAATGCAGGCCGATGTCGAAATTGAACCGGTTGCGCGGCCCGCCACGGCTGAACTGGGTGCAGCAGCCGCCCGCGACGTAGTGCTGGTCGAAGAGCGCCACTTTCACGCCCGCCTGCGCGAGATAGGCGCCGGCCAGCAGCCCGCCGAGCCCGGCGCCGACGATGGCGACGTCGGTGGACTGCGGGACCGGCTGCCGGACGCGCGGCTTGGTGGCCCAGGTCGGGTCGTAGTCGTCGGCATCGCGCAGGCGCATGGTCCGCTTTCCTCTTTCGCTGTCCGGGTGGGTCGGCATCTTGTCACGGCCGCTTTACAGACGCCAGACGGCGGTTTAATGTGTACACCTGTACACACAACACCCCACGGGAGACCGTGCATGCACCCCGTATCCGCCACCCCCAGGCCCACCCGTTCCAGCACCACGGCGGCCGGCGCCGAGAGCCTCATCGGCCTCGGTCACCTGCTGCTGCGTGGGGCCGAACAGCTCACCGAGCTGGTCGCCGAGATGCACGAGACGATCTCGCGCGCGCCCCTGCCGGTAGGCGGCGGTGAGCCGGACCCCCGGCGGGCGCCGCTGCCCTACCGCATCGTCAGCGGCTCCTTCGCCCACCTCGCCGAACTGCTGGCGAGTTCCGCGTTGTTGCTGCCGGAGGCGGCGGAGGACGCGCCCGCAGACGAATCCCGGCTCTGGCTGCGGGCCGCGCTGAACGGCGTGCTGGGCGACAAGCTCGCGCGCTGGAACAGCCCGCTGGCACTGCAGATGGGCTTCCATGACCGCGCCGGGTGCCGGGTGCCGGTGGCGGAAATCGGCCGGGGAGAGGCCGTCACCATCGTTCTGCACGGTCTGTGCATGCATGACCGTGGCTGGATGAACCCGGCCCATTTAGACTTCGCCGAGCGCCTGGAACTGGCCGGTCACGAGGTGCTCTGGCTGCGCTACAACTCCGGACTGCCGGTGGGCACCAACGGCCGCCTGCTGGCCGAGCAGTTGCAGGCCGCGAGCAGCCTCCCGGGCCGGCCGCTGCATCTGGTCGGGCACAGCATGGGCGGACTGATCATGCGCAGCGCCTGCCACTACGCAGAAGTGAACGCACACGCCTGGTTCGAGCACCTGGAAAGCTGCTCCTATCTCAGCACGCCGCACCACGGCGCGCCCTATGAGCGCATCGGCCACCTCGCCAACTCCATCGGCGGCGTCAGCCCCTACACCCGCCCGTTCATGCGCCTGGGCAACATCCGCAGCGCGGCGATCCGCGACCTGCGTCACGGCAACATCTTCGAGGACGCCCGGCCGGGTGACTGGGACACCAGCCAGCAGGACCAGCGGCCACCGCTGCCGGCGCTGGCGCCGCACGCACGCCACCTGCTGCTCGGCGGCGGCCGGGATGCGCGCGCGGCGACGACCTGGGTCGGCGACGGGCTGGTGCCGGTCGCCAGCGCGCTCGGTTTCCACGACGACCCGGCGCGCGAGTTGCGTGGCGAACAGGTCACGCGCTGCGAGCTGCCGGATCTTGACCACATCGCGATGCTGTGTGACCCGCGCATCTACGAACGGGTGCTGCACTTCATTCAGCCGCCACCCGCGCAGCGGGGCTGAGGCCAGCTTGCCAGTGCCTGGCGCGCAGCGCAGAATGGCGCGCCTAACAAGCGTTAGGTGAATCCGGGGGAAACCATGGGCAATCGAATCACCCGCGAGGACGAGAGCGGCATCGTCACGGTCACGCTCAACCGGCCGGAAAAGATGAACGGCCTGGACCTGGAGATGGTCCACGAGCTGTGCGAGATGGGCCGCCAGCTGCGTGGCGACAAGTCGGTGCGCGTCGTCATCCTGCGCGGGGCAGGCCCCTGCTTCTGTGCGGGCCTGGACTTCGCCAAGGTCACGAAGCAGCCGGCCGGCATCATGCGCGCGTTCCTCAAACCGATCTGGCGCGACCGCAACGCCTTCCAGCAGTGCTGCTGGGTGTGGCGGGAACTGCCGGTGCCGGTCATCGCCGCCGTGCACGGCCACTGCTATGGCGGCGGCCTGCAGATCGCGCTCGCCGCTGATTTCCGCTTCGCCCGTGCCGACGCGCAGTTGTCGGTGATGGAGATCAAGTGGGGGCTGATCCCGGACCTCACCGGCACCAAGACGCTGTCGGAACTGGTGCCGATGGACATCGCCAAGGAACTGACCATGACCGGCCGGGTGATCTCCGGCACGGAGGCGCAGGCGCTCGGACTGGTGACACGGCTGGCCGAGGATCCGCTGGCGGCGGCGCAGGAACTGGCCGCCGAACTGGTACAGAAGTCTCCGGACGCGCTCGCCGGCATCAAGAAGGTCTTCCACGAGAACCGCACCGCGGACGAGTCGGCGGCGCTGGCCAACGAACGCTCGATCCAGGCCCGCATTCTCATGGGCCAGAACCAGCGCCGCGCCATGCAGGCCGGTCTGCGCAAGCAGCCGGCGAAATTCCGCGCCCGCCAGTTCGACTTCTCCTGACTCCCATGTAACCGACCCACCAGGACGACTTGCCATGACGCAACCGTACCCGCACCTGCTCGAACCGCTGGATCTCGGCTTCACCACGCTGAAGAACCGCGTGCTGATGGGCTCCATGCACACCGGCCTGGAGGACAAGGCCAAGGACTTCGACGCGCTCGCCGCCTATTTCGCGGAACGCGCCAGCGGCGGTGTTGCGCTGATGGTGACCGGCGGCTTCTCGCCGAACATGGAAGGCTGGTTCTACCCCATGTCCTCCAAGCTCACCTCGAAGCGCGAGGTTGCGCGGCACCGCAAGATCACCGAGGCGGTGCACGCCGAAGGCGGCAAGATCTGCCTGCAGATCCTGCACGCGGGTCGCTACTCCTATCACCCGATGTCGGTGTCCGCGAGCGCCGTGAAATCGCCGATCAACCCGTTCCGTCCGCGCTCACTCAGCAACTGGGGCATCCTGCGCCAGATTCGCGCCTACGTGCGTTGCGCCCGGCTGGCGCAGCAGGCCGGCTACGACGGCATCGAGATCATGGGCAGCGAGGGCTACTTCATCAACCAGTTCACCACGAAGCGGGTGAACCAGCGCACCGACCAGTGGGGCGGATCGGTGGAGAACCGCTGCCGCCTGCCGGTCGAGATCGTGCGCCAGTCGCGCGAGGCGGTCGGCGAGGATTTCATCATCATCTACCGGCTGTCCATGCTCGACCTGGTCGAGGGCGGCAACAGCTGGGAGGAAGTGGTGTACCAGGGCAAGGCCATCGAGGAGGCCGGCGCCACGCTGCTCAACACCGGCATCGGCTGGCACGAGGCGCGCATCCCGACCATCGTCACCAGCGTCCCGCGCGCCGCTTTCGCTTTCGTCACCGAGCGCATGCGCAGGGAGGTGTCCATCCCGGTGATCGCCACCAACCGCATCAACGACCCGCAGGTGGCGGAGGACCTGATCGCCGGCGGCATGTGCGACATGGTGTCCATGGCGCGGCCGCTGCTGGCGGACTCGCAGTTTGTGATCAAGGCGGCGGAGAACCGCGCCGACGAGATCAATACCTGCATCGCCTGCAACCAGGCCTGCCTGGACCACACCTTCCAGCTCAAGCGCGCCAGCTGCCTGGTCAATCCACGCGCCTGCCATGAACTGGAACTGAACTACACGCCGACCCATGCGCCCAAGCGTATCGCCGTGGTCGGCGCCGGCCCGGCCGGGCTCGCCTTTGCGACGGTCGCCGCCGGGCGCGGCCACCGGGTGACGCTGTTCGAGGCCGACGACCGCATCGGCGGGCAGTTCAACATGGCCAAGCGGATTCCCGGCAAGGAGGAGTTCGAGAACACCCTGCGCTACTTCGGCCGGCAGCTGGAGATCACCGGGGTCGAAGTGAAACTCGGCACACGGGTCAGCGTCGATGATCTCGCCGGTGATGCCTTCGACGAGGTGATCCTGTGCACCGGCGTTTCACCGCGCGACCTGGACATCGAGGGCATCGATCACCCGAAGGTGCTTTCCTACGTGGACGTGCTCAAGCGCGATGCCGAGGTCGGCAGGCGCGTGGCGGTGATCGGCGCCGGCGGCATCGGTTTCGATGTCTCGGAGTTCCTGGTGCACGACGGGGAGTCCCCGACCCTGAATCCGGATCTGTGGATGCGCGAATGGGGCGTGGACCGCGAGATGAAATCCGCTGGCGGCGTGGAGGGTGTGCAGCCGCAGCCGGACCCGCCGGCACGCGAAATCTACCTGCTCCAGCGCAAGGCGGAAGCGCTTGGCAAGCGGCTCGGCAAGACTTCCGGCTGGGTGCACCGCACCGCGCTGAAGCACAAGCAGGTGCAGATGATCCCCGGCGTGCAGTACGAGCGGATCTCCGACGAGGGGCTGCACATCACCGTGAACGACGAGCCGCGCGTGCTGCCGGTCGACCACGTCGTCGTCTGCGCGGGACAGGAACCGCTGCGTGAATTGCAGGCCGGCCTGGAGCAGAGAGGGCTGAACGTGCACCTCGTGGGCGGCGCCGACGTCGCCGCGGAACTGGATGCCAAGCGCGCCATCAACCAGGCCTCCCGGCTCGCCGCCGCCATCTGATGCGTCCGGCTGAATGAGAGAGTTGCTGGAGCTCTCGCTCCCGGCACTCAACGCCATGCTGGCGCTCAGCGCCCTCTTCTCGATGGGGCTGGACGTGTCCGTGGACCGCCTGCTTGGCGCCCTGCGGCACCGGCTGGACCTGTCCTGGGGCCTGTTCTGCAATTTTCTCGCGGTACCGGGCTTCGCACTGCTCGCCTGCACCGTGATGCAGATCGAGCCGGCGCTGACGCTCGGCATCATGCTCTGTGCACTGACGCCGGGCGGCGGCGTCGGGACGCTGCTCACCGACCGCGCCGGCGGGGACGTCAGCATCTCGGTGACGCTGATG
>JBFKKR010000023.1:0-34902 GCA_041682035.1 Pseudomonadales bacterium | reverse complement strand
GATCATCGGCTGGTAATCGACCAGCCTGATCAGGTGCAGGTTCGAGTAAATCGGGTAAACGTGATCGACCGGGCCGGGGGCGCCCGAAGACAGCGCACGTACGAGCAGGGCACCGCGCGTGGTTGCAAAAAAGAACACCGCGATCAGTAGCAGCACCAGGGCGCATGCAATCGCGCCGCCCGCAAGCCAGCTGCTCATGGGCGCTTCAATGCCCGGCAGGCAGGGGCGGTCGTCCCGGGAAGACGTCGAACCGTGCGGGGAAAACCCTGCCGTACCCGGCCCTCATTATGTGCGACCCGTTCCGATTCAGGCGGTCTTGCCCTTCGGGCTGGCGCCGCTGCCCGTCTTCTTGCGGGGCTTTGCAGTCGCTTTGCTGCCGGTGGTGCGGGCCGGCTTTTTCGCCGGGGCCGTCTTCCTGCCGGTGGTGCCGCCTGGCTTTTTCACGGCGGCCGTCTTCCTGGCCGTAGAGCGGCCTGATTTTTTCGCCGGTGCCGACTTTTCTTCGGTCTTCGCCGCTCTGGCCTCCGCGCGAATGGCCTTCAGCGCGCTGTTGACGGGCTTCTCGAGTACCGTTCCCTTGACCGACTTCTTGAAATCATCCGTCAGCGTCTTGTGCGAGGAAATCCATTGCAGGCTCGCCACCGCGGTCTGATGCCAGAGCGCCTCGGACTTGTGCTCACCCTCTTCCCAGGCTTTTTCCAGTTTTGTTTTCAACTGGTCCATCCGTCCTTCGAGGTTGATTTTCTCCGCCAGCTTTTTCGCCCCGGCCCTTACGCGGGCAGCCTGCCCTGATTTTTTTCCCTCGGCCTTGCCACCGGTTGCCTTCTTGCTGTTCTTGCCTTGCTTGGACACCGTTTTTCTCCTGGATTGGTTTGCTGGCGGGTGATTCCACGCCAATAATCGCGCAACTTTCGATCCACGTACATTGATTTGTATCAACCGCCGCAGGAAATGCCGCCGCGATGGTTCGGTGGCGGCCTGGCGCCCCGCCGGCTGCCCTCAACGTTGGTCAGGCCGTTGGTCAGGCCGTTGGTCAGGCCGTTGGTCAGGCCGTTGGTCAGGCCGGCCGGGCCTGCCTGCGTACCGTTTCAGGGCTTGCTCCTGACACCGACCCTGCGCAGCAACGTCTTTTCGACCTCGACCAGCAGGAACAGGCAGGCGCCGAACGTCACGATCCTGATCCATGCGTCCCAGCCAAGGGGGGCGGTGCCGAAAAAGGTGTGCATGAGGGGGACGTAGGTGAATACCAGCTGGAACAAGATGACCACGGCGATGGCGATCAGCGCGTAGGGATTGCCGGTCACGCCCTGCCGGGTGACAGCCGGCGCGGTCAGGTACCGCGCGTTGAGCAGGTAGAAGGCCTCTGCGACGACGAGCGTATTGACAGCCACGGTCCGTGCAATTTCGAGTTCTGCCCCGTGGGCTCTCTCCCAGACGAACAGTCCAAAGGTGCCCGCGACCATGAGAACGGACACGAAAACGATGCGCCAGATCATGAAGCGGTCCAGTAACGGCGCGGCCGGATCCCGTGGTGGATGACGCATGAGATCCGCCTCGCCAGACTCGAAGGCCAGGGACAGCGCCAGGGTCACGGCGGTAATCATGTTGACCCACAGGATCTGGGCCGCGGTCACCGGCAGCATCGTGCCGAGCGCCACCGCTGCAAGGATGGTGAGCGCCTCGCCGCCATTGGTCGGGAGTATGAAGAGAATGGACTTGCGGATGTTGTCGTACACGGTGCGCCCCTCGCGCACTGCGTCGGTGATGGATGCGAAGTTGTCGTCCGCGAGGACCATTTCCGCGGCCTCCTTGGCCGCCTCGGTTCCCTTGACACCCATGGCCACGCCCACCTGGGCCCGCTTCAGGGCCGGGGCATCGTTCACGCCGTCCCCGGTCATCGCCACGACCTGGTTGCAGGCCTGCAAGGCCTCCACCAGTCGCAGCTTGTGTTCCGGGCTGGTGCGCGCGAAGACGTCCACGTCGAGAATGCTGGCGGACAGTTCGGCGTCATCCATGTCGTCGATCGCCGTGCCGGTCAGCACCCGTTCGCCGTTACCGATACCCATCTGCCTGGCGATCGCGGCTGCCGTGGTGGCGTGATCGCCGGTGATCATTTTCACCGCGATGCCGGCCGCACGGCATTCCCGCACTGCAGTGACCGCTTCAGCCCGTGGTGGATCGATGATACCGACGAGCCCCAGCAGGACGAGTTCACCGGCTACGTCTTCGAATTTCAGGATCTGCTGGCCCGCCCGGGCCGTGCCGGCCGCGATCGCCAGGGCCCTCTGTCCGCGGCTCCCGATCTCCTCCAGCCGGGCAGTCCAGTGGTCCTGATCGAACGCGGTCTCACCGTGACCCGTGCGCTGGCGACGGCAGCGGGCGAACACCACCTCCGGTGCGCCCTTCAGGTAGATGCGGCGGTTGCCCTGGTGATCATGATGGAGGGTCGCCATGAACTTGTGACTGGACTCGAACGGAATGACATCGTCGCGGGGGAATTCCTCGGCCAGCGTGCCCGGCTCCAGTCCGGCCTTGCGCCCCAGCACGACCAGCGCGCCCTCCATGGGGTCTCCGTCAATTCTCCAGGTGCCGCCGTCCTGCACGAGGCTGGCATCGTTGCACAGCGTTCCGGCCCGGCACAGTTCATCGAGCACCGAGCCATTGACCACGGTTTCTGCCTCTCCGTTCTTGCTCAGGGCCCCGTGCGGGTTGTAACCCTCGCCGCTCACCGCATACAGGCGACCATGGATGGCAACCGCCTGAACGGTCATTTCGTTGCAGGTCAGTGTGCCGGTCTTGTCGGAACAGATGACGGTAACCGATCCCAGGGTCTCCACGGCCGGCAGGCGGCGAATGATTGCATTGCGGCCTGCCATTCGCTGCACGCCGATGGCCAGCGTGATCGTGATGATGGCGGGCAGGCCCTCGGGGATCGCGGCGACTGCCAGCCCCACCGCGGCCAGGAACATCTCGCCCGGCGGATAGTTGTGCACGGACATCCCGAAGACGGCCGTCAGGCCGGCCACCGCGAGGATCACCCCGGTGAGGACCCGGGCGAAATGCGACATCTGCCGGGTCAGCGGGGTGCTCAGGGGCTGTACCCGGGCCAGCATCGCGCTGATTCGGCCGATTTCGGTGACGTCTCCGGTCCCGGTGACCACGCCGGTTCCCTGACCATAGGACACCATCGTGCCGGAATAGGCCATGCAGCGGCGGTCGCCGAGAGGCACGTCGGCGGCAACCGGATCCACCTGCTTGCTGACCGGCAGGGACTCGCCGGTGAGAATGGACTCGTCCACCTGCAGTTCGCGCAGTCCGAGCAGGCGCATGTCAGCAGGAACGCGATCGCCCGACTGGACGAAGACGAGATCGCCGGGTACCACCTTTTCCGCGGGGATCGTGATGCGGCGTCCCTCGCGGATGACTGTCGCTTGCAGCGACAGGAGACCGCGTACCGCCTGCAGGGCGCGTTCCGCCTTTCCCTCCTGGATGAATCCGATCATGCCGTTGACCAGGACAACGCCGAAAATCACACCGGAATCCACCAGGTGGCCCAAAAGCAGCGTGACGACACCGGCGCCAAGAAGGATGTAGATCAGCAGGTTGTGGAACTGGGCCAGGAAACGAACCAGCACGCTGGGTGGTTTCGGCGGTGTCAGCCGGTTCGGACCGAACTCGGTATGCCGGCGTTCGGCTTCGCCCGGGGCGAGTCCCTTGCGGGCCCCGCCCAGCGCAGTCAGCACCCGGTCGGCCTCCTGCGCATGCCATGGCGAATTTCCATGATTCATGACGGTACCTGACAGCGGGCGACCTGTCCCCGGGGGGCTGGCTTTCACAGGGGCGCCGCCCACGTCTTCAATGCTTCCGCCATGCCCGCGCCAGGCCGGACAGGCAGGCAGCGTACATCAGGAAAAGGACCCGGACGAGGTGTCTCACGTGGCTTGCTCCTGCTGCATGCTTTTGGTGAGAAGAGGGAAGCAACGCAGGGATTATAAGCTTGAACACAAGGTCGAACAGGGCGAGGAAAACCTGCCCGGTAACGCGCGCCGCCCCGTCCTGACCATCCACGTCATCCCGGAAGGACGATATTTCCGGAAACGTGTCAACCAAATTCCGAGTGCTGCGTTGTTTTACCTGAAGCCTGCCAATCCAGGCCATCCTGAGACCCACTTTCTGAGGACGAGATCATGAAACACACTGCCTTACTGCTAGCCATGGTGTATATCGGTGGAGCCGGCCAGGCACTTGCTGAAAGCGATCGAGGGGATCGCATCGAAGAGCGTTTCGACCGGCGGGGAGACCGGGTCGATGACCGGCTGGATGCCCGCGGTGACCGCATCGACCAGCGCCTGGACCACAAGGGCGATCGTATCGATGACCGCCTGGATGCCCGGGGCGAACGCATCAACGAGCATCTCGATGCGAAATCTGAGCGCGCCGAGGCGGCCGGGCGTGGGAAACTGGCTGAGCACCTGGACCGCAAGGGGGATCGCATCGAAAATCACCTGGATCGGAAGGGTGACCGGATCGATGAACATCTCGACCGCAGGGGAGACCGCATTGATCGCACCCTGGATCGCAAGGGGGACCGCATTGATCGGAGGAGGGATCGCAGGGGGGAGTATATCGACCGGCGCCTGGACCGGCGCAGTGATCGCGGATCCGTACGCCCGCAGTCACACCGGAACGCGGGACAGCAACGGTCCGGCCGGGTTCGTGTCGCACAGCGACGGGGGCCGGCGCGCTGACCCGCGCCGTGCAGGGACGGCTGCATCCTGAGCACTCAGCGGGCGCTCAACCTGTTCCTGGCTTCGCGTGAGCGGCGTGCATTCCAGATGGCCCGGTTTGCGACCGGCAACCCGGCGGACGCGCTGGATATCGTGCAGGACGCGATGTTCGGGCTCGTGGACCGGTATGCAGCGTTGCCCGAGGAGGAATGGGCGCCGCTCTTCCACCGCATCCTGCAGTCGCGCATCCGTGACTGGCAGCGCCGGCGGCAGGTGCGCCGCTGGCTGATGCTCGCCGACCGGGACCACGAAGATGCCGGTTCACGCGTGGACTCAGCGGTCTCCATGCATCCTCATGGCGATCCGGAGGGTCGGCTGGCGGCGCTCCAGTTCGGAGAACGCCTGCAGGAGGTGCTCGAAACGCTCCCATGGAGGCAGCAGCAGGCGTTCCTGCTCCGCGCCTGGGAAGGGCTGGACACCCGCGAAACCGCGGCGGCCATGGCATGTTCCGAGGGCAGTGTGAAAACCCACTATTCCCGCGCGATGCAGCGCCTGCGGGCAGCACTGGAGGAGTTTCAGGCGTGACTGAACAGGAAGATGCGGAGCAGCTCCTGCACCGGTCGGTGCGGGAATGCCTGGACGCCGGCACGGAGAATCTCGACCCGCAGGTCGTTGCCAGGCTGGCGGAGATCCGGCAGCAGGCGCTGGCCAGCCCCGGGCAGACCGTGGCGCGTGGCTGGCTGGCCGCAGCCGGCCTGTCGCTGGCCGTGGTCCTCGCAGTTGCGATCTGGCTGGGTCCGGTGCCGGGGCACGCACCGCCGGGCGGGTTCGATGCACCAGCGCCGCTGGCCGCCACGGACCTGGAGTGGCTGCTGGTGGAAGACGACCCGGAATTGTTCGAGAACCTGGAATTCTATTACTGGCTGGACGAGCAGGATGCGTTTGCAGGCTGAGTGGGTGCTGGCTGCGTTCCTGGCGGCGGGTGCCACGGGGGCTTGCGCGGAATCGGAAACCGGAACACTGCCACTGGAATTGCTGGAGTATCTCGGGGAGTTCGATGAGTACGAATCGGAATGGGAAGAGGAGTGGGGCGCCACCGATGGCGAACGTGCACCGGAAACCGCCGGGGAGAACGCATCCGATGACTAGGGCCCTCGTGCTGTTATTTCTTTTGGCGGGGTTGCCGGTGCATGCCGAAACCGATGCGCCCTTCACCCCGTGGAACTCGTTGAGTGCGCAGGAAAGAACGCTGCTGGCGCCCCTGCGAGAGAAGTGGGAAAGCATGCCACTACAACGTCAGCAGCGGCTGCGCAAGGGCGCACAACGGTGGCAGCAGGCCGGGCCGGAGGAGCGGCAGCGCATGGAAGAGCGTTTCAAACGGTGGCAGTCGCTTTCCGAGGAACAGCGTCAGCGAATCCGCCGGCAGCGCGAGGAGTTCCGCAACCTGTCACCGGAGCAGCAGCAGCGCATCCGGGAGCGCCGCCGGGAATTTCGCGAAATGGACCCTGAGCAGCGCCAGCAGTTGCGCCAGCGCTGGCGTGACATGGATCCGGAGAAACGCCGGCGGATTCGTGAACGCATGCAGGAGATGTCCCCCGAAGGGCGCCAGCAGATGCGCGAGCGGATGAAGGATCTGTCACCGGAGCAGCGGCGGAGAATGCGCGAGCGGCGTCTGCAAACGGATTAGCCCGCGGGTTTTCAGGGCGCGGGCAGGCTCGCCGCGCGGGCAGCGAGTTGTTCGCCCAGCTGGTTCGCGAGGGCGGACCAGGCGCCGACGAGGGCCCGGTAACTGCCGTTCTCCGGTGCGGCGCGCAGGTCGAAGCGTTCGAAGGCGATCTCCCGGCGCGCGCTCATGTCCACCCAGGTGATGGTCCCCTGCAGCCTGGCGTATTCGCCCCGGGCGCCGTCCATGCGCAGCACGTCGATGCGCGCCTGGTAGTCGATCTCGCGCGTGTGCGGCCAGGGGTGCAGTTGCACCTCGGCGGCCGGGACCTGTTCCATCAGGCTGCCGCCGAGTACCCGCAACAGGTTGGTCTCCAGGCTGCCCGCCCAATGATCGAAATCGGCATAGGATCTTTCGTAGTCGTCGGTGCGGGTGACGATCTGCGGGCGCTGCAGGCTGTCGGGAATGCGCACCGGCCCGACCCCGATGCGCACCTTGCCGGCGCGTTCGTGCACGGGCAGGTCCGGCGCCACCTCCAGCGCGTAGAAACGGGTCTGAGGCGAGCTGCCGCCGAGAAAATAGCAGCCACCGAGCAGCGTGGTCGTGAGTAACAACAGTGTGACGCGTATTGCGGACATGGGCGTCCCCTATTTCTTGCCGGAAAGCAGCGCTTCCGGGTGGCGTTCCAGGTACTCGGCCATGGCGCGGATGGCGCGGGCGGCGGCAGACATTTCACGCAGCGCGGTGAGCATCTCGTGGCCCATCGGGCCTTCCTCGGAGGCGGTGGCCTCGACCGCCTGCAGGGTCTGCTCGGCCTGCCGCACGGCGCCGGATGCATCGTCCATCAGCCGGGCCAGTCCGGCGCTGGCTTCGGTCGCGTTGACCACCAGCGGGCGCGCCTCGTTCAGCAATGCGCTCAGTTCGCTCACCGCCGTGTTGAGATTGCGTATGGTCCGGGTGAGATTCTCGTCGTTGGCGAGCCGGTTGGCGGCCCGTGCCGCGCCGCCCAGGTCCCGCCCGATCTCGGTGATGGGAATGGCCTCCACCTGGGTCAGGATGCTGGCCAGGCTCTGCGTGATGCCCTCGAGCGCGCCGCCCGCGCTGGGGATGACCGGGTAGCCCATCTCGGCGGTGACCTGCACCGGCACCGGATTGTCGACGATATCGATCTCGATGAACTTCTGCCCGGTGATGAGGTTGCCGGCCTTCAGCTGCGCGCGCGCACCGCTGTCGGCAAGACGCTGCACCCACTGCAGGCGGCGCTCCCAGCCGGTCGGCAGGTCCGACGCCATGTCATATGGCATGCGTTCCGGGTCCAGTCCCAGCAGGACGCCGATGCGGACCTCGCCGTTGCCGAGCTGCTTCGCATCGAGAATCTCGCGCACCGTGCCGACGCGCAGCCCGCGGAACTCCACCGCCGCATCGCGCTTCAGTCCGCGTACCGACTCGTTGAAATAGACGAGGAAGGGGTGCGTCCCGATCACTGCCTGTTCCTCGCTCTCGCGCCGGCTCGGGTAGAGCGTGAAGACGTGATTGCGCGGCACCTTGCCGCCAGCGCCGGGCAGTTGCGGCGAACTGAAAGCGACCCCGCCGCTGGCGAGCGCGACCAGCGACTCCACGTCGATGTCCAGCCCATCGGAACTGGCCTGCACCTTGACTCCGGAGACGTTCCAGAAGCGGGATTCCTGGTGCACGAAGGCGTCATGCGGTGACTCCACGAACACCTCGATCTCGACGTGGGAGTGATCGTCGGACAGCGCGTAGCCGACCACGGAGCCGACCTGCAGGCGCCGGAAATACACCGGCGAGCCGATCGAGAGCGATTCCAGTTCCGGCGACCAGAGCCGGTACACCGTGCCGGTCTGGTGCGAGAGTACGCGCGGAGGTTCGTCGAGCGCCTCGAAACGGCGCCGGCTCCTGCCGCCCTCGCCGGGATCCATGCCGATGTAGGCGCCGCTCAGCAGGGTGCTGAGCCCCGACACGCCGGTCGCCTCCAGCCGCGGCTTCACCACCCAGAAGCGGGTGGTGTCGGTCAGGCGCGAATCGCTGCCCGGCATCATCTCCGCCGTGACCGTCACGCCG
Organism: Pseudomonadales bacterium; assembly: GCA_041682035.1. GTDB lineage: Bacteria > Pseudomonadota > Gammaproteobacteria > Pseudomonadales > JBFGWM01 > JBFJWR01. The sequence continues at coordinate 26,430 of JBFKKR010000023.1, read as the reverse complement.
GTGCCGCCGTCGGCGAATTTCACGGCGGTGACCTTGCCGATCTCCACGTTCAGGTAGCGTAGCCGGGTCTTGCCGGCCTCGATGCCCTCGGCATTCCCGAAATGGATGGTGATGACCGGCCCGCGCGACACGACCGCCTGGTAGACCAGCCAGGCGCTGGCGATCAACGCGGCGATCGGCACCACCCAGATCGCATTGATGCCCCGGCGACGCTGGACCACCGTCGCCGTCGGGATGTTGGGGCCGGGCGGTTCCGTCACGTCGTGCCGGCCTCATCCCAGATCAGGCGTGGATCGAACGCTTCCGCGGCGAGCATGGTCAGGATCACCACCGCGCAGAAGGCGGCGGCGCCGAGGTCCGGCACGACCTGCGCGAAGTTGCCCGCCTGCACCAGCGCGGTGAGCAGGGCGATGACGAAAACGTCCACCATGGACCAGCGTCCCATCAGCTCGGTAATGCGGTACAGCGTGGTGCGCCCGCGCCGCCAGAAGCGGTTGTGCCTTTGCACGGAGACCAGCAGGAAACCGAGCGCGAACATCTTCAGCAACGGCACCAGCACGCTGGCCGTGAAGATGATGACTGCCAGCGGCCAGTCACCGTTCAGCAGAAAGTAGACCACACCGCTGATGATCGTGTCGGCAGTTTCCTCGCCGACGTAGGTGGTGCGCATCACCGGCAGCAGGTTGGCGGGCAGGTACAGGATCATGGCCGCGACCAGCAGGGCCCAGGTGCGGGCGATACTGGCCGGCTTGCGGAACTCCAGCGTGCTGCCGCAGCGCGGACAGCGCGCGGTGGCGCCGGGCCAGCGCGACAGCTTGCCGCAAAGGTGGCAGCCGAGCAGGTTCGCGTGCACCGCCTGGGTCATGACCGGTGCCGCTCCAGCCACTCGAACCGGTCCCACAGCGCGCGGGCCGGGAACCGTGATTCCGCCAGTACCAGCAACGGCACCAGCAGGCCGAACGCGTAGAGGCCGGCGCCGGGATGGATGGCCGCCATGCTGACCAGCTTGATCAGGGCGACGATGATCCCGAGCAGGAACACGTCCAGCATGCCCCAGGGCGCGATGTGACAGATGCCGGCCAGCATGCCGCGCATTGCGAAAGGCAACAACCCGAGGTGCAGCGCGCCGACCACGTAGCACTGCATGAGCAGTACCAGCCCGGGTCCCAGCACCGTGCAGAAGAGCACCACCAGGGCGACGGCGGGGTGCTCCGCGCCGAACAGTGCCCAGGCGGCGCCGGCCAGCGTGGTGGTGGTGGGCGTGCCGCGCAGTTCCAGCGTGAGCAGCGGGGCGAAATTGGTCACCAGGAACAGCAGCAGGGCGCCCAGGCAGAGGGCGAAGCAGATCTCCAGTTCCGGCAGCTGGCGCGGGATCAACAGGGCATCGCAGCGCGGACATCGTACCTCGGTGTCAGGTTCCAGCGGCGGCCGCACGGAGAGCAGGTCGCAATGCGGGCAGGCCTGCAGTTCCGCTTCGGAGTAGGTCAGGTCGGTGATGTTGTGCACGTGCGGATGCCTGCCGGTTGCGCCTGCAGAAAATGTAGCGCAGATCGCTCCGCGCCGAATCCTGTGACCATACGCGCTAGAATGCCGTTGGCAAGGGAAACAAGCGGTGATTGCGGACCATGAATCAACGACTGCTGGGCATCCTGCTGGGATTCCTCTCGTGCGCGGCGCCGGCGCTGGCCGCCGAGGATGGTCCCTCCATCCTGCGCGAGTTCATCCAGCGCCACCAGGTGCCCGCCGAGGCGGAGGAGATGACGGTGCGGCTGGTGGACCGGCTCGGTCATTCGAAGATACGCCGCCTGCGGCGCTACTCGCTGCAATGGGAAGACGGCGGTTCGCGCCACCTGCTGGTCGTCGACGCGCCGCGCGATGTCGCCGGCACGGCGCTGCTGGCCTGGCAGCACCCGGGTCAGCCCAGCCAGTACTGGAGCTACCTGCCGGCGGTCGGCGCGGTGAAACCACAGGGCTCCAAGCCCGGTTCATCGCAGTCCTATTTCATGGGCACCGACATGACCTACGAGGACCTCTCCACCGAGGACCTCGGCCGCTACGTGTACGAGCGCATGCCGGACGCGAAGCTGGATGGCCGGGACGTGTACGTGGTGCGCGCGCTGCCCGGCAACAACGAGATGGCGCAGGCCAGCGGCTACCTGCACCGTGACCTCTATCTCGACCGGGAGGACTACTCGCTGCGCCGCATCGAGTATTTCGACAAGCGCGGGAAAATGCTCAAGCGCCTGGTCACCGTCGGCCAGTCCTCGAAGGTCGGCCGCAAGGGACGCCGCTTCAACCAGTGGGTGATCGAAAACGTGCAGGCCCGGCATCGTACCGAGATGCACGTGGAGCGGCGCGAACTGGACGTCTCCAGGGTCTCGAAGCACCTGTTCACGCCGCAGTATCTCGCTGCCGGCCAGCACCTGCGGAAAAGGTAGGAGCGGCCCCGGCCGCCTCGAAAATGCCCCGGCCCCCTGATCCGGGACGGAAGCAGGGGGCCGGGACGTTCCTGTGACGGACGCCGGTCAGAACCGGAAGCTGAAGTTCAGTCCCGAATCGTGATGGCGGCGGTGATTGTTGTAGCTGCGCAGCAGGTGGAAGCGCGGCCCGCCGTAGACGTGTACGTGGTGACGGCCGTAGACCACGATGCGGTCGCCCTTGACCCGCCACTGCGCACCGCGTCCCAGCGGGATGGAGGAGTGCAGGCGGTGGTGCCGGTCGAACAACTGGATCTTCCACGGCGTGCTGGTGTAGTAATACCCGTTCACGCGCCCCTGGTAGCGCCGGTCATAACCATGACCCCGGTGGTGTCCATGATTCCGAGCATGGTGCTTCGGCTTGTGCCAGTCATGGTGCTTCGGCTTGTGCCATCCATGCGACGGATGGGCAGGGTGCCGTGGCCGGTCCCAGCCGTGTGACGGGAACGAATGATGTTTCGGCTTCTGCCAGCCGTGCGTCGGGTGGGCTGGCCGGTACCTGTGGTCGTGACGGGCGGCATGGCGGTCAGCATGTCGTTCTGCGTGCCGATGCGTCTCGTGGCGACGCCCGTGACGGTCCTGCGCCCGGTCCCCGTGGTGCCGGTCGTAACGGCGTTCCTGGTAGTGACCCTTCCCGCGCTGGTCGTCACGGTCCCGATGGCCGTGTTCCGCCAGGGCCGGCCCGGCCAGCAGGGCCGGGAAGAGGGCGGTGATCAGTATCCTCGTCGTGTTTTTCATGGTGGGCTCCTCCTTCGCGGAATCCCGTGAACTCCGGGATCCTTTCATTGGCCACACCTGCAAATTACGACTGCTTCCATGAATCGATGCTGAACTGACTGTAAAGAGTTTGTAAACGCCGGCGTCGCGGCCCCGGGATCAGGCCGGTTCCTCCGCCGTCCCGAGCGCCGGCGTCCGGTGCTCCGCGGCGGGGCGGGCGGCCTGCCGGACGTCATAGTCGTGGAGCCGGAAGTGGGTCAGGCGGTGCCGGATCACGAAGCCCCACTCGGGCCAGACGAAGCGGTTGCGGCCCTGCGCGTCCATGTAGTAGCTGGAGCACATCTCCGGCTGGATCGGCAGGCGCGCCAGGCGCTTGTCGATCCGCGCGTTGAAACGCTCCTGCACCTCGCGGCGCACCTCCAGCCGTGCGATTTGCCGGTCCAGCATGCGGCGGACCGCCTGCGCGATGTAGATGCCCTGGTGTTCGGAGGTCCACATCACGGAGCCCACAACGCTGTGCGAGTTCGGCCCCAGCATCATGAACATGTTGGGAAAGTTGTGAATGGCCATGCCCTGGTAGGCCCGCGGACAACCCTGCCAGGTCTCGCTCAGGGTGCGTCCGTCCGCGCCCCGGATCATGGCGTAGATGGCCGGATCCGCCACCGCGTAACCGGTGCCGAAGATGATCGTGTCCACCGGGTACTCCGTGCCGTCCTCGGCAATGACGCCGTCTGCCGTGATGCGCGTGATGCCCTGGCAGACCACCTCGACGTTGGGCTGCGCCAGCGCCTCGTACCACTCGCTGGACAGCAGCGGCCGCTTGCAGCCGAGCGTGTAGTCGGGCGTCAGCGCGGCCCGCAGCGCCGGGTCCCGGATGGAACGGCGGATGTTTCGTTCGCCCAGCGGGTGGGCCAGCCGGCGCAGCGCCTGCTCGCTCATGAACATCGGCAGCAGCGGTTCGGCGGCGAGCAGCGCCGCCTCGCGCACCAGCCGGTGCGCGCGCGGCAGGCGCCGGAACCACTTCCGCACCTGCTCCGGCACCACGTAGTCGGGTTTCGGCAGCACCCAGCCGGGTGTGCGCTGGAAGCTGATCACGCGCCCGGCCCGGGGCTGGATCGCCGGCAGGAACTGGATTGCCGAGGCGCCGGAGCCGATCACCGCCACGGTCTCGCCGCTCACATCGTGGTCGTGGTTCCACATGCCGGAATGAAACAGGGTGCCGCGGAATGTGTCCTGGCCGGGGAAGCGTGGCATGCGCGCCTCGCCGATGAACCCGGTCGCCGGCACGAACACCCTGGCGCAGTAGCGGTCACCGGTGGCGGTGACGATCTCCCAGCGCGCGCGCTGCTCGTTCCAGGCGGCGCCGGTGACCTCGGTCCCGAGGCGGATGTGCGCGCGCACGCCGAAGCGCTCCGCGACGCCCTCCAGGTACTGCTGGATTTCCGCCTGCGGCGCGAACGTGCGGCTCCAGTCGGGGTTGGGCGCGTAACCCAGCGAGTACATTTCGCTGGGGATGTCGCAGCGCAGGCCGGGGTAGTCGTTGATGGCCCAGGTGCCACCGACCCGGTCGGCCCGGTCCAGCACGATCGCCTTGCGGATGCCCTGTTCGCGCAGCTTGATGAGCGCGCTCAGCCCCGAGGGGCCGGCGCCGATGATGACGACATCGTAGTTCCGCTCGCGGGCGTTGGGACGGTTCGGCATCGGGTTGCCTCCTTACCGGCTGCTCAGCGCGGCCAGCCGCTGGTCGTAGTGTGCGCGCGCCTGCCGGTCCAGCCGGTGCAGGACCCGGTCGTCCCGGATCAGCCGTCGTCCGAGCGTCGTCAGCGATCCCGGCAGCAGGCGGTAGAACGCCGAGGCGTTCTCCATGAAGCGGGGCACCGCGACGAACAGTTCCGGCTTCAGCGCGGTTCGCACGATGGCGCTGGCGACGTCCTCCGGGTTCACCGTGGGAATGCCGGTGTCGGCATCATCCGTACCGGCGGCGAGGTCGGTACGCACCTTGGCCGGCATGATGGCCGAAAACGAGATGCCGCTGTCGCGGTATTCCGCCGCGGCGGACTCGGTCAGGCCGACCACGGCGTACTTGGTGGCGCAGTACACGGCCAGCCCGGGCAGGGCGAAGCGCCCGGCCAGCGACGCCACGTTGATGACGTGCCCGGCGCCCCGCTCCAGCATGTCCGGCAGTACCGCCTGCATGCCGTGGATGACGCCGCGCAGGTTGATGTCGATCTGCGTGTCCATGAGCCCGGGATCCGCCTCGTGAAAGCGGCCCGTGGGCATGATGCCGGCATTGTTCACCAGCAGATCCACCGGCCCCAGTTCCGACCGCGCCCGCGCCACGAAGCCGCGGAAGCTGTCCCGGTCGCGCACGTCGAGGGGCGCGCCCAGTCCGCCGAACCCGGCCGCCTCGCGCCCGGCGAGCCCGGCGTCGATATCACCGATGGCCACCCGCGCGCCCCGTTCAGCGAAAGCGCGTGCGGTGGCCAGTCCGATGCCCCGCGCGCCACCGCTGATGACCACGACCCGGTCCTGCAATCCGTTCTTTCCGCCCATTCCGGCCTCCCGTCTCCTGTGCCTGGCTGGAAACATTATTCAGCAGTGGCCGCGGAGCGGGTAAGATCGGCAAGTGCCATAAAATTGTCTGATTGGGCCATGGTGTGCCCGGGGTCGGGCCGATGAAGGAATCAATCGCCGCGCTGCGCCGGCCGACGCTGCCGGTTGCCTACCCGCAACTGGTGCTGGAGATCGCTGCCGGGCGCGGCCTGGAGCCGGCCGACGTGCTGGTGGCGGCGGGACTGCCGGTGGACCTGCTGTCCACCGCCAGCGGCTATATCTCGCCCATGCAGTACACGCGCCTGACCGTGCGTGCGGCGGAACTGCTGGACGATCCGGGCCTGGGCATGGAGGTGGGGCTGCGCATGCGGCCGACCGCGCATGGATTCCTCGGCTACGCCATGCTCAGCTGCGACACGCTGCGCGAGGCCCTGCAGGTCTGCCTGCGGTTCATGCAGCTGCGCCAGCAGCAGGTGCTGATCCGGTTAACCAGCGTGGCGGGCGTGGGTGTGCTGCGGTTGCAGGAGGCGCACCCGTTCGGGCCGGTCCGCCATTTCTTCATGGAGGGCTTGCTGATCGGCATCGCCCGCTCGGCCCAGTACCTCGTCGACGACCCCGGGCTGGACCTGGAACTCTGGCTCGACTACCCGGAGCCGGCGTATTTCGCGCGTTACCGCGACGCGCTGCCGCGGCTCCGGTTCGGGCAGCCGGAAATACAGCTTCGCATTGCCGAACGGGAACTGGACCGCCCCCTGCGCATGGCCGACCCGGTCGCCTCGCGCCAGGCGATCGCGCAGTGTGAACGGGAACTGTCGCGCTTCGCGACGGGGGACGGCCTGGTGGCGGACGTGCGTGCCGCGCTGATGGACCGGCTGGCAGACCCGCCGCGCCTGCCCGCACTCGCCGCGAGCCTGCTGTTGTCCGAACGCACCCTGAAGCGCCGCCTGCGCCAGCACGGGGCCAGCTACCAGCAGACCCTGGACGCGTTGCGCGCCGACCGGGCGAAGCGCCTGCTTGCCGGGCCGCGCCCGTCCATCGAGCAGGTGGGCGCCGCGGTCGGCTTCCAGGAACCGGCGAGTTTCACGCGCGCCTTCCGCCGCTGGACCGGCATGAGCCCGCGCGACTACAGGGCGAGCGTCGCCGCGCAGCGGGAAGCCTCCCCGGCCGGCTGACCGCAGTGGTTCAGGTGCCGTTGATCAGCAGGTGCGTCCCGATGCTGGCGGCGTACCCCAGTGCAATCACCGGCGTCCACTTCAGGTGCGAGAAGAAAGTGTACTGGCCGCGCGCCTGGCCCATCAGCGCGACGCCCGCTGCCGAGCCGATCGACAGCAGGCTGCCGCCGACACCCGCCGTCAGCGTCACCAGCAGCCACTGGGCCTGTGACATGTCCGGCTGCATGGTCAGCACGGCGAACATGACCGGGATGTTGTCGACGATGGCGGAGAGAATGCCGACCAGGATGTTGGCGGTGGTGGGGCCGAGGTCCCCGTACATGAACCCGGACAGCAGCGACAGGTAGCCCAGGAAGCCGAGGCCGCCGACCGCGAGGATGACGCCGTAGAAGAAGAACAGCGTGTCCCATTCCGCCTGCGCGATCTTCTCGAACACGTCGAAGGTGCGTGGCTTCTCGTCCTCGTCGTCCCCGGGCACGTCCTCCACGTGGTCGGCGCGCTCGTGCATGCTGCGGCGCAGCAGCCAGGCGAAGATCTTCAGGTAACCCAGCCCCAGCATCATGCCGAACACCGGCGGGATGTGCAGGAAGTTGTGGAAGCAGACCGCCGTGACGATGGTCAGCAGGAACAGCACGACAATGGTGATGCCGCCGGGGCGGACCTGGACCGCCGCCGTGCCACTGGCCTGCGGCACGCCGGCCGGCAGAGCGAACTGCATGATCGCCGCGGGCAGCACGAAATTGACCAGCGAGGGCAGGAACAGCGCGAAGAACTCGATGAAATCCACCACGCCCTTCTGCCAGACCATCAGCGTGGTGATGTCGCCGAAGGGGCTGAAGGCGCCGCCGGCATTGGCCGCCACGACGATGTTGACGCAGCCGATGGCGACGAACCCCGGCTGCCCCTGCCCGACCGCGAGGATCACCGCGCACATGATCAGCGCCGTCGTGAGGTTGTCGGCGACCGGCGAGATGAAGAACGCCAGGAACCCGGTCAGCCAGAACAGGCTCCGGAAACTGAAGCCGCGTGCCACCAGCCAGTACCGCAGCGCCTCGAACACGTCCCGTTCCAGCATGGCGTTGATGTAGGTCATCGCCACCAGCAGGAAGAAGAACAGTTCGGCGTACTCCAGGAAGTTGTGGCGGATCGCCCCCTCCACGGCGTGTGGCACGCCATGGGCGTTGTACGCCACGGCGATCAGCAGCCAGATGAGCCCGGCCGCCAGCAGCATGGGCTTGGACTTGGCCAGGTGGAGATGCTCCTCCAGGATCACCAGTGCGTAGGCGATGACGAAGATGGCGATGGCTGCGCCACCGGCCCAGTGCGCGCTGAGATCCAGGCGTTGCGTGGCATCGCCGGAGGCCAGCGCCAGCCCGGGCATCAGCAGGGTGAACAGCAGGGTGCAGATGTACTGGTACATGAGGGGAACCGTTTCAACTGGTTGATCCACGGCTTCCCCGGCCGCGGGCGGCTTGCGCCATCGGTCGGCCGGGGGCACCCGCCGGGCCACATGCGCGTGCGGGGGCCGCGAGTCCTGAAGGGTCGCGTTCGCCGGGCGCGCAGTCTACCCGTTTTGGCGCGCCCGTGGCACTCCCGTGCTACCCGGACGTCGTCGGGATGTCGAGATTGCGAAAGGCGGGCAGGCGCGTCCCGAACGGGCGGGGCAGCCAGGCCCAGCGGCGGGACTTGCGGTGACGCTCCATGCGCTCGACCTGCGCCTGGCGTCGTTGCCCGGCTTCCGCTTCGCTCTCCGCTGCGCGCCCGGGCACGGTGGCCGCGGGATACTTCACGAGTACCTGCAGAGTGCCGAGGCCCTCGGCGTGCTGTTCGCGTTCCTCCAGTTCCGCGCGGTAGGCCGCCGGCAGGTGCTCGGCGAACCGGCCGGTGAACAGTATGTACTCATCGGCCTCGATGTCGTTCTTGAGCAGGCGGTGCACGGTGATCATCGGTTCGCCGGCGATCTTCGTGAACTGCCGGAACCGGTTCACCACGAGATCGCCGCAGTGCACCACGACCTTCAGGCGCAGGTCGCCGACGTGGCTGCAGGCCTGGCACCTGCACAGGCTGCAGCTGTCTGCGAGCTCCGCGCTCTTGCGCCGGAAGGCCTCGACCATGCGCTCCGCCTGCGCCGCGATGGCGCTGCCATGCAGCGGTCCCTCTTCCCAGTCGGTGTAGAGCGTGACCGCGTCGCCCTCCAGTTCGTGCAGCACCAGTGGCGGTCCGGCATGATCGACCACCGCCCCGAGCAGGTCGACGACAATCTGCTCGGCATGCGCCAGTGCGACCTCGCGATCGGTGATGAATCGCGTGTAGCCGCTGATGTCGGCCACCAGCAGGGTCAGGGAACGGTGCTCGGCCATTGCTTGCTTCCTGATTCCTATTTGCTCACACGCAATTGTAGGCGCGTCACGTTTACGGTGACTGCAAATCGTACCGCAGAATTTTCAGCGTGGATCGGTGCCGACGGTCCGTCAAAAATGCACTAGGCTTTGGACGACGAAAGCGGTTGACGGCCGATGTCGTGCCGGGTCTTGCGGGCAGTCACCCGGGCGTGTCCTGAACGCCTGTTCATAGAGAAAAGTATTCGCCGGGAACGCTCGGTTTTATTGCGGGAACTGTTGCATTCTTTTTTCCGCAAATGGGTGACCGCCGGTTTGCCAGAGTTTCCGCCAGTGAAGAGGGAGCTTCGCACGGTGCCTGACTTTGCCCGACTGATCACGCTGGTCGTGGAAGACCACGACTTTCAGCGCCGCTATCTCAACAGCGTTTTGCGGGTTCTGAATGTCGGCCAGGTGCTTGAGGCCGATGGCGGCAGCGCTGCGCTGGAACTGATCGCCGGTCACCCGGTGGATGTCATCTTCCTGGACCTGAAAATGCCCGGCATGGATGGCGTGGAGTTCATCCGTCACCTTGGCCAGACCGGGTTCAAGGGCAGCCTGGTGCTGGCCAGCAGCCTGGAGGCCGAACTGGTGACCGCGGTGGAGCGGGTGGCCGCCGCCAAGGGCGTGAGCGTTCTGGGCCGTCTGGAAAAGCCCCTGAAGCCGGATCGCACCGCGCAGTTGCTCGAGCGGCATCTCGAACGGGCGGCGCCCGCCAGGCAGCGCCGTACGACGTCGGAGGAAGCGCCTTCCTCGCAGGAACTGCACGAGGCCCTGGAGCAGGCGCAGTTCGTGCCCTGGTTCCAGCCCAAGGTGCGCTTCGTGGACCAGCGCCTGGTCGGTGTCGAGGCGCTCGCGCGCTGGCAGCGTCCCGGCCATGGCCTGTGTGGTCCCGGCACATTCATCACGGCGATGGAACAGGATGGCCGCATCGACCGCCTGACCGAGATCATCACCGAAGCGGCCCTGCGGCAGTCGCGGGCCTGGCTGGAGGCCGGCCTGGAGCTGTGCGTGTCGATCAACCTGTCGCCCCTCAGCCTGGTCTCTTCGGAATGGTTCGAGCGGCTGCTGGGACTGGTGCGCGACAGCGGCGTGTCGCCGCGGCTGGTGACCTTCGAGGTGACCGAGAGCGCGCTCGCCGGTGATCCCACCGAGGCCATCGCCAACCTGGTGCGGTTGCGCATGAATGGCTTCGGCCTCTCGGTGGATGATTACGGCACCGGTTATTCCACGTTGCAGAAGCTCAGCGAATTCCCGTTTACCGAGCTGAAGATCGACCGCTCCTTCGTGGCCGGCGTCCACGCCGACCAGCGCCTGCAGGCGATTGTGGATTCCAGCGTGCAGCTGGCGGGCCGGCTGCAGCTCACCACCACCGCGGAAGGGGTGGAAACCGTCGGCGAATGGAGCTACCTGAAGAGCGCCGGCGGTGATCTCTGCCAGGGCTTCCTGGTCGGCAAGCCCATGCCGGGTGACGAGATTCTGAAGTGGCGGCCGCAACGGATCGCGGCGGAATGAGCGCGGCGCGCGAGAAGATCCTGATCGTCGACGACGATGCCGACGACCGCCTGCTGATGCGGGAATACCTGGCCGACCTGCCGCTGGACGTGCACGCCGCAGCATCCCTGGCGGAGGCGCTTGCACTGGTTCGCAGTCACCGGTTTGCGCTCGCGCTGGTGGACCTGTACATGCCGGACGGCAGTGGCGTGCAACTGGTGGAGGCGATTGCCAGCGAGGAGCAGTCCCGCCGCCTGCCGGTCATCTTCGTCACCGCCAGCGAATGCATAGAGGACATGGCCCGCTGCTTCAAGGCCGGTGCGATCGACTACATCAACAAGCCGGTGCCGCTCTACCTGCTGCAGCAGAAGGTGATGGTGCACGTGGACCTGATCGCGGCGCGCCGGTCGTTGCGAATGCAGAACGAGGAACTCGAGCAGGCGCGCCACCAGGCGGAAAGGGCCAATCAGGCCAAGAGCGAGTTCCTGGCGACGATGAGCCACGAGATCCGCACACCGATGAATGGCGTGCTGGGGCTGTTGGAGGTGCTCGCGCATACGCCGCTGGATCGTGAACAGCGGCAGCTGGTGCGCACCGTGCGTGATTCCGGCGAGGGCCTGCTGCAGATCGTCAACGACATCATCGACTTCTCGCGTATCGAGGCGGGCAAGCTGCATATCGATCCGACCGTGGTGGACGTGCGTGAACTGGTCGAGTCCATCGTCAACGTCCACGCGCTGATGTCTTACGACAAGGGCCTGCATTTCGGGCTGTTTATCGATCCGGCCATGGCCCGGCAGCACCGGGTGGACGGGGTGCGCCTGCGGCAGGTCATTTCCAACCTGCTGAGCAACGCCATCAAGTTCACGGCGGAGGGCTTCATCCACCTGGACGTGCGCGTGCTGCGCACGTCGGGAAAGGGACAGCGGCTTTCGTTCCGGGTCCGCGACACCGGCATCGGGATCTCCGCCCAGAACCAGGCGCGCCTGTTCCGGCCCTACGCCCAGGCCGAGCGCTCCACCTCGCGCCAGTACGGGGGCTCGGGCCTCGGGCTGACCATCTGCCAGCGCCTGGCCGACCTGATGGGCGCGACGCTTTGCCTGGAGAGCGAGGAGGGCCACGGCACCTGCGTCACTTTCATACAGGACGTGGACATCGCGACCCCCGCGGAGGATACACGCCCCTGCGCCGGTCACGAGGTGTTGCTGATCTGCGAGGACTACTTCCTCCGGTTCGTGCTGCAGTCCTACCTCGACGCGATGGGCCTGCACGTGACCATGCCGGAGCCGTTGCCCGCCAGCCAGGCAGAACTCTTCGACGCCCTGCACGCGTCGGGTGTCGACCTGGCAGTGCTCTGCCAGTGGACCATCGACGACCATTACCGGTTCGACGAAGCGGACCTGCGCGACGCGATCCGGCCCGACTGGCCGCCGGTGCTGCTGATGACCGACGTACCCGATCTCAGCGGCAGCATCATCGAGAGCGGCATGACCACGCTGTCCTGCAACCCGCTGCAGCCACGGCGCCTGGAGCGAGCAATACTCGCCGCGCTGGGCGAGGGTGATGTACGGGTCATCTGCGAGGAGACCATCACGCGGTCCGCGACGAACGGAACACCGACGCGCGACGAGGCGATCCGGCGCGGCGAGCTGATCCTGGTGCTGGAGGATCACCCGACCAACCAGAAGGTGATCCAGCAGCAACTGTCCCTGCTGGGTTACCAGTGCGACCTCTTCAGCAACGGCGAGGACGGCCTGGCGGCCTGGGAAACCGGTGTGTATTCGCTGGTGCTGACCGACTGCCACATGCCGGTCATGGACGGCTACGAGTTCGCCCGCCGGGTCCGCCGGCTCGAGGGAGAGTCCCGGCGCATCCCGATCATTGCACTTTCCGCCAATGCGCTGGCGCAGGAGGGTGAGCGCTGCCTGGCCGCGGGCATGGACGAGCACCTGGCCAAGCCGGTGTCCATGCCGGTCCTGAAGAGCCGCATCGACAGCTACCTCGTGGCGGCCGGCACGCAGGCCGTTTCCGGGGACGCCCGTGAACCACCGGTGCGCGCGGAGGATCCGGACGAGGAACTGGTGTTCGACGCCTCGCAACTGCAGTCCACCTTCGGTGATCCGGAGATCGTGCATGCCGTGCTGGTGGATTACCTGGCCACCGGCCGCCGCGATCTGCGGGAACTGCAGGACTGCGTTGCGCGGCGTGCGGTGGCGGAGACCGGGGAGGTCGCACACCGCCTCAAGGGTGCCGCCCGCACCGTCGGCGCGAACCGCATGGTGCGGGCGTGCGTGGCGCTGGAGCGTGCCTGCGCCAACCAGCAGGACGGGCGCATTGCCGGGCTGTTCGCGGTGCTGCGCGCGGATTTCGGGGAGCTGGAACGGACGCTGGCGGAGTTCGGCGTGACGGCGGACATCGCCTGATCAGTTTCAGCTGATCGCATCAGGCCGGGGTGGACAGCCCTTCCAGGATCGGACAGTCCGGACGATGGTCGCCGTGGCATCGATTTGCCAGTTCCTGCAGGCTGTCCCGCATCGCCTGCAGTTCCCGGATTTTTCCATCGAGTTCATGGACATGGTGCTCGGCCAGTGCCTTGACCTCGCTGCTGCGGCGACCCTGATCCTGCCAGAGGTTCAGTAATCCGCCAATCTCCTTGATGGAGAAGCCGAGACTGCGCGCCCGCTTGATGAATCGCAGGGTGTGCAGGTCGGATTCGGAGTAGATCCGGTAGTTGGCGAAGCTGCGACTGGCTTTCGGCAGCAGGCCGATGCGCTCGTAGTGCCGGATCATCTTGATGCTCACACCGGTTGCCGCAGACGCGTCGCCGATATTGCAGTAGCCCTGCTGCCGGGCTTCCGACATCCCGGGCCGCGGAATCCGCGGCCCCCTCGCTGTGTTCATGATCCCATCCTCTTGCAAGACGTGGAGAGGTCGTGAAGTGAAACCGCTGCCTGCCAGTTTACGCTTCGGACCAGAACAGGCCATAGGGCCTGCCACCGGGCGCCTGTTCCCCTGGACCGGGGCTGACGCTGACCCCTGGCGACGGCGCGGCCGTCCCGGCACCCGTGGCCGCAGGCTGCCACCCTTTCAGGAGGAGTGCGTTCAGCACCACGCTGACGCTGCTCATGGCCATCGCCGCACCGGCCACCATCGGGTCCAGCAGGCCGAGTGCCGCCAGCGGAATTCCGGCCAGGTTGTAGACGAACGCCCAGAACAGGTTCTGCCGGATCTTGCGATAGGTCCGGCGCGAGATGTCGATGGCGTCCACCACGCGGCGTGGGTCGCTGTGCATCAGGGTGAGGCCGGCGGTCTGCATGGCGACGTCGGTGCCACTGCCCATGGCGATGCCGATGTCCGCGGTGGTGAGCGCCGGCGCGTCGTTGATGCCGTCTCCGACCATCGCGACCCGGCCGCTGTCCCGCAGCGCCGAGACGATGCCCGCCTTCTCTCCCGGCAGGACCTCGGCATGCACCTGGTCCAGGCCCAGCTGGCGGGCGATGTGGTCCGCGGCCTGCCGGCTGTCGCCGCTGATCAACGCAATGGCAATCCCGCGCCTGTGCAGCCCGGCGATGGCCTCTGCCGCACCTTCCCGCAGACTGTCGGCGAATGTCACGACACCGCGAAGCATGATGTCGCCTGCGGGCCGTTGCGCCATCCAGGAGACGGTGTGGCCGGCGTCGGGCAGTGCTGCGGAAATCTCCGCCAGCTCGCCGATGCCTACACCGATCTCCGCCATCAGCCTCTGGTTGCCGAACCAGGTGGGGACTCCGTGCACCGTCGCGGTCACGCCGCGGCCGGGCAGGGCGCGCACGTCGTCAGCCGGTTGCGCGGCGATGTCCGCTGCCGTCCAGGCATCCCGCAGCGCTGCGGCAAGCGGATGCTCGCTGCCGGACTGGACCGCCGCGGCCAGGGCCAGGAACTCCGTTCCCGTGATGCCGAACGGGTAAATGGTCTCCATGCGCGGCCGGCCCGCGGTCAGGGTCCCGGTCTTGTCGAATGCCACGGTCCGGACCGATTGCAGTGTCTCCAGCGCCTCGGCGTCCCTGATCAGGATGCCGTGCCGCGCGGCCACGCCGGTGCCGGCCATGATCGCGGTGGGCGTGGCGAGACCGAGTGCGCAGGGACAGGCGATCACCAGGACGGCGACCGCGTTCAGGATGGCGCGGGTCCAGTCGCCCTCCAGCATGCCCCAGCCCAGCAGCGTCAGCACGGCGATGCCCACCACCACCGGAACGAACACGGCACTGACCTGGTCGACCAGTCGCTGGATCGGCGCCTTCCTGGACTGGGCCTGCTCGACGAGGCGGATGATGCCTGCCAGCACGGTCTCGGTACCGGTCGCGGTGACCCGTGCAACGATTCGCGCATCCAGGTTGACGGCGCCGCCGGTGACGCCTGCCCCTGCCTGCTTCATGACCGGCATGCTTTCCCCGGTCAGGAGCGACTCGTCCTGCATGCCCTCGCCAAGAATCACCTCGCCGTCCGCCGGGACTCGCTCACCGGGCAGTAAGACCATGCGGTCTCCGATACGCAGGTCCGCGACCTTGATCAGGGCCTCGCGATCTCCATCCCGCAGTACCCGGGCGGTATCCGGCCGCAAGGCCTGCAGCGCGCGGATCGCAGCGGTGGTCTGGCGCCTGGCGCGGAGTTCGAGCCATTTGCCGAGCAGGATCAGCGTGATGATGATCGATGAAGTCTCGTAGTAGAGATCCGACGCCTGCCCCTGGCTGGCGAGCAGGTGGTAGGTCGACAGGCCATAGGCCGCAGAGGTGCCCAGCGCCACCAGCAGGTCCATGTTGCCCACGCCGCCACGCAGAGCCTTCCAGGCCCCGGTATAGAACCGGGCCCCCAGGATGAACTGGACCGGCGTCGCCAGCAGCAACTGCAACCAGCCCGGAAGCATCCAGTGGTGGCCGAACAGTTCCCCCGCCATGGGCAGGACCAACGGCAGTGAAAGCATCGCACCGACGACGACTGGCGCGAATGACGGCAGTTCGGCAAGCTCCTCTCCCGGCGTCGACGGCCGGGCGTCGTACCCGGTACGCCGGACAGCTTCCAGCAGCTTTTCCACCTCGATGCCCTGGCCGGCGACGGAGGCGCGCTCGTTCGCCAGGTTCACGGCGGCCGATTCGACACCGGGCACGCGCTGCAGGGCACGCTCGACGCGGGCCACGCAGGAGGCGCAGGTCATGCCCTCGATGGTGAGTTCGATCCCGTCCACGCGGGGTGGCTGCAGGGACATTTCAGCGTTCGATTGGTTCATCGTCAGTTCCTCGGATTGCTTGACGCGTTCATGTTCGTGTCTCCCATCGTGGGAGGGTCAACCCGTGGAAGCCGCCCCGGGGCGGGGTCGGCTTCCCATCCTTGTGCGTGGCAGGGGTGTTGACTCTCCCCCCGTGGGAGGCCGGACGCTGAACGCTCCTCAACAACCAGGGAAATTCACCATGACCCGTCTCGTCATACCCGACATGACCTGCGGACACTGCGTCAGCGTCATCACCAGCGCCGTCAAGAGCGAGGACCGGCATGCCGTCCTGGACTTCGACCTGCGGCAGCACACCCTGCGCATCCGTTCCACGGCGGACGATGCGGACCTCATTGCCGCGATCGAGGCCACGGGTTACGCCGTGTCGCGGTCAGCGTCCACCTCCGGTCCGGCGCGGCAGGAACTGGCTGAAAACCACTGACAACCTGAAACACGGCAGGTCGCGGGGCCGCGCATACGTCGCGCCCCGCGGAACCGGCAATCTGCGGAGGATCCTTCATTGAATGTCGTCATCTACATCTACAACGGCGTGACCGCTCTCGACTCTGTTGGCCCCTACGAAGTGCTGAGCCGCCTGCCCGGGGCGGACGTGAAATTCGTGGCAGAGGAGAAGGGCGTCATCGTGTCCGATACGCATTTCCTGAAACTGGTTGCCGAGTACGACATCAGCGAGATCAATGAGGCCGACATCCTCGTGGTCCCCGGTTCCGTGGTGGGATTCCTCCGCGAAACCAGGAAGAACAATGTGCTCGACTGGATCCGGCGTATTCACGATACGACCCGCTGGACGACTTCCGTGTGCTCCGGGTCGCTGATACTGGCCGCCGCCGGCCTGTTGCAAGGACTCGAGGCGACCTCACACTGGGGCACAATGCATCTGCTGCAGCAGTACGGGGTGACGCCCGTCGCACGGCGGCATGTGCGGGCGGGCAGGATCGTGACCTCGCAGGGGGTTTCCGCCGGCATTGACATGGCGCTGTTTATCGCGCGCGAGATCGTCGGAGAGGAAAAAGCCAAAGCGTACCAACTCGTGCTGGAATACTTTCCCGCGCCACCGGTGGACTCGGGCAGTTTCGAGGAGGCCGATGAACGGGTGATCCGGATCGCGCGCAGGATCCTGGAACGGGATGCGCTGAAAGATCTGCGAATCATGGATTTGGTCAGGAACGCGCAGGATCTGCTCAGCCTGGGACGACGCTGATCCTTCGCGTCAGGCAGCGTGGTGGCGGCAATAGGTCTTCCGCGTGATGGCGAGCGAACATCGGGGCCGGCGCCGCCAGCAATTCGTTGCGCCTGGCGCCTTCCTGCCATCGGGTCTCCCCGGCAGTCCAAGACACCCGTCAGTGGCCATGTGATTCGGTCTTGCCCCGCCGGGCGGTCAGTATCTGGTACTGAACCTCCGAAAGGGAAGGCAGCCGTTGCAGGAAAGCAACCATGTTCCATATTCGCTCGTCATCATGCGTTGGCCCCCATGCCGGCATGCCCGAGGCCTTGATGCCATGCTTGATTACCCAGAACTGACGTCGGATGGCTTCCTCCTGCATTTCCGCCTTGCCGCCCTGTTCGTTCCCGTGGGCGTCGGCCGTCTTGGCCAGGTTCGGTGGTGATGGATACAGTCCGATCGTGAAGTCACTTTCCTTCTGGCCGGGTTTCAAATGACAACCTGCACACATGTCGTTGTAGTCGGCGCCGCCGGCCAGTAGTCGATCGGACGTGTCCAGATTCGCGGGAATCCGGATGCCAGTGGCTGCGCGTGCAACGGACTGCTCGCGCAGGGTTTCCAAAAGCCAGTACGTGAACCTGTTGTGCGGCACGTCGGCGCCGACGGGGTAGACGCCCGAGTAAATGAACAAGCCACCGCCCGTCAGTCCAACAATGCTGAAAATGAGCAGATGCCTGATGAACGCCATGATCCTCCCCTTGCGAGGTTTCCAGAGATCGTTTCTCAAAGCTGATGATCAGAATGCCGATCGCTGGAATCTTCCGCTTCCGTTGGATCTCCGTGGCCTGAAGCATCGCCATGCTCGTCGTCATGATGCAATTCATCCATGCACTGTTTCACCATCGCCTGCATGACCGGATCGTTGGCATCCATCTTCCCGTGCTCCATATTCCGCATGGCGGCACAGTTCGGCGACTCGGCATCTTTCAAATGCTCCTTGGGATCATGTGCTTCGGCTGAAAACGGAACGGCCAGCGTGCCAGTCAGCGCAAGAAATACAAACCGCCGATTGATGCTTTTCGGTACGTGCTTCATATGAGCCTCCTCAGGTTGCGTTCGTGGGCGTCCTGCTGAAATCCGGAATCCAGGCCGGCGTGACCTGCTTGTAGTTCCGGTACTGGTCGCCGAACTCCCGCAGTGCAATCTCTTCCTCATGCCTGGACAGTCGGACATAAACCCAGACAAGGATAGGGAACATCACCACGGTCGGAATGGTCGGCCACTGCAGGAGGAATCCGAACATGATGATAATAAAGGCGAGATACTGCGGATGCCGGCAACGGGCGTACCAGCCGGTGGTCGCCAGCGTGCCCGTCTTCTGCGCCGCATACAGCACGTTCCATGCGGATGCAAGCACGAAGAAGCCGACAACGATCAGGATGTTGCTGGCCATGTGCAACGGGTCGAAATGCGGATCGCCCTCGAACCCGAGCAGCGTGTGCAGCAAATGGCCGTTCTCGTGCGCCAGGAAGTCGATACCCGGATAGTGCTCTGTCAGCCAGCCGGACAGGAAGTAAATGGTCAGCGGAAAACCGTACATCTCGGTGAACAACGCGACGATGAAGGCGGAAAATGCGCCCAGGCTGCGCCAGTCGGTTTTGGTCCGCGGCTTGGTAAAGCTGAATGCAAAGAAAATAAAAATCGCCGAGTTCAGAAACACCAGCGTCCAGAGTCCGTATGTGGATTCACCGTGCACCTTTCACCCCCTGTCCTCGTGATTGCTGCGTTTCCGTTCGATGCGGCGGCCCTCCTCAAGGCCTCGCCGGTATGCAGCTTCTTCCGAGTCCTTCTCCTGGTCTGTTTGACCTGAATGTTCGTTCCGCCCATGCGCGTGACCACCATGGCTGTGCGAACCATGCATGAATACGTGCATTAGAGGACAGGCCAGGAGGATCAGGTAGGGCAGGGCCTGAAAAAGATGGTCGCGGTGTTCCATCAACAGGAAGTACCCGATGACGGCAATCATGCAGAGCGCAATCATCCCGCTTGATGAAGACCAGAAGTTTCTGTGTGCTGACATCTCTCATTCCTCCAGGTTGGATTTCTGTTCGACCACCCGAAGTTCTCCGCGGTACATCTGCATCTGGCAGGTGAACGGGAAAGATCCGGTTCGCCCGGGATTCACCACGACATCCTTGGGCCGGTTGGCAGGCAGTTCCTCGCTGATGTCGAACTCACTAAAAACCACCGTGGCCGCACAGGGGGAGGAATCCTTGCGCAAAAAACGAAGCGTTGTAGGGCGGCCGAGTGGAATCTCCACCCGTGCCGGCACGTACACACCATTCTCGACGACGATTTCCACAACCCCGCCTGCGGAAGTGGCAACGTCGCGCGGCTTGTAGAGCCAGAACCACCAGACGATGGCTGCGATCAGTAGCAGTCCGAGCGTATTAATGATCCACATGGTCAGTGCGCCTCCACTTTGAACAGCCGCAAACGGTTGGCATTGGTCACCACGGTCACCGAAGAGAACGCCATGGCGGCGCCAGCAACAATCGGGCTCAGCAGCATGCCGGTGAGCGGGAACAGGACGCCTGCTGCCACCGGTACGCCCAGCACGTTGTAGAAGAACGCGCCGAACAGGTTCTGGAAGATGTTTCGCAAGGTGGCCTTGCTAATGGCAATGGCGTCAGCAAGGCCGTGCAGTGAGCCGCGCATCAGCGTGACATCCGCGCTCTCCATGGCCACGTCGGTGCCAGTGCCGATGGCGAACCCGACATCAGCAAGCGCCAGTGCCGGCGCATCATTGATGCCGTCCCCGGTCATGCCGACGACTTCTCCGGCATGTTGCAGTTCCGCGATCTTGTTCGACTTTTCTTCGGGCAACACTTCGGCGAAGAAATCCTGAATGCCCACTTTCTTCGCGACCGCTGCTGCGGTGGCCGCATTGTCCCCCGTGAGCATGTAGACGCGTATGTCATTTTTCTGCAGGCGCCTGATGGCTTCGATGGAGTCAGGCTTGATCGGGTCGGCGACCGCTATAATCGCGGCCAGCATGCCCTCCACCGCGAAATACACGGGCGTGCGGGCCTGTGCTGCGAGTTGCTGTGCTGCCGCGACGGCCGTCGAGACATCCACCTGCTGGTCTTCCATCAGCTTGCGGTTGCCGAACAGCACCTGCCTGCCATCGACCACTCCGCGCACACCATGCCCGGCGATGGACTCGAAGTCTTCGACGGAAGGAACCGACAGGTTGCGGTCCCGTGCCGATTGCACGACCGCCTCGGCAAGCGGGTGCTCTGAGCCCGCTTCCAGCCCGGCAGCCAGTGACAGGGCGTCGGTCTCCGGGAAATCATGGAAAGTGAGCACCTCGGTGACCCTCGGCGCACCCTCCGTGATGGTGCCGGTCTTGTCGAGCACCATGACTGTGATCCGACTGGCGGTCTGCAGGGCCTGCCCATTGCGGATGAGCACGCCATGTTCAGCAGCCTTGCCGACTCCGACCATCACCGACATCGGCGTGGCCAGGCCCAGTGCACAGGGACAGGCGATGATCAGCACGGTGGTGGCCGATACCAATGCAAAGGCCACGGCAGGCGGCGGCCCGAAGTTCAGCCAGGCGAGCGCACTGAGCACGGCGATGATCATCACGATGGGTACAAAGTACCCGGATATCACGTCGGCCAGCCGGCCAATGGGTGGCTTGGAATTCTGCGCCTGCCGGACCATCTTGATGATGCGGGCGAGCGCTGTGTCCGTGCCGACCCGGGTGGCGCGGAACACGATCGTGCCGGACTTGTTGATGGTGCCAGCCACCACTTCGTCCCCTTCCTGTTTTTTCACTGGCATCGGCTCGCCGGTCAGCATCGATTCGTCCATGCTGGTGTGTCCTTCCAGCACGATGCCGTCCACCGCAACCTTCTCCCCGGGCCGCACCCGGACGCGGTCTTCCAGCCTTACCGCCTCAATCGGAATGTCGGTTTCCTCGCCGTTCCGGATCACCCGCGCCGTTTTCGCCTGCAGGCCGATCAGTCGCCGGATCGCTTCCGATGTGCGCCCGCGGGCGCGCAGTTCCAGGGCGAGACCGAGGTCGATCAGGCCGATGATCATCGCGGTGGCCTCGAAATAGACGTGACGCGCCATTTCAGGAACCGCCCCGGGGACCAGTACGACCACCATCGAGTACAGCCAGGCGGCACCGGTTCCGAGCGCGATCAGCGTGTCCATGTTGGCGCTGTGGTTCCGGAAGGATTTCCAGGCGCCGACATAGAAATGCCTGCCGGAAAAGTACATCACTGCCGCCGTGAACAGGCCCACGACCAGCCAGGCATAACGCTCTGTGCTCGTGGTGATCGTCATCTCCCCGATGAACAGCCCGTACAGCATCAGGGGCACACCCAGCGACAGCGCAATCGCCGTATCCCGCATGAGCTTGCGGTAGTAGGCGAGGTCGGCCGCTTCGCGCTCGGCCATTTCGTCGCCTGCCTGATCGGCGGGCCTGGCGGCGTAACCCGCCGCGGCGACGGCGTCGGTGAGCGCGCTGATGTCTGCCGAGCCTGCAACGGAGGCGCTGCGGTCGGCGAGGTTGACCTCGGCATGCTGGACGCCCGAAACCTGCTGCAGCGCGGCTTCCACCTTCCCGACGCAGCTTGCGCAGGACATGCCCTCGATCAGGAGGCGCAGATTGCCCCGGTTCTCCTGGGTGGCAGGCGATGGGCGTTGGCCGTGGCCGCAATGACCCTCACCGCATTTCCCCTCGCCGCATTTTCCTTCGTTGTGTTGCATGGTTTCGCCCCCACAGTCGTTCGGTTACTGTCCAGGCCGCACATACTGCTGCGGTGCGCTGCGGAAGCGCTCCCGGCATCGAGACGAACAGAAGAAGTACTCCCGACCTTCAAAGTCGCATCGCTCCGTCGCGGTCCAGCGGTCCACGCGCATGTTGCAGACCGGATCCCGGGCCCAGTCGTGGGCCTCCTCCTTTCGGTCACGCAGTTTGCCGTCTTCCAGCCAGAGCACGTGATCGGCGATGTCCTCGATGCGGGGGTCGTGCGTGACGATGACGACCGCGCGACCGTCCTCACGGGCGATTTCATGCAGGAGCATGGCGACTTCCTGCCCGCGCTGTGAATCGAGGTTGCCGGTGGGCTCATCGGCCAGGATCAGGGGTGGGTCGTTCACCAGGGCTCGTGCCACGGCCACCCGCTGGCGCTCGCCGCCGGACAGCTGCCCCGGCTTGGCACGCCGCCGGTGCGTCAGTTGCAGGCGCTCCAGCAACTGTCCGGCCCGTTCCCGCGCCTCGGCGAGCGGTGTCTTGACCAGGCGGGCCGGAAAGAGGATGTTGTCCTCCACGGAGAGTGCACTGAGCAGGTTGTAGGCCTGGAACACGAAACCGATCCGCCGGGCGCGCAGCTCCGCCAGTTCGGCCTCAGGCAACCCCGTGAGTGCATGGCCCTCCACCTCTACCGTTCCGTGGTCCGGGCGCAGCAGGCCGCCGAGCATCGAGAGCAGCGTGGTTTTGCCCGAACCGGACGGCCCCTTGATCAGCACCAGTTCACCGCGCTTCACATCAAGGGATACCTGGTCGACCGCATGCACCGCCGTGTCCCCAACCCCGAACGTTTTGTCCAGGTTCTGCGCCCTGAGGGTGACGGTTGCCGCCAGTTTCTGCGTGTCCTGTTTGCTCATTCGTTGAATACCAGTGCCGGATCCACATGCACAATCCGCAGCGCGGGCGGCAACGCCGCCAGCGCGGACATCGCCAGGGTTCCGGCAGCTGTCTGCAGGAAGACCTCCGCTGAGAAGCGCACGGCGACCTCGGGCACCCAGCGGCCCAGCGCGTAACTGCTGGCCGGGATCGCTGCGCCCGCAAGCAGGCAGCCGAACAGCGAGAGTACCAGGCAGAACAGGATGGCCGAACCGACCAGCATCCAGGGTGGGGCCCCGATGGCGCGGGACACGGCCATCTCACGCTGCCGGTTGCTGAGGAACACGAAGGCGGCGAAGCTGACGATCAGCAGGTTCACAATCAGACCGATCACCGCCATCAGGCCGATGAGCGCGCCGCCCATCTGCATGGCCAGTGCGCGGTCGCTGGACTCCAGTTCCGCTCGGGTCAGTACCTGCACGTTCTCCAGGCTGGCACGGATGTGTTCCGCGAGCGTGGTGGCGTCAAGCCCTTCTGCAGGGGTCACCAGCATCAGGTTGGCGCCATCGTCCCGGTCCAGCAGCGCACGTGCGTCCGTCTCGGTGGCGAACAGGAAGGGATTTGCCATGGAGAAGGTTTCCCGGCTCAATCCGACCACGCGCATTTGCCGGCCTTCCACACGGATCGTGTCTCCCAGTTCGAGGCCTTCGGAGCGGGCCAGCGGTGCGGGGATGACAATCTCGCCGGCCTTCGGCACAGACTGTCCTGCGGCCAGGCTCCAGGGGCCGATGTCGGTCGCCCCCGCAGGGATGCCCACCAGGTAGGCGATCCGCTGCGTGGCGTCGGGGCCCACCAGTACGTCCCGGTACAATAGCGGCCGCACCGTGGCCACGCCCTCGACGCGTTGCACATCGGCAATCTGTTGTGCGGAAAGCGCCGAGCGGTTCATGTGCAGGTTTCTTGCGCCGTCCTGCAGAATCCACACTTCTCCCGGTGCACGCTCGATGAACTGCACGATCTGGTCCGCCTCGCCCCGGAACACGGCGTCGAGGTAGAGCGACAGCAGCATGGCCAGGGCGATCCCCAGCGCACTGGCCAGGACGGAAACCCGCTCGTGCCAGAGCGAATGCAGAACCCAGCCCAGCATCGCACTCATCTTTGGAACACCCGGGCCGGTTCGATCCGGAACACGGTGCGCAATGCCAGCAAACCACCCAGGACCGCGGCAGCCAGCACGATGAGAAATCCCCGCAAGAGCACCGCGGTTTCGAGTACCCGTGGCTGGTACATCGGATTCCAGTGTTCCACGAGCTGTTCCAAACCGACAGCCAGAATAACGGCCGGAACCGCCGCAAGAACGGCCAGTGCGATCCCACCCACCACGAACATCCCCGCCAGGCCCGCGGGCCTGGCGCCGATGGCGCGCATGACACCGATCTCCCGGCGCCGTGCCTGCACATCGGCAAACCGCAATACACTCATGGTCAGGAATCCGATCAGCGCAGCGATGCTGTTCAACAGGTACAGGACCGGCCCCAGCAGGCGATCGCCAAATTCCGCATCGGCCGCACCCAGTTCGGCAGGCGTGCTCCAACGCATCTCCGGCCCGGTGCGCTGCAGGGCGGCGCGCACGCTCTCCAGCGATGCTTCCGGCTCGATCCGCACCCAGAGTCCGGAGAGAAAATCCCCGGCGCCATCCCCTACGGGCAGGTCGGATTGAAAGTACATGTCGAGCAGGCCGTCGTAGGAGATGACGATATAGGGCGCGAACGGTGAGGCAGTATTTGAAGTGATACCGGCAATCGTGAACTGATAGCCGTAGAGATCCACCGGATCGCCAACCTGCAGGCCGTGCAACTGCATGACCGCCGCATCGACCAGCATGTCTCCGGCGTCTGCGATACCGGTTCCTGCAGTCACACGGGGCCAGCTTTCGAAGCGGTCCGCGGCAAACAAAGTGACCGGCGTGATGCGGCCGTTCCAGCGGACGACGGTCGGAAATTTCGCGAACGGTTCTGCGGAGCGGACCCCGGCGACGGCTTCTGCACGCTGGCGCGACAACTGGGCAATGCTGCTCGGGCTGAGAGCGAACAACTCCGAACCCGCTTCCAGTCCGACCAGGTCCGCGGGCAACGCCGCCGGCCCGTCATGCAGGTCGCCGAGAACGCCGACGTGAACGCCCTGGAAAAGCAGGATCAGGGCGCTGACCGCAGCGAACATCAGGATCGACAAGGCGGTACGGAAGGGCTCGGACCGCCAGCTCGCAAGCAACCAGTGCAGCATCAGTGGAACGCCTCCCATCGCAGGGTGCACCCTGTACCATGGTACCGAGTCAAGGGGTTTCTCCCGCATGACCCCGGGGGGGCGGCTCCGAACCCCGGGCGAGCCTCCGCCGTTGCCAGAGCAGGTAGACTGCCGGCAGCAGAACCAGCGTCAGCACCAGCGTGGACACCATCCCGCCGACCATCGGCGCTGCAATCCGCTGCATGACCTCTGAGCCGGTCCCTGTACCGATCATGATGGGCACCAGTCCTGCCACGATTGCGGCGAACGTCATGACGATGGGCCGCACCCGCAGGCCGGCGCCCTCCATGACAGCCACGCGGCATGCTTCCATCGTGAAGGGCTGCCCCTGCTGTTCCAGCAGGGCCCTTTGCTTCCGCACGGCCTGGTCCAGGTACACCAGCATCAGCACGCCGATCTCGACCGCCACGCCGGCCAGCGCGATGAAGCCGACCCCGACCGCCACGGACAACTGGAAATCCAGCAGGTACACCAGCCACAGACCGCCGATCACCGCGAACGGCAGGGTGCCCATGATAATAAGCACTTCCACCAGGTTGCGGAAGTTCAGGTAGAGCAGGATCAGGATGATCAGCAGCGTGACCGGAACCACCAGGGTGAGACGTTCCCGGGCGCGCTCGAGGTATTCGTACTGTCCGGACCACTGCAGGGAGTACCCGCCGGGCAGGTCCAGCTCCCGCGCCACGAAATCGCGGGCTTCCCGCACGTAAGTGCCCAGGTCGATGTCCTGTATGTCGACAAACGTCCATCCGCTGAGGCGGGCGTTCTCGCTTTTGATCGCCGGCGGTCCATCCGCGATGCGGATATCCGCAATGTCGCCCAGCGCGATGTGGTGCCCGCCGGACGTGACGATGGGCAACTGGCGCAGCCGCTCGGGTGAATCCCGGTAGTCCTGCGGATAGCGCAGGTTGACCGGATATCTCTCCAGCCCTTCCACGGTCTCGGTCACGTTCATGCCGCCCACGGCGGTGCGGACCACGGCCTGCACATCCGCCATGTTGAGCCCGTGGCGCGCTGCCTGTTCACGATCCGGATCCACCAGCAGGTAGCGCCCGCCGGCGACGCGTTCCGAGTACACGGAAGCCGTGCCGGGCAGCCGGGGAAGCAGGGACTCCAGTTTCCGCCCGATGTCCTCGATCCCCTTCAGGTCGGGGCCGTTCACCTTGATGCCGACCGGCGTCTTGATGCCGGTGGCCAGCATGTCGATGCGGTTGCGGATCGGCATCACCCACAGGTTGGTGATGCCGGGGAACTGGATTGCAG
>JBFKKR010000022.1:0-35174 GCA_041682035.1 Pseudomonadales bacterium | reverse complement strand
GCCATCCTCCAGGCCGGCCAGGCGCTCCCCCTTCATGCTCGACAGCGCGACCTTGTGCATCTGCGCCAGGATCAGCTTCTCGCCGAACAGGTGAAACGCCACCGCGCCGCCGACGGCCAGCACCAGCAGGCCCAATCCCAGTTTTTTAAGCACGCCCCCAACCCCTGCATTCAACCCATCCAGCCAACAGCGTAGCCCGGAATCTGGGGGATGCCTGCCCCGGCGCCACGCTTGACGCCCCCGCGCTTGTTATGGCACTTTCCATGCCAATAGAAGCGGCCGTGGCGCGAGGCCGTTTTCCGTCGCCAGTTTCGTGCCGGATTCACCGGGAGGACGCAGGAGCATGGATTTTTCGTTTACGCGGGAGGACGAACTGTTCCGCCAGGAAGTGCGCGAATGGCTGCAGGCGAACGTGCCGGACGTCCGCGTCGGCCTGACCATGAGCCGCGAGGACGAGCTGGCCTGGCAGCAGAAACTGGCCTCGAAGGGCTGGCTGGCGGCGGCCTGGCCGCGTGAGTACGGCGGGCCGGGCTGGACCGCGACCCAGCGCTACATCTGGGACGAGGAGTGCGCACGCGCCGACGCGCCCTACGTCAGCGTGTTCGGGCTCACCATGTGCGGACCGGTGCTGATGAAATTCGGCACCGAGGCGCAGAAGGCCGAACACCTGCCGCCCATCGCGAACGGGACACGGCTTTGGTGCCAGGGCTATTCCGAACCCGGTGCCGGTTCCGACCTGGCGTCGCTGCGCACCCGCGCCGAGCGCGACGGAGACCACTACGTCGTGAACGGCCAGAAGATCTGGAACACCGCGGCGCACATCGCCGACTGGGTGTTCTGCCTGGTGCGCACGCAGTCCGGTGAACGCAAGCAGGAGGGCATCTCCTTCCTGCTGATCGACATGACCACGCCGGGCATCGAGGTGCGGCCGATCCGCAGCATCGACGGCGAGCATCATCTCAACGAGATCTTCTTCGAGAACGTCCGCGTGCCGGTGGAGAACCTCGTCGGCGAGGAGGGCAGGGGCTGGACCATCGCCAAGTACCTGCTCGGCCACGAGCGCACCAGCATCGCCGGGGTGCCGATCCACAAGGCGCGGCTGACGAAGATGCGCCAGTTGGTGGCGGCCGATCCCGCGCTGGCGCAGGATCCGCGCGTGGCGGAGGAACTGGCGGCCTTCTCGGTGGACCTGATGGCGCTGGAATTCACCAATCTGCGCGCGCTGGAGCGCGCCCAGAAGGGGGTGCCGCCGGGTCCGGAGAGTTCCGGCCTGAAGATCAAGGGCACGGAGCTGCAGCAGGCGATGGAGGAATACCTCGTGGAGATGGGCGCCTGGGCCTCGCTGCCCTGGCAGTCCCTGCACAACGAGGGTGACGAATTCGCGCGCGCGGTGCCGTTCTACAATATCGGCCGCGCGAGCACGATCTACGGCGGCAGCAACGAGATCCAGCGCAACGTGCTGGCCAAGTTCGCGCTGGGACTGGGGGGCTGAATGATGGACTTTTCCCTGACCGAAGAACAGAACCTGCTGAAGAACAGCGTGGCGCGGTACCTGCGCGACGCCTACCGGTTCGAGGACTACCTGTCCGCCGTGGCCAGTCCGGAGGGCATGAAGGGCGGCGCCTGGCGGCAGATGGCGGACATGGGCTGGCTGGGCCTGGCGTTCGATGACGCGGCCGGGGGCGCCGGACTCGGACCCATCGAACTGCTTTCGCTGGCCGAAGAGTTCGGGCGCGCCAACTGCGTCGAACCCTACCTCGCCAACGTGGTGCTTGCGGGCGGCATGCTGGCGGGCGCCGGCGGCGATGGGGTCCCCTTGTTGCAGGAGATGATCGCCGGCCGGGAACAGCTGGCGCTGGCCTGTTACGAGTCCGCCGGGCGCTACGATCCGATGTACTGCGAGACGCGTGCCTTCGAGACTGCCGATGGCTGGAAACTGAGCGGTGGCAAGACCACCGTGCTCAACGGTCCGAATGCCGGTGCGCTGCTCGTGATCGCACGGCATGCCGGTCTTCCCGCGGATGCCGCGGGCCTCGGCCTGTACCGGGTCGGGCGCGCCGCCGCCGGCCTGCAGCGGCAGGACTACCCGCTGCTGGGTGGCGGGGTCGCCAGCGACCTGGTGCTGCAGGATGTGCCTGCACAGCGGCTCGGCGGGGAAGCCGGGCAACTGCTGCAGGAGGTGGTGGACCGTGCCATTGCCTTCACCTGCGCGGACGCCGTGGGCGCAATGCAGGCGCTGCTCGCGAAGACGCTGGAGTACCTGAAGACCCGCAAGCAGTTCGACCGGCACCTGGCGAGCTTCCAGGTGCTGCAGCATCGCATGGTCGACATGTTCATCGAGGTGGAGCAGAGCCGTTCCATGATCATGATGGCCATGGTGCGCCTGCAGGATCCCGACGCCCGTCAGCGCGCGCTGGCCGCCGCCGCCTGCAAGGCCTACCTGCACAAGTCGAGCAAGTTCGTCGCGCAGCAGGCCATCCAGCTGCACGGCGGCATCGGCCTGACCGAGGAACTGGATGTCGGGCACTACTTCCGCCGGCTGACCGCGTTCGGTACGCTGTTCGGTGACCGTCGCCACCAGTTGCAGCGCGTGGCCGTGCTGCAGAATGCCCCGGTGGAGCGGACGGTGGCGGATACCATCGCAGCCTGACAGGAGACCGTTTTGAAACTCGAGCTGTTCGCGACCGCCCGGACGGCGCGGGATCCTGGTCCCGCGTTCGAGTTCGTCACGGACTCCCCGCAGTTTCCGCGCTTCTTCCCCGGCAACCTGCTGATCCCGGCGGTGGAGCAGGTCGAGGTTCTCGACCCGCCGCAGCGGCCCGGCACAATCCGCAAGGTGCGCGTGGCGGACGGCTCACTCGTCACCGAGCGCGTGGACGTGTTCGATGCCCCCACCGAGCATGCCTATTCCCTGATCGATGGCTTCCGGCCGCCTTCCAGCTGGCTGTTCAGCGGTGCGCAGGCGCGCTGGCGGCTGCGGCCGGAACGCAACGGGACCCGGATCGACTGGTACTACACCTATCACGTGCGCAATGCACTGGTGTATCCGCTGGCCTGGCTGGTGATGAAGCTCGGTTTCCAGCGCGCCATGCAGGATTGCCTGCAGCGGATGGTTCGGGAACTAGATAGTTAGCAAAACCGCGGCCGAAAAGCGTGGTTTCCCCCCGAAAAGTTAAAGTATGATGACAGCCGGAGCGGGTGCGGGGCCGGAGTACCTGGCACCTGGGTCGCGGCGAAACGACTGAATCTGGAAGGGAGTCTGGGCGATCGTGCAAAGTGGTCTGAGCTATTCCGGTATCGCAGTGAGACTCGGCATCGCCGGTCTCTTCCTCGTCGTCGTGTTCGGCTACATCTACCTGCAGGCGCACCAGCTGCCGGGCGGCATGAGCCTGATCTTCGCCGGCATGATCGGCGGCTACATGGCGCTCAACATCGGCGCCAACGACGTCGCCAACAATGTCGGGCCGGCGGTGGGCTCCAAGGCGATCAGCCTGGCGGGCGCCATCACCATTGCCGCGATCTTCGAGGCCAGCGGCGCGCTGATCGCCGGCGGCGACGTTGTTTCCACGATCAAGAAAGGCATCATCGACCCCACCGCTTTCAACGATATCGATGAATTCATCTGGCTGATGACCGGTGCGTTGCTGGCCGCGGCGGTGTGGCTGAATTTCGCCACCGCTGCCGGCGCGCCGGTTTCCACCACCCACTCCATCGTCGGCGGCGTTCTCGGTGCCGGTATCGCCGCGGGCGGCTGGGACATCGCGAACTGGGGCAAGATGGGACAGATCGCCGCCAGCTGGGTGATCTCGCCGGTGATGGGCGGCTTCATCGCGGCCGGTTTCCTCTACCTCATCAAGCGGACCATCAGCTACCAGGGCGACCAGATGGCGGCGGCGCGGCGGGTGGTGCCGTGGTTGCTGGCGGTGATGGCCTGGGCCTTCGGCACCTACCTGATGCTCAAGGGAGTGAAGCACATCTGGAAGGTCAGCTTCATGGTCGCGGCCCTGATCGGCCTCGGCGTGGCGGGCGTGGTCTTCGCGCTGGTCCGCAACCGCCTGCGCGATGCGGTGATCGATGCCGAGGATCCAAAGGCCGGCGTCAACGACCTCTTTACCATGCCACTGGTCTTCGCCGCCGCGCTGCTCAGTTTCGCGCACGGAGCCAACGACGTGGCCAACGCCGTCGGCCCGCTGGCCGCGATCAACGAGGCGGTGACGCACGGCAACATCTCCGGCAAGGCCGGCGTGCCGCTCTGGGTGATGCTGGTCGGTGCGCTCGGGATCTCGCTGGGCCTGGCCCTGTTCGGTCCCAAACTGATCCGCACGGTGGGCTCCGAGATCACCGAACTCGACAAGTCCCGCGCTTTCTGCATTGCGCTGGCGGCGGCGATCACCGTCATCATCGCTTCCCAGCTGGGCCTGCCGGTCAGCTCCACGCACATCGCGGTGGGCGGCGTCTTCGGTATCGGTTTCCTGCGCGAGCGCATCAAGATCATGTACGGCCGCAAGCTGGAGGAGATTCGCGCCCACCACTCCGGGGCCGACAGCGCCGAGGTGGAACGCTTCCTGCAACAGTTCGAGGAGGCCGGCTTCCACGAGAAGCGCGAGATGCTGCGGCAGCTGAAACTGTCGCAGGAGGCGGACTCGTCCCAGATCAGCCGCAAGGAGCGCAAGAAACTCAAAAAGCTCTACCAGCAGCAACTGGTGGAGCGGGGTGCGGTCATCAAGATCGTGGCCGCCTGGCTGATCACGGTACCGGTGTCAGCCTTCCTCGGCGCGCTGTTCTTCTACGCGCTGCGCGGCATGAACGTCGCCTGAGCCCGGGCAGCCCCGACGGTCAGGGTTCATACCAGATCGGCGAGGCCCAGGCGCGCTCCTCGATGGTGTGGAAGCGGGGCGCGCCGCTGAAGTTGCCCGGCGAGCCTTCGATCGCGCAGCACCCTTCGTAGCCCTTGAAGCCGGTGGACTCGCGGAACATCCCGTTCTGCCGGCTCAGAACCGAACAGTCCACCTGCTTGTCCACGCACTGCCACGTGGTATGGCGGCAGGAGGGGACCTCCAGCACCCTGGCATACCAGAAAGCGTCGCGATCCGCCGAGAAGTCGGGATCCTGCCACACCGCGCACAGCGTACCCGGGTGCTGGGCGGTCTTCACCGCGCAGTCCTTGCGGCGTGGTCGCTGTACCTTCGCCCTGGTGGCTGCCACCCTGTCGAATACGCGCCACTTCGGCTGGCCCTCGGCGTTCAGGAAACCCTTGATGATGTCGATCTCCTGCAGCGGGTGCCCGTCCGGATCCTGCGCTGCCCACACCGCGATGTGCGGACCCTGCGTCGCTCCGGGCGCCGGCGCCGGCAGGTTGTCCCCCATGCGAGCGCCGTTGCCGACGACGTTGCCGTCGATGAGGTCGCGGCCTGAAGCGAGTTCCTCGCAGACGTTTTCCGGCAGCGGATCCCAGGACGCCACCGTGCGGACGCGCATGCGCGGGCCGGAGGTGCCGAAGGTCTCGCCGCGGTGGACGGCGGCGAAGATCTCGTCGCGGGTGTTCTCCGCCGCCCAGGCGCCGGTGAGGCCGCCCGGATTGAGGTGCCGGGCAAAGTCGTAGAACGTGCGTCCCGGGCACTGCGTTTCGTCGGTGGATGCAGGATCGTACGTGGCCGGGTTCAGGCGCTGGCTGACGGGGTCCTGCGCCGGGCCGTTGCAGTCCCAGAACCCCAGCTGTTCAGCCGGGTCGTCGTCCAGCACGCCGCCGTGGCCGTGGAAATTCCTCTCCGCAGCGTTGCCCGAGTCGCCGTTGTGCGTATCCAGCGAGGCGGTGATGTTCAGCTTGTAGGGATTGGTGCCGAGCGCCTGGCGGATTTTCATGCCCTCGACCATGGCGTTGCGGTAGTAATCCAGTGGGTGGGTGCAGTTCCCGGTGTCGCCGTCGTTGCCGTCGGACAGGCCGTCCGGCCCGGTGGACGCGCACATCTTGGACTTGTTGCCCCCCTCGTCACGGTTCTCACAGAAGGCGGGATCCCGCGTCGGGTCGCCGGTGCAGATGGCAGCGCAGGAAGCGGGCTGGTCCGGCGCCCCGGTGCAGACCGACTTGTTGATCTCGAAGTTGCAGTCGGGATCGAAGTCCTCGTCGGTCAGTGCGTAGTTCCCCTCCAGCCCGATCGCGCATTCCGACTGCCCCTTGTGCTGGGTCATCTCGACGGCCCGGTCGTACTTCGTGCGCAATTCCGCGTCCGCCGCGGTCATCGGGTTGAACACGTTCGTCAGCTCGATCTTGCGTCCGAGCGGCCTGCCGGCGAGTGGTTCGGTCAGTTGCATGCCGTTGTCCTCGTCGGCAGCCAGGAACATGCGCCCGTCGCTCATGTTGGGGTTGTGCGGGATGGTCAGCACCCGGCAGCCGGTCTCCTCGCGACAGGCGCCCTGCAGGTGGTCGAACAGCTCCCACTCGTCGTTGGCGTTTTCCGGCAGCAAGGCCGAGTATGGCTTCACCGCGCCGAACACCTTGGCCGGAATTGATTCGCGCGGACCGTTGAAGATCACGTTGCGATGGAACATCTGCGAGAGCTCGTTGGACGTGTACTCGTAGCCGTGCAGGGTGGTGTAGGTGCACGGTTCGTTCGCGTCGTCGTTCATCTGCATGGTTTCCTGCCAGGCCAGTTCACCGGTCGGGGAAACGGTGACAGCCGCCTGCAGTTGCTGGGTATGGAACGGCGTATTCCCCGCGGCGATGGCGCGGATGTCCCGGCGCACGCCCTGGCCGACCGCCTGGTCACAGGCCTGCTGGGTCTGCGGCGTGTTGTTGCAGCTGTAGTACATGCCGCCGATGAACTCGGCGTGGTCCGTGACGGCGTTGAAATCCAGCGGCCGGTCGATGCGGATCTCGTAGCCACGGGTGAAGACGTCCTGACTGCCCTTGGCGGGGAGCGGCAGCGCCGCCGCGCCCTTGGCGAACTGGTGCGACATCAGCGGCGTCGTCAGGGCATTGAAGAAATAGGCATCCAGCGAATAACTGGTGTGCGTATGCATGTCCCCGAAATAGACATTCTTGTAGCCGTCGCGGTAGTCCGGGCAGGTGGCGGCGTCGGCGGAATGCATGGCGAGGACGGCTGGCAGCAGGACAAGCAGGGGAGACGTGCGCATGGGTGAGGCGTCGCATCAGGGGGAGGAAACACTGTCTTAGCATAGAAAGTGAACAATGGGTACAGAACGGGCAGGTCAGCTTCCCGCCAGGGCAGGGTAGGTCCGTTCGATGACCCAGTACGCGCCCAGTGCGCCGATCCCGAGAACCATGGCCCGGGTGGTCGGCGGCAGCAGGGACGGGCGCAGGCGGTTCAGCAGGCCGCCGGCCGCGAGCAGCGCGGCCACGAACAGGAGTTGCCCGATCTCCACCCCGACATTGAACAGGAGCAGCGCCTGGCCCACCGCGTGCTCGGGCAGGCCGACCTCCCGCAGCGCGCCGGCGAAGCCGAAGCCATGGACCAGGCCGAAGCCGAAGGCGACCAGCCATGGACGCCTGAACGTGAGGGAGCCGGGCGGCTCCTCCTGCCCGGACGCTGCCGACAGCTCCACTGCCAGCAGCAGGATGCTGAGCGCGATGACCGTCTCGACCGGTGTGGCGGGCAGGCTGGCGTGACCGAGTACCGCCGCCGCCAGCGTGATGCTGTGGGCGACGGTGAAGGCGGTGATGGTGCCGACCATGGTTTTCATGCCGGCGCGCGCGCGGACCACCACCAGCAGCAGACCGGCGACGAATAGCAGGTGGTCGGGTCCGCCGAGAATGTGGGTGATGCCCAGTGGCAGGTACTCGGCGGCTGCGGCGCTCTGCCGTTTCTGACCCGGGGCAAACACGAAAGCGTGCTGGTCGAGGTCGATCAGCAGCACGCGCTCGGCACCGTCCTCAAAGCGCAGTGCGACCACCGCGTTCGGCATCACGGCATTGAGTCCGGACAGTTTGAGCGACCGGCCACGCAGCGTCGCCTCGCAGTGGACCGTCCAGGACCGGCGCCACGACTGCGCCTCATGTTGCGTGCGTGGTGTGCCGGCATCCTGGCAGTCTGCCGGCAGCTGCAGGTCCGGCAGGGCGCCCGGTCGCCCGCCCGTCAGCGGCAGTTTCATGCGCACCCCGTAACGCATCCCGCCCAGTTCGGTCAGGGCCAGGAAGGCGGAATCGAACTTGTGCGCATGGGCGGCGCCACTGGCCGTCGCGAGCAGGACCAGCACCAGCCACCAGGCCCGGATCATGCGGCGCCGGCTTCCGCGACGACGCCGAATTTCTCGATCAGGCGGTTGCGCAGCATGCGCTGGTGCTGTTCCTGCCGGTGGACACGGTAGTCGCGCTCGATACGGGCGCGCGCGTTCTCCAGGGTCCAGGGTGTGAACGGTCTGAACGCCGTCACGCGGACCAGGTGCAGCCCGTAGCCCGAGCGCAGGGGACCCGCCCATGCGCCGGGCGCGGTTACCGCGAGCGCATCCGCAAACATACTGCCGAAATGCTTGCGCAGGTCCGCCGGCGTGATGTCGCGCACCACCGGCCCGGTGATGAAGGGATCACCGAGCGCGCGGAAATCGATGTCACCGGACCGCAGTTGAGCGAGGAGACGGGTCGCGGTTGCCGGCCCGTCGTCACCGTGCACGCCGCGCGAGAGGTAGACCTGCTGGAAGGTGTAACGGGGTGGGTCGCCGTAGCGCCGGGGATGTTCCCGCAGCCAGGCCTGCAACTGCAGGTCATCCGGCTCCTGCAGGGGATGCAGATCCTCCAGCAGGGCGATCGTCCGCTGTGCGATGCGCCGCTCGATGATGGGGTCGCCGGCATCCAGGCCCAGCCGGCGCCCTTCCCGCACCAGTACCTCGTGGTCCAGCCAGTCGCCGAGCACCGCGTGCAACTGCGCGGCGCCGAGTTCCGCGAGCGGGATGCCGGGGTATTGCTGTCGCAGCGCCTGCCACTGTGCGGCGGGCAATACGACCGGGGTGGGATCTTCCTCCGCCGGCGCCGGTTCCACGTCGGACCACGTCAGCAGAAAGAGGGCCCCGCCCAGGAACAGGAACAGCAGCAGCGGGTGCCGGGTCTGCAGGCGGCTGAGCAGGTCTGCGACGGACTGCATGGGCAGGCGTCCGAATCGTGGATTGGTCTAGAATTTTACAGAACGTCCTCTGGATTGGGAGCCATGCGTCATGCCGGGCCACACCGATGAATCCGACGGCCTCGGCCGCGTCTTCCGCCGCTTGTTGCTGCTTGCCAGCCTGGTCGTGGCGCCGGCCGCGGTGATCGCGGAGCCGCCCGGCGCGCAGGCCACCGAGGCGGCCATGCAGGCGCTGCGCAGCCTGCACGAGGAGACGGAAGAGAAATACCGCGAAGTGGGCCGGCTGTCCCCCGACGACCAGGAGACCGCGCTCAACGTGTACGTCGAGCAGCAGATGCGCAGGTACCTGGACCTGGAGGCCATTGTTCCTGCGGTCTACGGTGTGCACTGGCCCGCGGTGGTGAAAGAGAAACTCGAGGCGAAGGCCGCGCAGGCAGCCCTGGCCCTGATGCGCAACAACATCCGTGCCGCGTTCGACAACTATGAACGTGGATCGCGGCTGCGCCTGCTGCGCATCCAGACCGACGCCCGCTCCGCCGACCAGGTCTGGGTCAGCGGCACGGTGGGTACCCCGACGGTACATGGCGGCAAGCTGCCGTTCTCGTTCATCGCCAAGGTCCACGAGAAGGACGGCAGGTGGCTGGGCCTGGACCTGGTTTTCCTCGGCGCCTCGCTGGTCGGGTTCGCGCGCAGCGACATCGAGACCCGCGTGGCGGCGCAGGGCCTGGAGGCGACCATCGAAGAGTTCGCGGCGCAGGCCGTCACCGATCCCTGATGGCCCCCGCAGCTCAGCGCGTGGGCCTACGCGTAGGTCAGACTTCAGTCTGACACAATCAACCCACCCCGCCCGCCAGGCGCCAGCCGGTCCGATGGAAACAGGTCCGATGCGATGACAGACATCCCCCTCCCGATCCGCCTGCAGGGCGTGCACGGCAGCCCCTACACGCGCAAGATGCTGGCGGTGCTGCGTTACAAGCGGTTGCCTTACCGGTTCATCATCGGCATGCCCAACATGCCGGCCATGCCCGGCAGTGGCGCGGACCGCGGGCAGTTGCCGGTGCCGAAGGTGCCGTTGTTACCGACGTTCTACCTGCCGGATGCGCAGGGTAAACTGCAGGCGGTGACCGATTCCACACCCCTGATCCGGCGGATCGAGGCAGCGTTCCCGGAGCGCAGCGTGATTCCCGCCGACCCGGTGATGGCCTTTCTCAATTACGTCATCGAGGACTACGCCGACGAGTGGCTCACCCGCTGCATGTTCCACTACCGGTGGTCCTACGAGGCGGACATCGGGAAGGCCGGTACCGTGTTGCCTTTGCTGCAGCGCGTCGATTTGCCGGACCCGGTGCTGGCCGGATTCAGCAAGCAGTTCACCGAACGGCAGATCGGGCGGCTGCACGTGGTCGGCTCCGACGCCACCACCGCGCCGGTGATCGAGGACAGCTACGTGCGCTTTCTCGATTGCATGGAGGCGATGTTGCGGACCGGCCAGTTCGTGCTCGGCAACCGGCCGTCGTCGGCGGATTTCGGTCTCATGGGGCAACTCACCTGCCTGACCCATTTCGACCCGACACCGATGCGCATCTGCGAGGCACGGGCGCCACGCACCTACGCCTGGGTGGAGCGCGCCGAGGACCTGTGCGGCTACGAAATCACGGCGGCGGACTGGTGCAGCCCGGAAGACATCGCTGATGCGTTGCTGGCGTTCCTGCGCGAGGTGGCGCGGACCCACCTGCCACAGATGCTGGCGAACGCCCGCGCCGTTGCGGCCGGGGAAAAGGAATTCGAGACCGAGATCGACGGCAAACCCTGGCGGCAGCCGAGTTTCCCGTACCAGGCCAAGTGCCTGCGCTGGACGCGGGAGGAATTCGCGCAACTCTCCGAAACGGACCGGGGCACGGCACGGAACATTCTGCGGCAGTGCGGCCTGCTGCCGCTGGTGGAGGCCGACACCGGGTTCTAGGTCCGGATTGCCTCCGGCACCAGTGCCGCGATGGCCCGCGCTTGTCCATGAAAAAAAATGCATTTAGAGTGTCAATTGTTTCCGGGCGCGCCCCCGGCCCGGGCCCCAGCATGGAGCGAAGTATTGACCCCGACGCGTACGCAGGAAGCCGAACCGGAGCTCGACGGCCGCCGGCTCCGCAGCCGGCGCAACCGGGAACGGATCGTCAACGCGATGATGGAACTGGTGCGCGCCGGGGATCTCACACCCAGCGCCGAGTCGGTGGCCGAGAAAGCGGGCGTCGGGCTGCGCAGCGTGTTCCGGCATTTCGAGGACATGGAAAGTCTCTACCGGGAAATGGGCGTGGCGATCCGCGAGGAGGTGCATCCGCTGATTTCCATCAGCGAGGACACCGAGAACTGGCGCGGGAACCTCGAGCAGCTCATCGGGCAGAAGACGCGCGCTTTCGAGCAGGTGATGATGTTCTTCATCGCCGGGCGCACCCTGCTGCACAAGTCGCCCACGGTCCGTGCCGATCACGACAAGGGCGTCGAGATGGAACGCAAGGCCCTGCGCAGGCTGCTGCCCGCCGTGATCTGCCGGGACCGCGACCTGTTCGACGCGATCGAACTCGCCTGCAGCTTCGACACCTGGGTGCGGTTGCGGCAGGACCAGGGCCTCTCCGTCCGGCGCAGCCGCGACGTCGTGCTGCGTCTCGTCGGCGCGCTGCTGGACGGCCCGGGCAACTGATTTCACCCCTTACCCTTTCCTGAACTTCATCCCGAGGATACTGCGATGAAAACCAAGATCACCGAAATGTTCGGCATCGAGCACCCCATCATCCAGGGCGGCATGCATTTCGTCGGCTTCGCGGAACTCGCCGCGGCGGTCTCCAATGCCGGCGGACTCGGCATCATCACCGGCCTGACGCAGCCGAACCCGAAGAAACTGGCCGAGGAAATCGCACGCTGTCACGACATGACCGACAAGCCCTTCGGTGTGAACCTCACCTTCCTGCCGGCACTCGCTTCACCGGATTACCCGGGCTACGTGAAGTCCATCATCGACGGCGGCGTGAAGATCGTCGAGACCGCCGGCAACAACCCGTCGAAGTACCTTCCGGCGCTGAAGGATGCGGGCGTGAAGGTGATTCACAAGTGCACGTCGGTGCGCCACTCGCTGAAGGCACAGGAGATCGGCTGCGACGCGGTGTCGGTGGATGGGTTCGAGTGCGGCGGCCACCCGGGCGAGGACGACATTCCCAACATGATCCTGCTGCTGCGCGCGGCGGACGAACTGGAGATTCCGTTCGTGGCCTCGGGCGGCATGGCGGATGGCCGTTCCCTGGTGGCGGCGCTCGCCATGGGCGCCGAGGGCATGAACATGGGGACGCGCTTCATCGCCACGCAGGAGGCGCCCGTGCACGAGAACGTCAAGAAGGCCATCGTCGAGGCCAGCGAACTCGACACCCGCCTGATCATGCGGCCACTGCGCAACACCGAGCGGGTGCTGGTCAACGATGCCGTGGAGCGGCTGCTCGAAAAAGAGAAGGAGAAGGGCGGCGAGATCCAGTTCCAGGATATCCTGCCGGAGGTCGCGGGTGTCTATCCGCGCATCATGCTCAAGGGCGAGATGGACGCCGGCGCGTGGTCCTGTGGCATGGTGGCGGGGCTCATCGACGACATCTCCACCGTGCAGGAACTCATTGACCGCATCATGGACCAGGCCGACACCATCATCCGCGGGCGGCTGGCGAGCATGGCCGGCTAGTCGTTGCAGCGCACGTCTGCCCTGCGACCGGCCGGGGGCCGGCGGGCGCCGGCTGATGCAATTCCGGCGATTGGGTTAGACTCGGGTTTCGGGTAGCACGGAACGCAGGGATCCCCCTTGTCCGCGATCAAGATTCTCCACATTGACGACAACGCCGATGACCGGATGCTGATGGAGGAATTCCTGCTGCTGGCTGACCCGGAGCGGTTCGAGTACCACGGCATGGCGGATACCTGGGCCGCCGAGAACTTCATCAAGGAACATCCCTGCGATGTCGTCATCGCGGACTTCCGGCTGTCCGGGGCGGACCGCTACAGTTCCGGCGCCAATTTCCTCGTCTATCTCTGCGACCAGGGCTATCCCGCGCTGAAGCTTCTCGTCACCAGCATGGACCGCAATGCGCTCAGCATGGAGGTGCTCAACCTGATCCGCCAGGGCAGCATCCGCTTCCTGCCCAAGGAGACCATGGATCCTGCCGTCCTGCGCGAGATGATCGACGAAGGCCTGGACCGGGCGCCACGGTCACCGGTACCGGTTCTGCCAGGACGCTTCGTCCCGCCCACGCTGCCGTTCGCCCGCTTCGAGGAAGCCTCGCAGATGCTGGTGACCCACATTCAGCACCGCTACGGCTTCCAACTGGCGATGATGACCCGCGTCAATGGCGACGTCTGGCAGGTGCTGCAGGTCGAGGATCAGGGCTATGGCGTGCAGGCCGGTGACCTGTTGCGCTGGGGCGACTCCTTCTGCGCGCGCATGGTCTCCGGCGAGGGCCCGATGGTCACCGCCAACGTGGGGCGGGTGCCGGCTTACGTCGAGGCGCCCGTGGCGCGGGAGCTGACGATCAATTCCTATATCGGCATCCCGGTCTGCCGTGGCGACGGTTCCCTGTTCGGCACGCTCTGCGCGATCCACCCGGAGGTGAAGAACGACGCACTGGAACAGGACCTGTCCGAACTGCTCGTCTGTGCCCAGTTGCTGAGCACCATCCTGGAGCAGGAAATCTCGGTGCAGGACCTGGAGCGCAAGCGGGAGGCGTCCGAGGCGGACTCGCGGGCCGATGCACTGACCGGTCTTTACAACCGGCGCGGCTGGGACCTGCTGCTGGAATCGGAAGAACAGCGCTGCCGCCGTTTCGGGCACCCCTGCAGCGTGCTGATGGTCGACCTCGACGGCCTCAAGGTCGTGAATGATACCGAGGGGCACGAGGCCGGGGATGCCCTCCTGAAACGGACCGGAGACACGTTGCGCCGCACCATCCGCAAGGAGGATGTCGCGGCGCGGCTCGGCGGCGACGAGTTCGGTATCCTGGCGGTCGAAACGCGCGAGGAATTCGTCACGGACCTGGCCAGCCGGATCAGGCAGGCATTCGCCGCGGCCGGTGTCAGCGGGTCGATCGGCTGGGCCTCGCGTACCGAGGCCGGCTCGTTGCAGGAGGCGTGCCGCATCGCCGACGAGGCGATGTACGAGGATAAGAAAGCGCGCAAGGCCGGCCGCTAGCAAGCTGCTAGCGGCACGCGCTCAGCACGTCCGCACCCGATTTGAGCGCCTCCTCCACCGTCGCGCGGTCACAGTAGGCTGCCTGCGGCAGGTATTCGCCCATGCCTTCCAGCCCGTCGTAGTAGCCCTGGTTCTGGATCGCTTCCGGGAAACCGGCGCCATCGTCCGCCGGCAGCATGTGCCGGTAGATCACCAGCGAGTTGTAATAGGGACCGCCCCAGGGCAGCCAGTTCATGCCCGGAACTGCGTCCAGTCCCTCCGGCCGGTTGCCGGCATCGGAGACGACCAGCGTGAAAAAGCCGTTTGCATCCAGCTTCATGTCCAGGTCGGCCAGGCAGTCCACGTAGCGCTGGGACTCGAAGTGATTGGTGCAGATGGACCAGTAGCGCAGTTGTGCCTTTTCGTAACTGCGTCCTTTCGCCTGCCGGCGGCCGGTCGGGCGCACCTCACCGGTGGCGCGGTTGCTGCGGCCGAGCTTCTCCTGGCGGCCGTCGCCCTCCCACAGCGGCGCCTTCGCCCGGATCACGTACAGGTTGCCCTGGTCGCGGCGGAAGAACAGCGTCAGGTAGGAATTGTCGACGTTGCTGAGGAAGCCGCCGCCGTTGCCCTCGGTGACACGTGATTGCGGGATTGCCGCGCCGGCCGGGTTGGCGAGCAGGTTGTTGGCGAGATTGCGCCCGGTTTCAGGCAGACCGAAAAACTTCGTCGGCTGCGGATCTTCCGGCGCCAGGCGGTAGGGAATGAACGCCGCGCCCTCGGGGAAATCGGCGCCCATGATGGCCTCGTTCAGGGCGCTGCCGGTATCCGGGGTGAACGGGCCGCACTTGCTGAACGGCACCAGCGTCGTGTTGCCGTCCGCCGATTCCATGGTGATGGCGGGCAGGTCCACGCCACCCTGCGGCGCGTTGAAATCGCGCGGCACGTAGATCCGGTAGATCATCAGGAACTGCGGGTTGTGCACACCGCCTGCGCCGCCCGGCAGGCTGACCTCACCGGTGTAGATGGTATTCGGCGCACGCTCTTCGGGTTTCGCGCCGGTTTCCACGATCAGCGTGTAGCGGTTCCCGATGCCTGCGCCGGTGGGATCCTCGGCGTGACGGAACGGATTGGTGCCGCCGGCATTCGGTTCGATGCGGAAATCGGCGATGCCATCGGTCGGGCGCAGCGCCGCGTCGTAGACATTGAACGAGAAGTACCGCACGTCCGGGTACAGCCCCTCGACCCGGAAGCGGGTGCCGGGCAGGGCGCCGGAGACGGCGCTGACCCAGTAGATCGCGTACTTGTCCGGGTAGGCGACGTTGGCGGTGTCCGGATTGGACACGAAGGGCCAGTCGCAGAGCCCGAACCCGGTGCGTTCCTCGCCCATCACCGGTGTCGTGCCGAGCGTGGCAATGACCAGCAGGGCCGTCGCCAGGCGGGCGCTCCAGCGCATCGTGCATTTGCATTGCCGAATGGACATGAGATTTCTCCGCTGTTTGGTGGATTATTGCCCAGATTGCACGGCCTGTTCGAGGTCAGCAAGGGCATCTGGCAGTTGTGGGCAAGGCTTCACCTTACGGGCACCGGTCTCCCCAGTCAGACTGAAGTCTGACCTACGGCACGGGTGGGATGCTCTCATGCGCCAGCATGACCTGCTTGCGGGTCAGGCCCCAGCGGTAGCCCCCGAGCCCGCCGTCGCTGCGCAGCACGCGGTGGCAGGGGATCAGCCAGGAGACCGGGTTGGCGCCGACCGCGGCGCCGACCGCCCGGGCGGCGCGATGCTTCCCCAGCGTTGCCGCGATGCGCTGGTAGGTGGTGGTCTGGCCGGCGGGAATCTGCAGCAGGGCGCGCCAGACCTGCAACTGGAAATTGGTGCCGCGCAGGTGCAACGGCAGGGTGCCGGATGCGGTGCTGGCGAAGACCTGCCGCGCCAGCCGCCGCGCACCGTCCGTATCCTCCTCGAGACGGGCATGCGGCCAGCGCGCCTGCAGGTCGGCAAGCATTTCCCCGCGCCGGTCCGGGTCGCGGAACGCCAGGAAGCACAGGCCGCGCCCGGTGCGGGCCAGCAGCGCCTCGCCGAACGGCGTGTCGGCGAAGCCGTGGCGGACCTCGAGATTCCCGTCGCGGCGCGCCTGTCCCGGGGTGACCGCCTCGCAGTGCACGAGCAGGTCGTGCAACCGGCCGCCGCCGGACAGCCCGGCGGCATGCGCGGCGTCGAGCACCGTCCCGCCCTCGTCCAGCACGGCGTGGGCGCGCTGCAGCGCCAGGTGCTGCAGGTAGCGCTTGGGAGAGACGCCCGCCCAGCGCTTGAACAGTTTCTGCAGGTGCGCCTCGCTCAGACCGGCATGGGCGGCCAGTTCGGCCAGATCCGGCTGGCCGGGCTGGTGTGCCTGCAGGTAGCCGATGAGATCGGCGACCCGGTAATAGTCGTCGCTGCGGTTCACTGCCGGTGATTCCGTCATGGATTGCGGTTGCCAGCGTAGCGCGCCCGGCAGTGGCTGGCGACCCGATTCCTGTGCCGCCGCGTACTGGTTGAGCCGGGCCGGAAATGTGCCGAGAATAGGTTCACAGCAAGCCGACCGGAACCCGCCCATGCCGGCGCAGGACGCGCGCATCGTGGTCTCGATTCCCCGCCAGGAACTCGTCTTTGAGCGCGCGGGACGGCCGGGCGCGCAGCGCTGGGCGGTCTCGACCGCGGCGAATGGCCCGGGAGAACGCATGGGCAGCGAGTGCACCCCACGCGGTCGCCACGTGG
Source organism: Pseudomonadales bacterium (assembly GCA_041682035.1). Classification (GTDB taxonomy): domain Bacteria; phylum Pseudomonadota; class Gammaproteobacteria; order Pseudomonadales; family JBFGWM01; genus JBFJWR01. The sequence goes on along the minus strand of JBFKKR010000022.1, from coordinate 18,157 downwards.
TCCGCGCCCGCATCGGTGCCGGCCTGCCGGCCGGGGCGGTGCTAGTCGGCCGCCGGCCCACCGGCGAGGTGTACGATGCGGCGCTCGCCGCGACGTACCCCGACCGGGACTGGATCCTGACCCGCATCCTCTGGCTGTGCGGCGCCGAGCCGGGCCGCAACCGCTTCGGCGCGGTCGACAGCATGCGCCGGTATATCTACATTCATGGCACGCCGGACACCGAACCCATGGGTGTGCCGCGCTCGCATGGCTGCATTCGCATGCGCAATGCCGATATCATCGACCTTTTCGACCAGGTGCCGGTCGGTTGTCCGGTGGAGATACTTCAATGACGCGACCACCGGGCCCGCTCATGCTGGACATTGCCGGTCCCGCGCTGACCGGCGAGGACCGTGAACTGCTGGCGCACCCGCAGGTGGGCGGGCTGATCCTGTTCACCCGCAATTTCGAGGATACCGGACAACTGGCTGCGCTGATGCGCGATGTCCGGGCGGTGCGCCCGGAGATCATTGTCGCGGTGGACCAGGAGGGCGGGCGCGTGCAGCGCTTCCAGGACGGGTTCTCGCGCCTGCCGCCCTGCGCCGTGCTGGGCCGGCTGTTCCGCCAGGATGCCGGTCGTGCGCTGCGCGCCGCGCACGACATCGGCTGGCTGATGGCCACCGAACTGCGCGCGTTCGGCATCGACCTCAGCTTCGCACCGGTACTCGACCTCGACCACGGCCGTTCCGGCATCATCGGTGACCGCGCCTTCGCCGGCGACCCGGAAACGGTCATCGAACTGGCCGGCGCCTTCGTGGCGGGCATGCACCGCGCCGGCATGCCGGCCACCGGCAAGCACTTTCCCGGGCACGGCTGGGTGGTGCCCGATTCCCACCTCGAACTGCCCGTCGACGAGCGCGCGCTGGAGACCCTGCTCGGGCTCGACATGCGACCGTTCACGCGGCTGATCGGCGACGGCCTCGACGCGATCATGCCGGCGCATATCGTGTACGAGCAGGTGGACCACAAACCGGTGGGATTCTCGCCCCGCTGGCTGCGGGAAGTGCTGCGCGGAGAACTGCGTTTCGATGGCGTGATCTTCAGTGACGACCTCACCATGGAAGGGGCCGCCGTGGCCGGTTCCATGGCCGACCGGGTGCGGGCGGCGATGTATGCCGGCTGTGATATGGTACTGGTCTGCAATGACCGGCGTGCCGCGATCGAGGCGGTGGAGTACCTGGCCGGCGTCAATGAGGCCCCGCACCGCAGGCTGTCCTCCCTGCGCGGCGCCTGGTCCGCGGCGGCGGGCGACGCGCCGGGTGAACTGGCTGCCAGGGCCCGGGATTGCGCCCGGGAACTCTGCCAGCTGGGAGCGTGAAATCTATGTCGGAAACCCTGGAAGAACTGAAGGCATTCCTGCTGAAGGTCGGGATCAACGGCGAGGAGTGGCTGCTGATCTCGCAGGTCTTCGTGATCGTGTTCGTGACCATGCTGCTGAATGCAGCGGCGCGCCGCCTGCTGGTCCAGCTGGCGAAGAAACTGGAAAACACGAACACGCACTGGGATGACATGGTCGTGTTCGCGGTCGGCAAGCCGCTGACCTACCTCATCTGGCTGGTCGGCCTGCTGTGGGCCGCCGAGGTGCTCGACGCCGAGAGCGAATCGGCGATCTTCCAGTTCATCGATCCGCTCCGCAACGTCGGCGTGGTGGCGCTGCTGACCTGGGCGGTGGTGCGCTTCATCTCCGAGGGCGAGAAGGCCTTCATGCGGCCGATGGACGGCCGCACGGTGGACGAGACCACGGTCATCGCGATCGGCAAGCTGATGCGCATCTCCGTGGTCATCACCGCCGGCCTTGTCATCCTGCAGACGCTCGGGTTCAGCATCTCCGGGGTGCTGGCCTTCGGCGGCATCGGTGGCGTGGCGGTCGGCTTCGCGGCCAAGGACCTGCTGGCCAATTTCTTCGGCGGCCTGATGATCTTCCTAGACCGGCCGTTCGCGGTGGGGGACTGGATCCGCTCCCCGGACCGCAACATCGAGGGCACCGTGGAGATGATCGGCTGGCGCCTGACGCGCATCCGCACGTTCGACAAGCGCCCGCTGTACGTGCCGAATTCCACCTTCGCAAACATCTCGGTGGAGAACCCCTCGCGCATGACCAACCGCCGCATCAAGGAGACCATCGGTATCCGCTACGATGACGGACACAGGATGGAGGCGATCGTGCACGACGTGAAGAAGATGCTCCGCGAACACCCGGAAATCGACACCAACCAGACGCTCATCGTGAATTTCAACGAGTTCGGTCCGTCGTCGCTCGATTTCTTCGTCTACACGTTCACCCGCACCACCAACTGGGTGATGTTCCACGAGATCAAGCAGGACATCATGCTGCGCATCATGCAGATCATCGACGAACACGGCGCGGAGATCGCCTTCCCGACCCGTACCCTGCACATGCAGCCGGCGGCGGAGCCGGAGCCGCTGCCGGAGCCCGGGCAGGGCGCGCGCGAGGAAACCGGGGTGGCGGCCGGTGCCGCCTGAACTCGAGAGGATCCGCCGCATCGCCAACGAGGCGGACTGCCTGTTCACGCGTCCGCAGGTCGAGGCGGCGCTGGACCGGATGGCGGACGAGATCACCGATACATTGCAGGGACGCAACCCGCTGGTCATCTGCGTCATGAACGGCGGCATCGTCACCGGCGGCTGCCTGCTCACCCGCCTGGATTTCCCGCTGCAGCTGGATTACCTGCAGGCCGGCCGCTACGGCAACGGCACCGCAGGCGGCGTACTGGCGTGGCGCGTGGAACCGCAGCAGTCTCTGCGCGGGCGCGACGTGCTGGTGGTGGACGACATTCTCGACGAGGGGCACACCCTGCTGGCGATCCTTTCCTATTGCCGCGAGCAGGGTGCGGCGCACGTTTACAGCGCGGTGCTGGTGGACAAGGTCCACGACCGCAAGTGCGCGCCGGGATTTCGCGCCGACTTCACCGGCCTCGAGGCGCCGGACCGCTACCTCTTCGGCTACGGCCTCGATTATCACGGGTACCTGCGCAACGCGCCGGGCCTGTTTGCGCTGTCCGCCGGCGTGGACGAAGCGACCGGGGAGCCGGCCTGATGGGCCTGCTCGCGGTGATCGGCGGGTCCGGCTGCCAGGGCGTGCGCGATGCCGGGGTGATCGGGCATTCGGAGCCGGTGACCCCCTTCGGGGATGCTTCCGGCGCGCTGCTGCACTGCCGGCTGGCGGGGCGGGAATTCCTCTTCCTGGCGCGCCACGGTGCGCCCCACCACATCCCGCCGCACCGGGTGAACTACCGGGCGAACATCTGGGCCCTGCAGCAGGCCGGCGCGTCCGCCGTGGTGGCGGTGAACGCGGTCGGCGGTATCGGAGACGGCATGCATCCGGGCCGGATCGTCGTGCCGGACCAGATCGTCGATTACACCCATGGCCGCGCGCAGACCTTTTTCGACGAGGACCATCCCGGCGGACTGACGCACGTCACGCACGTGGATTTCACCGAGCCCTACGCGGACGAACTGCGCGACGGCCTGCTCGGCGCCGCGCGCGCGCGCGACCTGCAACCGGCGGACGGCGCGGTCTACGGTGTCACGCAGGGGCCACGCCTGGAGACGGCGGCCGAGATCCGCCGCATGGAGCGCGACGGCTGCGACATCGTCGGCATGACCGGCATGCCGGAAGCCGCACTGGCGCGCGAGCTCGAATTGCCCTATGCCTGCATTGCGCTGGTAGTGAACTGGGGCGCGGGGATCGAGGGCGGCGGCATCGCGATTTCGAGCGTGATGCGGCATCTCGAGGAAGGCATGGAAAAAGTGCAGGAAGTTTTGCAAATCATCATCAGGGAGTACGGGAAATGACCGAGGTAGCCATGAAACGGGAAGAGATGCCGCAGGGCCGCGCCGCGCCCTGCCGGCGCTGTGCCATGATCCGGCTGGTGTTGGTCTGCGTGACCCTGATCATGCTGGCGGCGCTGTTCGCCAGCGTGGCGCGGGCCGAGGAAGGCAGCTGGTGGAAGAAGGGTGCCGACCTGCTGCGCGGCGCCGCCACGCAGCAGGCAGGCGGCGGTGTGGCCGGTTCGCTGGCGACCGAGGACCTCGTCGCGGGCCTGCGCGAAGCGCTGCAGGTGGGCACCGGGCGCGTGGTCGAGCAACTTGGCCAGGCGGGCGGGTTCAGCCAGGATCCGGCGATCCGGATTCCGCTGCCGGAGTCGCTGCAACCGGTGCGCAAGGCGCTCGGTGCGGTCGGCATGGACGGCATGATGACGGACCTCGAGGCGCGCCTGAATATCGCCGCGGAGCAGGCGACCCCGAAGGCGAAGGAACTGTTCCTCGACTCCATCGCCGGCATGAAGCTGGAGGACGCGCAGAAGATCTACAACGGTCCGGCGGATGCCGCCACGCGCTATTTCCAGGAACGCATGAGCGGGCCGCTGGCGGCCGAGATGCAGCCGGTGATCTCCGACGCCCTGAGCCAGGCCGGCGCGGTGCAGATGTACGACCAGGTGATGGGCCAGTACGGCCAGCTGCCGTTCGTCCCCGACGTCAAGGCAGACCTGCAGGCGCACGTCACGCAGAAGGGCATGGACGGCATCTTCCACTATCTCGCCCAGGAGGAAGCGGCGATCCGGCAGGATCCCGCGCGCCGTACCACGGAACTGCTGCAGAAGGTGTTCGGCGCGAAGTGATGCGGCGGCAGGGCGGAGGGATCCGGGGTATCTGCAGGCCACTGCTGATCGTGGCCTGGCTGGGCGTCGCGCTGCAGGCGTCCGGGGTGCGGGCGGAGGTCGAATACGTCGAATACGACGGCCTGCCCGAGAATGGCCACGACCTGCGCCTCTGGGCCACGCTGCAGAAGCCGGTCACGCCGGGTCCGCACCCGGTGGTCATCATCCTGAGCGGGTGTTTCGGCCTGCAACAGGTGTCGGACGGCGTCTGGGCGCGCCGGTTCCGGGAATGGGGCTACGCCGTGCTGCGCGTGGACAGTTACTTCGACGAACGCCGCAAGGTGGACGAGCGCTGCTTCGAGGTGGTGGGCGATGCCCGGGCGCGCGATGCGCACGCCACCTGGCAGTGGATCCAGTCGCGCGAGGATCTCGACCCGGACCGCGTCGCCCTGTTTGGCATCTCGCACGGCGGCTGGGGCGCGCTGCTGGCGGCAGACGAGCGCAATTTCGCGGGGCCGCGCTTCGCGGCGGTTTCCACGGTCTATCCCTGGTGCCCGCTGCGCATGGGCCGGGTGCGCACGCCGCTGCAGATCATCGCCGCCGGTGATGACCAGGTCGCGCCGGCATGGCGCTGCGCGGAGATGCGCATCCAGGAAGAGGCGGAGAACGTGGTGACCTACGAGGTCCTGCCCGGCGCTTCGCATGGCTTCGACGTGGTCGGGATCGAGAACGTCTTTCCGGATACCGGGGTACGCCACGATGCGGACGCCACCCGGGCCACGGTGGAATCGGTCCGCGACTTCCTGCGCCGCCGGCTGCAGTTCGCAGGCCCCTGACGGCGTTGCTGCGGCTGCTGCTCGTCTTCGCGGCCTGCGTGGGTCCGGCCCTTGCGCAGGCCGCGCCGGACCTTGCCCGCTTCAGCGCATTGCCTGAAGCCGGATTCCTGGCGCGCTATCCGGCCGACAGCGCGGCGGTGACCGGTGCCCTGGAATCGTACCGGGAACGGGACGCCACCGCGGACGGTGTCTATTACGCCATGCACGCCCCGGCCGGGCACGATGCCGCCATCGTGCGCTGGACGCTCGCCCGCCTGCCGATGCTGTCCACGCCGTACTACTTCCTGCTGTCGCGCCGCCAGTTTTCCTCCGCACCGGAGGAAGCGGTCGTTTGGCACCTCGTCGCCGGCGTCAATGCCTTCTATGATGCCGGCCGATGCGCGCTGGAGGAAAGCGACGAACAGGTGCAGCACCTGTTCAGCATCAACCGCCAGGCGATCGCCTGGAAAGAGGTACTGCGCGAGCGGGGTGAACTGACCCCCCTGCTGCGCCGGGCGGTGGAGTGGCTCGAAGCCAATCCGGGCCTGCCGGCGCCGGCTTACCTGTGCGACGGTTCACTGGATACCGACCGGGCGCGCGCCCTGCGCACGGAAGCGGTGGCGAAGCTGCGCAGCATGGTGGAAGACCGGGCGGTTCCCCGTTCCGACCCGGCCCTGAAGGAACTCGTCGCCGGCGTGATGGAGGCGCGGCAGGATCTGCTGATGACACGCCTCTCGCTGCAGAACCTGGCCCGGGAAGGCGCCGATTCAGCCGCGCCGGTGGTGAGCTGGGCCCAGGAGGTGGATGATGACCTGTTACGGGAATACCTGTCGCTGGCCTACCTGAAGTACTGGGACCTGGAGGTGGCGCGCGAGGCCTACGACTACCACGCTTCGCCGCTGGGGCAGAAGATGCTGCAGAATGCGATCAACGAACGGCTGGGCCTCGGCGGGCAGTACATCCGGTTGAGCGAGGCGGAGGACGCATCGTTCCAGGAGGTGATGGCCACGCCGGCCATGCAGCGCATGCGCGCGCTGCGCCCGGCTGTCACCGCCTACCAGAACTACCTGTTGCGCATGGCCGCCGGCGACCCCCGCTGAATCGTTCCGGTCGTCAGAACAGGCTGGCCTGGCGCGCCTGTTCTGGATCGTGGCGGAACAGGCTGACGTCCAGCGCGCGGCGTTCCTGCCGGTCGAGACCGAGCCGCCGGCACGCCTTCCGGAACCGCTGTTCCAGCAGGTCGGCGAACACGCCACTGCCACGCATGCGCTGTCCCCACGCGGCATCGTAGTTGCGCCCGCCCCGGCTCTGCCGCACCAGGCTCATGACGTGCGCCGCGCGCTGCGGGTAATGTGCCTGCAGCCAGTCCTCGAACAGTTCAGCGACCTCCAGCGGCAGGCGCAGCAGGATGTAGCCGGCGCTGGATGCGCCGGCATCGCGGGCCGCCTCGAGGATCTGCTCCAGTTCCATGTCGTTGAGCGCGGGGATCATGGGCGCGGCCATCACGCCGACCGGGATGCCGCGTTCATGCAGTTCGCGGAGGGTCCGCAAACGCGCCGCCGGCGAGGCGGTGCGTGGTTCGAGCGTTCGTTTCAGTTCGTTCTGCAGCGTGGTGACGCTGACCATGACGTGCACCAGACTGTGCCGCGCCAGTTCCTCCAGAAGATCCGCATCGCGCAGGATCAGCGCGCTCTTGGTGACGATGCCGAGCGGGTGACGGTGGCGCAGCAGGACCTCCAGCAGGCGGCGCATGATGCGCAGTTCCCGCTCTGCCGGCTGGTACGGGTCGGTGTTGGTGCCGAAAGCGATCGGCCGGCACTGGTAGCGCCGCGAGGCCAGCGCGGCCTCCAGCAGTTCCGGTGCATCCGGTTTGCACAGGATGCGGGTCTCGAAATCGAGCCCGGGCGAGAGGTCCCAGTAGGCGTGGGTCGGTCGGGCGAAGCAGTAGATGCAGCCATGCTCGCAGCCCTGGTAGGGGTTGATGGACTGTTCGAACGGGATGTCCGGGGAACGGTTGCGGGCGATGATCGAGCGGGCCTTCACCGGCTGCAGGCGGGTCTGCGGCGACGGCTGGCATTCGTCCCGGTACCAGCCATCATCCTCCGCGTGGCAGGTGTTGGCGTGGTAGCGGCTGTCCCGGTTGCTCGTTGCGCCACGCCCCTTGTGGACAGGGCGGTCGGGGTCCTGCAGGCTCAAGCGGGGTGCTCCGTCATCCTGATGGTCAACGCTCGCATACTGGATAAATATACAGCATGTCTTCCATGAGCGCGATCCGGGAATACGCCCGGCTGGCGCCCCGTTACGACCGGCGCTACCGCGCCTACCTGGACCGCACGCATGGCGAGGTGCTGCGGCACCTGGGTGACTGCAGCGGCGCACGGATCCTGGATGCGGGCTGCGGAACCGGGCTGCTGCTCGCGGCAGTTTCCGCAAGGGCCCCCGCGGCCCGGTTGCTGGGTGTCGATCCGAGCCCGGAGATGCTGGCGCGGGCACGCGCGCGCCTGGGTGCAGGCGCCGGCCTGCTGCAGGGGCGCGCCGAGGCGCTGCCGGTTGCATCGGGACGCGTCGACCTGGTGCTGTCCTCCAGCAGCCTGCATTACATTGCAGAACCGGAGCGGGCGCTGTCCGAGTTCGCCCGCGTGCTGGCCGGCGGTGGCCGCCTGCTGCTCACGGACTGGTGCGCGGACAGCGGGCCGGTGCGATGGATGGAGCGTTTCCTGCACTGGCGCGGCCGCGAATCCCATGTCATGCATGGCGGTGAGGTGGTCGGACTGCTGGAGAAGACCGGCTTCGAAGTGGCGCGCTGCACGCGGTACAGTGCGGGCTTCCCCTGGACCCTGTACCTCTGCAGCGCGCGTCTTCCGGATCGCTAGTCCGGCGGTGACCGCGGCCTACTGCGGGGCGCCGGGTGCCGGTGTCGGCGGCACTGCCGCTGCAGAGGGTACCGGCGGCGTGCTGTAGCGGTCGAAGCGGATCAGCATGCCCAGGCGCGGGTGGTCGAAGTAGTGCAGTTCGGTGCTGCGCATGCGGCCCCGTTTTTCCTGCAGCGCGACGGTGTCGACAGCCGGGCGTTGTGCGACCTGCCCGAAGCCGCCACGGTGTCCCAGGCCGTCGATGTCCGGCTCCACGCCGGCGGCCTGCCGGTGCCAGTCCGGGTCCGTGGGCGTGGCCGCGGGCATCGCCACGTTCGCCGCGCCGGTGCCAGGCTCGGAGAGTCGCAGATCGACCTCGGCCGCCAGGTAAAAATCGACGCTGGGCACCAGCGTGCCCTCCAGTTCGGGGACGTCGTGCACCTGGCCGCCACCCCGGATGTAGACCGGCTGCGCGTCACGGTGCAACAGCACCGGCTGGCGCCAGGCGCCGTGATACAGCACCCGGTAGCCGTGCGACTGCTCCAGCTTCCGCGCCACGTGATTGAGCGTGCGCTGTTCCCGGGGCAGCAGCACCAGCGGGTCGCGGGCGGGATCGACATCGCCGCCGGTGGCGGACTCGGATGCACGCAGGAACTGCAGGTCGGCGGGCCGGGGCAGCGTGTCCACGCGCGGCAGTTCACGGCCGGCGTTCCCGGAGCCGGACTGCGTGAAGACGATGACCTCGATCTGGAACCAGCGGCCGGCGTGACTGGACTGTGCCGCCGCCTGCGCCGCGCACAGCAGGCCGAACAGCGCGATGACAACGTGCCGTGCCGCACTCATGGTTTCAGGCCGCATCCGCCGGGGGCGCCGGAAGCAGTTCGGCGAACAGGGCTTCCAGATAGTTCATGCGTGTTTCCAGATCCTCGAGGTCCGCGCTGAAGTGTAACTGATTCCCGCCACGCAGCTGAAATTCCCCGTTGCGTGACTGCACCAGCTTCACCAGCCGGACCGGCTCGACGGCGGTCTTCGCCGCGAACTCCAGGAATCCGCCGCGCGCACCGGCCTCGATCCGGGAGATGCCGGCGCGGTCCGCGCGCAGCTTCCAGCCCGCCACCAGGAACAGGTTGCGGGCAGCGCCGGGCAGGGGGCCGAAGCGGTCGATCAGCTCGCCGCGCAGGTCGCGCAGTTCCGCCTCGTCACGCACGCCCGATATGCGCTTGTACAGCATCAGCCGTTCGTGCACGTCCGGTGCGTACATGTCCGGGAGCAGCGCCGGTACCCGCAGGTTGACCTGGCAGTGCGACTGGACCGGGTGCTCGAGGTCCGGCTCCCCGCCGGCGCGCATGGCCTCCACGGTCCGTTCGAGCATCTCCAGGTAGAGGCTCATGCCGATGGTCTCGATCTGCCCGCTCTGCTCCTCGCCCAGCAGTTCGCCGGCGCCGCGGATCTCCATGTCGTGCGAGGCGAGCGTGAAGCCGGCGCCCAGTTCCTCCGCCGAGGCAATCGCCTCCAGCCGCTTGACCGCGTCCTTCGTCATGCCCTTCGGGTGCGGCGTCAGCAGGTAGGCGTAGGCCTGGTGGTGCGAGCGGCCGACCCGTCCACGCAGCTGGTGCAGTTGCGCCAGGCCGAAGCGGTCGGCGCGCTCGATGATGATGGTGTTGGCGCTGGGGATGTCGATGCCGGTCTCGATGATGGTCGTGCACAGCAGCAGGTTGAAACGCTTGTGGTAGAAGTCGCTCATGACCTTTTCCAGCTCGCGCTCGCGCATCTGTCCGTGCGCCATGCCGATGCGCGCCTCCGGCAGCAGGCGCGCCAGTTCCGCGGCCACGCGCTGGATGGTCTTGACCTCGTTGTGCAGGTAGAACACCTGGCCGCCGCGCAGCAGTTCGCGCAGCACCGCCTCGCGGATCAGCGCCTCCTGGCGCTGCCGGACGAAGGTCTTGATCGACAGGCGGCGGGCCGGCGGGGTGGCGATGATGGAGAGATCACGCATGCCCGACAGCGACAGGTTGAGCGTGCGCGGGATGGGCGTGGCGGTCAGTGTGAGGATGTCGGTTTCCGCGCGCAGCGATTTGAGCTTTTCCTTCTGACGCACGCCGAAGCGGTGCTCCTCGTCGATGATGATCAGCCCCAGCCGTTCGTAGGTGAGGTCGCCCTGCAGCAGCCGGTGCGTGCCGATCAGGATGTCGACCGCGCCGGCGCGGGTGCGCTCCACGATGCCGGCCTGCTCGGCGGCGGTCTGGAACCGCGAAACGCTTTCGATCCGGACGGGCAGGCCGGCGAAACGGTCACGGAAGGTCTGGTAGTGCTGCTGCGCCAGCAGGGTGGTCGGGACCAGCAGCACCACCTGCCGGCTGTTGTGCACGGCGACGAAGGCGGCGCGCATGGCGACCTCCGTCTTGCCGAAGCCGACGTCCCCGCAGACCAGCCGGTCCATGGGCTTCGGCGATGCGAGGTCGGCGAGTACGGCACGGATGACCGCCTGCTGGTCCGGCGTCTCCTCGAAGGGGAAGCCCGCGGCGAAGGCGCGGTACTCCAGTTCCGGTATCTCGTAGCGGGTGCCCTCGCGCGCCTCCCGCAGGGCATACAGCTCCAGCAGTTCGGCAGCGGTGTCGCGGATTTTTTCCGCCGCCTTGCGGCGCGCCTTGCTCCACTGCTCGCTGCCGAGGCGGTGGAGTGGCGCCGCTTCCTCCTCCACGCCGGCGTAGCGGCTGACCAGGTGCAGGTCCGCCACCGGCACGTACAGCTTCGCCGCGTCGGCGTACTCGATGCAGAGGAACTCGCCGCTGCCGCCCTCGACCTGCATGGACTGCAGGCCGCGGTAGCGGCCGACGCCGTGGTCGATGTGCACGACCGGCGCGCCCTCGCGCAGCTCGGCCAGGTTGCGCACCACGAACTCGCTCTGGTCCTGGCGGGTCTCGCGGCGTCGCGCCTGCGCCACCCGTTCTCCGAACAGCTGGCTTTCGCAGATCAGTTCCAGCCCGTCATCCGGCAGCACCAGCCCCTGGTCGAGGTCTGCGACCAGCATGCCGAAGGCGGCATCGCCCGCGGCGAAATCGTGCCAGCCGTGCAGTGGCGCGATGGCCAGTTCCAGCGGCGCGAGGAGTTCCCGCAGCGCTTCCTCGCGGCCACGGCTCTCGGCCGCGAACAGGATGCGTCGCGGGTTTTCGGCGAGGTAGGCGTTCAGCGCGTGCAGCGGGTCGGCGGCGCGCACGTCGACCGGCAGGGCCGGGGGCGGCGGGGTGTTGAATACCACGCCGCCGCGCGCCCCGCTGCGGTCCGATGCGCCGAGCAGCACGCGCGGAAAGGCGCCGTGGGCGCGCTGCAGGCCTTCCGGGTCCAGGAACAGCTGCGCCGGTTCCAGCAGGGGGCGCTCGGGATCGACGCCGTAGTTCTCGTAACGTTGCGCCACGTCGGTCCAGAAGCGTTCCGCGGCCGCGTGGATGTCCCCGCACTCGACCACGGCCGCTGTCTCCGGCAGGTAATCGAACAGGGTGACGGTGTCCTCGAAGAACAGCGGCAGGTAGTACTCCAGCCCCGGCGACGGCATGCCGGCCGACACGTCCTGGTAGACCGGACACTTCTGCGGGCTGACATCGAAGCGGGTGCGGAAAGCCTGCCGGAAGCGCGCCACCGACTCGTCATCCAGCGGCAGTTCCCGGGCCGGCAGCAACTGCACGCGCTCCACCGCTTCACAGGTGCGCTGCGACTCCGGGTCGAAGGTGCGCAGGCTGTCGATCTCGTCATCGAACAGGTCGATGCGGAAGGGCAGGCTGCTGCCCATCGGGAAGACATCGAACAGCGAACCGCGCACCGCGAACTCGCCGTGTTCGTAGACGGTGCCGACCGCGTTGTAGCCGCAGGCCTGCAGGCGCGCGCGCATCGCTTCCGGGTCAAAGCGCTGACCCTTCTCCAGCAGCAGGCTGTAGGCGCCGATATAGGCGTGCGGCGGCACGCGGTGCATGATGGTCCGCACCGGCGTGATGAGCAGCCCGCGCCGCGTGAGCGGGAGCCGCGCCAGCGTGCGCAGCCGTTCCGAGACGATGTCCTGGTGTGGCGAGAACGTGTCGTAGGGCAGTGTTTCCCAGTCCGGGAAATGCAGCACTTCGAGGTCCGGCTGCCCACCGAGGAAGAAGAGCGCCTGGGCCTCCAGCCGGGCGGCGCTCTCGCTGTCCGGGGTGAGTGCCACCAGGAAGGTGTCGCGCGAGCGTGCGGCCTCCAGCAGCGCCAGCGCGGCCGCCGCGCCATTCAGGCCGCTCCAGTATCTTTTTTCCTTCTCTTTTTCAGGGAGATAGGTGCTTTTTTTAAATAAAAAACTCAACTGTACGGGGCGTGGCTGCGGGCAGGGGGCGCGTATTCTACCGCGTTCGCGGCCAGCATGGTTCAGCCGCCTGCCGGCATCTTCAGGACCGAAGTGTCAATCTCGCGCGACCGGCCTTCGCAGGCTGGCGATCCATGGCCCGAGCCGTCAGAATCAGGGGCCCGTCGTGGCCGCTGGGAGGGCCCCATCATGCACGCGAGAAAGTTCCAGGTCAGTGAGGAACTGTACCCCTTCGCGCCGCACTGGTTTGAGCGGGGTGGCAGCGCCATGCATTACATCGACGAGGGCGCCGGCGTACCGGTGCTGATGCTGCATGGCAACCCGACCTGGTCCTTCCTGTACCGTGACATCATCCGGGAACTGCGCGGCGAGTTCCGCTGCATCGCACCGGACTATCCCGGTTTCGGCCACTCCGATCACCCGCCGGGGTATGGCTACACGCCGCGCGAGCACGCGGAATGGATTGCCGCATTCATCGACCACCTGCAGCTCGACCGCTACATCCTCATGGTGCAGGACTGGGGCGGCCCGATCGGGCTGTCGGTCGCGGTGGAGCAGGAGGAACGGGTCGCGGGCCTGGTCATCATGAACACCTGGGCGTGGGCGCCGCCCGCCAACGGTCGGCTGTTTTCCATGCTGGTCGGCGGCCCGCTCGGCCGCTACGCCCATCGCAGGCACAATTTCTTCGCCGCGAAGATCGTCCCGTCCGGAATCTACTACCGCAAGCGCAAACCGCCGGAAGTCTTCAAGGCTTACACGGACCCGTTCCCGACCGAGGAATCGCGCGAGGGCACGGCAGTGTTCCCGCGCGAGATCCGCCGCTCGAAGGACTGGCTGAAGGGCATCGGCAACCGCCTCGGCAGGCTGGTGGACAAGCCGGTCGAACTGGTCTGGGGCATGAAGGACCTGGCATTCGGCAGCGAGGCCATTGTGCGCAGGTGGCAGCGTTATTTCCCGCAGGCGCACCTGACGCGCCTGGAGAAGGCCTCCCACTACCTGCAGGAGGACCAGCCCGAGGCCATCGCAGCGGCGGTGCGCAGACTTGCAGAACGAATCTGACCCGGTGCCGGAGCGGGAGCCGCGGAAGCAGTCCCGGCTCCCGCCGCCGCTGGCGGCGACCTACCGGACGGCGAAACGGCTGTTCATCCTGCTGGTGGGCGGGACGCTGGCGGTCACCGGCGCGCTGTTCCTGTTTTCGCCGATGCCGGGCGCAGCGGCGGTGCTGGTGATCGGGCTCGGCATCCTCGGCCTGGAATTCGAGTTCGCGCGGCGCTGGCTGATCGCGTTCCGGCAGAAATCCGCGGCCGCCGCGGAGCGCTGGCGCGCCCGCCGCAATCAGGCGGACAGTTCCGGCCGGTCGCGGAAGTGATCCAGCGCCTCGGGGTTGGCGAGTGCGTCGACGTTGACCACCTCACGGCCGTGCACGACATCGCTGACCGCTTTCTCGGAGATTTTTCCGCTGACGGTGCGCGGCAGATCCGGTACCTGCAGGATCACCGCCGGCACGTGCCGTGGCGAGGCGTTGTTCCGTAACGTGACGCGGATGAGATCGCGCAGTTCCTCGTCCAGTTCGGTTCCCTCTGCCAGGCGCACGAACAGCACGATGCGCTGGTCGCCCTCCCACTCCTGGCCGATGGCGAGGCTCTCCAGCACGGATTCGACCCGCTCGACCTGGCGGTAGATCTCCGCCGTGCCGATACGCACGCCGCCGGGATTGAGCAGGGTGTCTGAGCGGCCGTAGATGATCATGCCGCCCCGGTCGGTGATCTCGGCGTAATCGCCATGCGCCCAGGTGTTTGGAAAGCGTTCGAAGTAGGCGGCGTGGAAGCGGCTGCCGTCGGGGTCGTCCCAGAATCCGACCGGCATCGACGGGAACGGCGTGGTGCAGACCAGTTCGCCCTTCTCGCGGATGACGGGGTCACCGGCAGAGTCGAAGACCTGCACGTTCATGCCCAGTCCGCGGCACTGCAGTTCACCGCGGCGCACCGGCAGCAGCGGGTTCCCCAGGGCGAAGCACGAGATGATGTCGGTGCCGCCGGAGATCGACGCCAGGCTGACATCGCGCTTGATGTCCCGGTACACGTAGTTGTAGCCCTGCGGCAGCAGCGGCGAGCCGGTGGACAGGATGGTGCGCAATGCCGGCAGGTGGTGCGTGAACGCCGGCACCACGCCGTGTTTCTCCGCTGCCGCCAGGTATTTCGCGCTCACGCCGAATTCCGAGATGCGCTCTTTCTCGGCGATGTCGAACAGCACCGACGGCGTCGGGTGGAACGGTGAGCCGTCGTACAACACGACGCGCGCGCCGACCGCCAGCGCGGACACCAGCCAGTTCCACATCATCCAGCCGCAGGTCGTGTAGAAGAAAATCGCGTGTTCGCGCCGGACATCCGTGTGCAGCACCAGTTCCTTCTGGTGCTGCAGCAGCGTGCCGCCGGCGCCGTGCATGATGCACTTGGGTTTGCCGGTGGTGCCCGAGGAATACAGGATGTAGACCGGGTGGTCGAACGCAAAGCGCTCGAACTCGATGGCTGCCGGTCCGGGTTCGTAGAAATCCGCCAGCAGCGTGGTGTCGCGGAACCCCTTCAGATCGGGCGCCGGATGCAGGTAGGGCACGAGGATGGTGCGCTGCAGCCCGTCCAGCCGGTGCTGCAGGTCGTTCACGCGTTCCAGCCCGGAGACGGCCTTGCCGCCGTAGTAATAACCGTCCGCGGCGAAGAGCAGCTTCGGCCGGACCGGGCCGAACCGGTCCAGCGCGGCGGCCGTACCGAAGTCCATCGAGCAGGAGGTGAAGATGGCGCCCACGGCAGTGGTCGCCAGCATGACCACCACCGTCTCCGGAATGTTCGGCATGTAGGCGGCGACCCGGTCGCCCGGCTGAATGCCGCTTTCGCGCAACGCGCGGATCAGGCCCGCCACCTGCTCGTGCAGGTCGCGGTAGGTGAGCATGCGCCGCGCGCCCTTCTCGTTGTGGAAGACCAGCGCCGGGTACATGTCCCGGTGCTGCATGAGGTTTTCCGCGAAATTGAGCTTCACGCCGGGGAACCAGCGCGCACCGGGCATCCGGTTGCGGTTCTCCATCAGGATCTCCGGCTGGTTGTCCGCGACGATGCTGCAGAATTCCCAGATGCTGAACCAGAACTGGTCCGGCATGTCCACGGACCAGGAATAGAGTTCCTCGTAGCTGGTGAAGGTGCGCCGCGACAGCTTGCGGGCGAACTGCATGTAGCGGGTCAGGTTGCTTTTCTGGACGCGTTCCTCCGAGGGCGTCCAGATGACCTCACCAATCTTGTCACTCAGCATGCGTACAGAACTCCAGGCATTACTTCGGTTGGGACCTGCTGAAACAACCCGGGTCCGCCAGTCAGCCCTCCGGCGGCGCGTTTGCCGCCAGCCACGCCTGCCCGGCGCGGGACTGGTTGGCGCGGCCCAGTTGTCCGGCGATCCACGCTCCAGTTTGGCACAAGAGCGGGAAATCGACGCCGGTTCCGATGCCCAGCCCATCCAGCATGTAGACCACGTCCTCGGTTGCCACGTTGCCGCTGGCGCCGGCGGCGTAGGGACAGCCGCCGAGACCCGCGACCGCGCTGTCCACCACCGCCACGCCCAGTTGCAGGCAGGCCAGGATGTTGGCCAGCGCCTGGCCGTAGGTGTCGTGGAAATGCACGGCGAGTTTTTCCAGCGGGACGCGATGCGCGACCGTCTCGAGCATGGCGGCGGCGGTGCCGGGCGTGCCACGGCCGATGGTGTCGCCGAGCGAGATCTCGCGGCAGCCCAGGTCGAGGAGCCGTTCCGCCAGTTCCGCGACGCGCGACGCAGCCACCGGTCCCTCGTAAGGGCAGGCGATGACGGTGCTCAGATAGCCGCGCACCGGTACACCGGCCTCGCGGGCGCGCAGCAGCACCGGCTCGAAGCGCGCCAGGCTTTCGGCGATCGAGCAGTTGATGTTGCGCTGCGAGAAAGTCTCCGAGGCGGCCGCGAACACCGCGACCTCGTCGGCGCCCGCGGCGAGCGCATCCTCCAGACCGCGCAGGTTGGGGGTGAGGGCGGCGTAGGTGACGCCCGCGCGCCGGGTGATGTTCTGCAGCACCGCGCCGGAGCCGGCCATCTTCGGGACCCACTTCGGGGAAACGAAGCTGCCGGCCTCGATGTAGTCCAGCCCGGCAGCGGCGAGGCGGTCGATCAGCCCGATGCGCACGGCGGCGTCCAGTTCACCCGGTTCGTTCTGCAGGCCGTCCCGTGGGCCGACCTCGACGATGCGCACGCGCGCCGGCAGGCCGCTCACGCGGGTTCCTCCAGTTCGAGTAACGTCTGTCCCTCCTGCACCAGGTCGCCGACCGCGCACAGCACCGCCTGCACCCGGCCTTCGGCGGGCGCGCGCAGCGTGTGCTCCATTTTCATGGCCTCCAGCACCACCAGGCTGTCTCCCTTGCGTACCGTGGAACCTGCCTCGATCGCGATGGCGACGATGGTCCCGCTCATCGGTGCGTGGCAGGCGCCATCTTCCTCGTGGTGGGCGCCGGACGCGTCCGCTTCCCACACGGGCAGGTGGAACACGCCCTCCGGCAGGAACACGGTCAGCCCGCCGGCCTCCGCGACCACGCGGTGGCGCTGGCGCAATCCGTCCCGGACCAGGACCACTGCGCCGTCATGGACGTGCCCCTCCATGGCTGTTCCCAGGACCTGGTAGGCGCCCGCACCGGTCAGCGGTCTCAGCGCGACTTCCTCGCGCTCGCCTTGCCACAGCAGCGCCACGCGTACGCAGGGCGGTGCATTGAGCCGCCAGCCACTGCCGGACTCCCAGGGAGACCGGGCCGGTGCGCCAGGAGCCGGAGCGCCCGCCAGGTCCGTGGCGAAGCGGATGGCCGCGGCCGCGAGGGCGCGCGCGCGGGTATCCCCGGGAACGGCGAGGTCGGGTGGGTGATCCTCCAGGAACCGGGTGCTCAGTGCACCGGACTGGAACGCCGGGTGCCGCAGCACGGCGCGGTTGAACGCGGCGTTGGTGGTGATCCCGGGCAGGTGGACCTGCGCGAGGGCCCCGGCCAGCCGCGCCAGGGCCGCGGCCCGCGTGGCGCCGTGGGCGACCACCTTGGCGAGCATGGGGTCGTAGTGCGCGGATACCTCGCCCGGCTCGCCGGGCGGGATCGCGCTGTCGATCCGCAGGTCTTCGCCCACCGGCGGGAAGTGCGCGTTGGAGAAACGGCCGATGCTGGGCAGGAAGTCCTTCCCGGGATCTTCCGCGTACAGGCGCGCCTCGACGGCGTGTCCCCGGATCGCCAGCTGCTCCTGGCGCAGGGGGAGGGGTTCACCCGCAGCCACGGCCAGCTGCCAGGCGACGAGGTCCTGCCCGGTGATCATCTCGGTCACCGGGTGTTCCACCTGCAGGCGCGTGTTCATCTCCATGAAATAAAAGGCGTGATCGGGAGCCAGCAGGAACTCGACCGTGCCCGCGCCGCGGTATTCGATAGCGTCGGCCGCCTGCACCGCGGCTTCGCCCATGCGCTGCCG
>JBFKKR010000021.1:0-36655 GCA_041682035.1 Pseudomonadales bacterium | reverse complement strand
GCCCCGCCTGCCGCGTCACGGGCGCTTCGGCAGGAGCCTGTTCCTGCTCGACGGACAGGGCCGGGCCGTGTTTCCCGCCGGGCCGTTGCCCGACGAAATCCGTGATTTCCACCGCCTGCATGGCCGGTCCGGTGCACCGGTGGCGGGCACGGCGGGGGACTGGCTGCTGCTCGGGCCGCAACCGGTGACGCGCAACGGGCAGGAGTTGCACCTGTACACGATGCGCCCGCTGCCGCGCAGCCCCCTGGACCGCCTGGGGGAACTGCTGCTGGATCACCCGCTCGCCGTGCTGGCCGCCGTACTGGTCAGCGCGCTGGCGTGCCTGTTGCTGGCCGGCACGCTGGTGCGGCCGTTACGCGAGATCAGGGCCGGTTTCGGCGGACTGGAAGCCGGGGAACTGCAACGCCGGATCACGGGGAGCGTCGTTCACCGCTCGGACGAGTTCGGTGAACTGGCCCGCGACTTCAACGCCATGGCCGACAGCCTGGAGCGCAACGTCGGTTTGCAGCAGCGCCTGCTGCGGCACGTGTCCCACGAACTGCGCACGCCGCTGACCCGCCTGGGGCTGGTCAGCGGCATCATCCACCAGAAGCTGCCGGAACAGCTGGCGGAAGAGCACGAACGCATGGAGCGCGAGATCCGGCGCATGGACACGCTGCTCGCGCAGGCCCTGGACTGGTCGCGGCTGGATGCCGGCATGCAGGTGGAGGCCGGCGAGGAGACCGACCTGGTGCCAATGTTGCAGGAGATCACCACGGAGGGCCGCATCGAGGCCGCGCAGTCCGGTATCGACGTGCAGCTGGAGACGCCGGAGCATTGCCGGGTGGAGGTCCGCCCGGCCCTGCTGCGCTGCGCGATCGAGAACCTGCTGCGCAACGGGTTGCGCCATGCGCCACCCGGCAGCGCGGTGCGACTGGTCCTGCGGCGCGAAGCTGCCGGTATCCGGCTGGACGTGACCGATCGTGGTCCGGGCGTTCCCGCCGCGGAACTGGCCCGCCTCCACGAACCCTTTTACCGCGCCGAGCGGGATCGTGGCGATGGCGCCGGCAGCGGCATGGGGCTTGCGATCACCGACAGCATCGTCCAGCTGCATGGTGGCACCCTGCGGTTCGAAAACCTGCAGCCGGGATTCCGGGCCGGCATCTCGCTGCCCTGCGCACGCCAGTGAAGCTGGCGGTCACCTGACCTGTATCAATACGGCGCCCCGGTTTCGGGGCAATACTCGGTTGCGTGTGGCTGCCTCGCAATGAAAGCACAATGCAGGATCCGTCGCAGACGTTCATCAACATGTTCGACACCAGTTTCGCCCGCATCCTCGGCGAAACACGCGGCGGCAGGGACTTTTTCGAGACTTTCTACGAACGGTTCGTCGGCGCCTCGCCGCAGGTAGCCGAGGCATTCCGGCACACGGATATGGACCGCCAGCGCTCCATGCTCAGGAAATCCTTTCACTACGTGGTCAATTTCTACGTCACCACCTGCGCGAATGAGGCGCTGGACCGCATCGCGCGCAGTCACAGCCGCGCAGGGTATGACATCGCGCCGGAATTGTATGACCTCTGGCTGGAAACGCTGATGGGCGTGTTGCGTGATTTCGATCCCGCATACGATGGCGACGTGGAACTGGCATGGCGGCTGGTGCTGTCCCCGGGAATCACCTACATGAAATTCCACTACGACCGCTGACGGCGCTCCGGCAGGCCGCCGTCGCAACCGGCGCCGCATCCCGCCTGCCCGGGGAGTGCCGGAGGTCCGGCAGGCGCCGGGCGTTCAGGGGTTCCCGTACATCGAGCGCATGTATGCGATGCCCGGCGCCAGGACGATACGCCATGCGCGCTCCACCTGCGGAGAAAACTTCGGGTCTTTGTCGGCCAGGGTTTCGATCAGGGTCTCGAGCCAGAGGTCATACAGTTCCGGCCGGATATCCAGGTCACGCCGGCTGTGCCGCACCGCGATGTTATGCAGAAAATCATCGACATTGTCGGTCGCAAAATAGTTGAGCAGGTACACGAGCGATTTCTTCAGGACTTTTTTCTGTTCCTCCATGTCCGTATGCCGGAACTTCTGCCGTACTTCCTCGGATGCACCTGTGAAGCGCCTGTAGAAGTCATCAAAAAAGGCGAGCTTGGCGCTCTCCGTTGCGCGATAGCTCACGACCCGTTCGTAGCTGTCATTGAAAACCGATTCAAGATCCTCGGCGTCACGCATGTCGTTTTCCTGTCCGAAGCAATCAAAATCATTTCCTGGTCACGTCGCCGGATACGCAGTCATCCGCTCCGGCATGTCCGGACTCCGTCGACCGATCCCGGAACCTCTCTTCTGAACATAATGTCTGCCGGGCGGATGGCTCTTGATGAGGATCAATTGTCAGACACGGGCAGGGCCGGTCCGGAGCGGGCACAGCTATCTTGCGCCGGATTGATCCAGGACAAGGGGCCGGCAGGTGGGCATGTTATTGATTGGCATGTCGGTCCGGAAGCTGCCGGTCATGGTGGGTCAGACCCTGGCCGTCGAAGCCGGCAATCCATTCCGTCGGGGCATGCAGAGAACGGTCTGAAAGGAATATGTCCACCTTTATCGCCGGGGTCGTCGTCTTTTCCACCATCGTCGCGACGCTGGTTCTTCTGCTCATTCTCGCGAGAGCCTGGCTGACCGGCGGCAGTCAGGTCGCGATCAGGCTGGAGAACCTGGCCGGGAGGCGTTTTACCGGGGCCGCCGGCATCACCCTGCTCGAGGCGTTGCGCGATCAGGGGCTGCACGTTGCCTCCGCGTGCGGCGGCAAGGGGATCTGCGGCGAATGCAGGGTCCAGGTTCGTTCGGGTGGTGGTGCCCTGCTGATCACCGAGCAGCCCCTGATATCGAAGCGCGAAGCGCGCAACGATTTCCGGCTGGCCTGCCAGGTCAGGGTCAGGCAGCCCATGACGGTCGCCCTGCCCGAGTACTGCCTGTCCACCCGCAGTTTTCGCTGCAGGGTCGTCTCGAACCGGAACGTCGCCGCTTTCATCAAGGAACTGGTGCTGGCTGTCCCGGAAGAACAGGATTTCAGGTTCGAGGCCGGCGCGTACATACAGGTCGAATGCCCGCCGTACCGGCTGTCTTACCGCGACCTGGAAATTCCGGCGGCGTACCGCAACCGATGGGATGAGACGAATTCCTGGCATTTACAGGCCGAAACAGGGGTTCCGGCAATGCGCTCCTACTCGCTGGCCAATGCGCCGCTGGAGCGCGGCAGAATCATGCTGAACGTGCGCGTCGCCACGCCGCCGCCGGAACGGCCCCGGGTGCCGCCCGGCATCGTCTCCTCCTACATTTTCGGCCTGAAAGCCGGGGACGAGGTGACCGTGTCCGGGCCATTTGGCGACATGCGGGTCCGGGATTCGAAGGCGGAAATGGTGTTCATCGGTGGCGGCGCCGGCATGGCGCCGATCCGGTCCATGATCATGGACCAGCTGTTGCGGGTGAAAACCCGCAGGAGCATGCGTTTCTATTACGGCGCCCGCAGCAGGCGCGAGGCGTTCTACATCGACACCTTCGAGCAGCTGGCCCGGGCGCATGACAATTTTGCCTGGACACTGGCCTTGTCCGATCCGCAGCCGGCGGATGACTGGCAGGGCCCCGTGGGATACATCCACCAGGTCGCGCTGGACGATTACCTGGCTTCGCACGAGGCGCCCGAGAACGTCGAGTTCTACCTGTGTGGTCCGCCACCGATGGTGGATGCGTGCTGTGACATGCTCGAGGAACTGGGTGTTGAAGAAGAAAACGTGGTGCTGGACCGGTTTGGCTGAGGTGGCTGGTATTCCCCCCACCCGCTTGATCAGGGTCAAGAGTAGCGGTTTTTTCTTACGTTAAATTGTTGATTCAAGGGGAGGCAGGGTTTGCGCCGGGGCGGCGTGACGCCCGGCCGGAGTCGCCCCGCGGCCGCGTTTTCGCGGCCGGCCACGGTTCAACTGGAGTATCTGACATGAAGCTGTATGCCGCCATGCTCGTCTCTGCCCTGGCACTTTCCGCGAGCCACGGAACGCGCGCGGCCGATGTTGACGCGGCCGCGGCCGAGGCGCTCGCCAGGAAGAGCGGTTGCTTCACATGCCACTCGCTGACCAACGAGAAGGATGCTCCCGCGCTGGCGACGATTGCGAAGAAATACGCGGGCGATGCCGACGCGGAGAAGAAGCTGCAGACGCATCTCACCACCAACCCGATGGTCGAGATTTTCGGCGAGGAGGAACGGCACGATGGCCTGAAGACCCAGGACCCCGGCGAGGTTGCAAACGTGGTGCGCTGGATCCTGTCTCTTTGAGCCGCGGATCGCCAGGAGCATCATCACGTGTTCAGGGCCTGGGAACGGCTGCGCAACCGGTGCGAGAGATGCGCGCGCACGACGCTGATCATCGGCGGCGCCATGGTCGCGCTGTTCGTGGGCGGGATCCTGATGGCGGCGGGCGCTGCCGGCCTTGCCTGGACCAACACCGAGAGTTTCTGTATTTCCTGTCACGAGATGCGCGACAACGCCTATGCGGAATTCAAGGGCACCATTCACGATCAGAACCGTTCCGGCGTGCGCGCTGTCTGCTCGGACTGCCACGTTCCCCGTGAGCCCATACCGATGCTCATCCGCAAGTTTCACGCGACATTCGAGCTGGTCGGACATTTCCGCGGCGTCATCGACACCCCGGAGAAGTACGAGGCGCATCGTTACGAGATGGCGAAACGGGTGTGGATCCGCATGAAGAAGACCGATTCGCTGGAGTGCCGCAATTGTCACCATGCCAGCGCGATGAGCACGGAGCTGCAGTCGGCGCGGGCACAGAAGCGGCATGCCCGCATGCAGTCCGAGAATCTTACGTGCATTGATTGTCATTTCGGCATCGCGCACCGGGAACCACAGGGTGGTCCGGGACCGCGCGAGTTGCTGGTGAGCGGCGAGTAGGGGCGGTGGAAGTCAGCGCGCCGGGCCGGTATGGCGCCATGAGGAGGGCGGCTCGATGAGGCTCAGGGAACATTTCGGTATCTTCTGTGCGACCTTTCTGGTTCTTGCCACCTGGTTCAGTCCGCCGGTTTCAGCGCAGGACAACAAGCGTCCGGATCTCGTACTCAAGGGGGATGCGGCCTGCACCCGGTGCCACAACGAAGGCAGTGAGTTTCCGGTTCTGGCGATCGGCAAGACGCCGCACGGTACCGGTGCCGATGCGCGCACGCCAACCTGTACCAGTTGTCATGGGGTCAGCGAAACACACGTCAGGAAGCCGCGCGACGCGATCGAGCGGCCCAGGCCGGACATCCTGTTTGGCCGCGGCTCGCCGACGGCCTCGCACAGCCAGGATGCGGCCTGCCTTTCCTGTCACGAGGGCGGGAAACGCATGCACTGGTCCCTGAGCATGCATGCCGGCAGGGACACGACGTGTACCTCGTGTCACCAGGTCCACGCGCAGCATGACCCGGTGCGTGACAAGACAACCCAGGCCGCGGTGTGCCTGAACTGCCACAAGGAACAGCGCGCCCAGATCAGCCGGCCGCATCGTCATCCCATACTGGAAGGCAAGGTTGCCTGTTCCGACTGCCACAATCCACACGGGTCGGCCGGTCCGAAGAACATGGTGCGCGACAGCGTGAACGACACCTGCTACCAGTGCCACATGGAGAAGCGCGGGCCGTTCGTGCGCTCCCACCAGCCGGTGCAGGAAGACTGCTCGATCTGCCATAACCCGCACGGCACCACCCTGCCCAGCCTGCTGAAGATCCGTTCACCTTTCCTGTGCCAGTCCTGCCACGAACCGACCGGCCACCGGGCACGCCTCGCGCAGCTGGGGATAGGCAGTACCGGCGCCAATTTCGAGGCGCGCGGGTGCATGAACTGCCACACCCAGATTCATGGCAGCAACAATCCGCAGGACCTCAGCAACACGCGCGGCCTGCGTCGCTGACGAAGCCGACTGACAGGAGGGCAGACATGAACGGGCTCGGCATTGCAGGGTTGCGTCTGGCAACGGTTTCCGCCGCCGTCGCGGTGTCGGTGGCGACCGTCCGTGCCGACGGTTCGACGGACGAGGTCAGCGCGCTCCGGGCGCCGGACAGCCGCGTGGAAATCGGGGGTGGCCACGTGGATTCCGACAACGGGAATTTCGGCAAGTACACCGGCCTCAACGAGCAGGGCGAATACCTGCTCCTCGACGCGGACATCAACCGGCGCGAGGACGATTCGGGCAGCTGGCTGCGATTGAGAGTACGCAACGCGGGCCTCGACAGCCGTGAGATCCGCATCGAGCAGGAGCGCCAGGGCAGCTGGAGTTACTACCTGGAGTACAACGAGATTCCCCGTTTCGAGCCGTTGACGGTCACCACCGGCGTGGTGGGCATTGGCGGTCCGAACCTGTCCACCGCCGGAGCAGCTTCCGAAGTGGAATTCGAGAGCAAGCGCAAGCGGCTCGACCTGGGGCTGACCCTGAACAGCCTGGCCAGCAGCAAGTGGGGCTTCAGTTTCGACTTCCGTAACGAGGAAAAAAAGGGCGAGCGGATTTTCGGAGTAGGCACGCCCGGCGGAAACCGGTTCAACTTCACGCCAGAGCCCCTCGATTCCACGATTTCTTTGATTGAAGGCACCTTTCGCTACACCGACAGGAAATTCCAGTTCGCGGGTGGGTACTACGGCACCATGTTCCGCAACGATCCAAAGGCATTGACCTGGGATTACGGCGACGCCAACCTGCTGGCGCTCAGCCCGCTCGCGCTCCCCCCCGACAACGAGTCGCACCAGGTGCACGTGTCGGGCGGGTATTCCTTCAGTCCGGCGGTACGGGGCACGTTCAAGGCCGCGTACACGCTGGCAACGCAGGACGATACCTTCATCCTGCCCTCGGTCTCGGGCCGTACCGACCTCGGCGGCAGGATCGAGACCACCCTGCTGCAGGCCGGCATTTCGGCCCGGCCGATGCCGAACCTGTCCATCACCGGCAATCTCCGTTACGAGGACCGGGACGACCGGACACCCGTCGTGCAGTACATCGTGCCGGCCGGAGCCAACAACACCTGGGATGGCTTCAACGAACCGCGTGACATCGAGACCACGCACGGCAAGCTGGAGGCCAGTTACGGCCTGCCCGGGGGGGTCAGGGCGATCGGCGAAGTGCAGTACGAGAAAAAGGAGCGCAATACCTTCACGTACCGGTCGGTCAGCCATCGCGATACGACCGAGGAGATGACGTACACCGCGGCGCTGCGCCGCACGATGTCCGACACCCTGACGGGCGGTATCTCCTACGCCCATGCCGACCGCTTCGGATCGGATTTCAGACAGAACATCCTCTTCAATTCGAATGCCGCCGGCAGCAACGTGTTTGCTCCGCTGCACTACGCGGACCGGCAACGGGACAAGGTCCGCGTGTCGCTCAACTGGTTTCCGACCGACCCGCTTTCGCTGCAGGTCTACGTGGACGAGATCAGTGACCGCTACGACGGGGACCGGGATGGTTCCGGCGGCGGTCCGCGACGGGGCGAGCAGCGGGTGTTTGCGCTGGATGCCGGGTATCGCTTCAGCGAGAACTGGCAGGGCAGCCTGTGGTACAACCGCAACGAGTACCGCTGGGAGAACGCCATACCCGGCGTCGCGTACGATACTTCCAGCAACGAGGGCGATTCCTATGGCGCGGGTCTGCGTGGCAGGCTCCATGCGCGGCTGGAAGCCGGCGTGGATCTCAGTTACTCGGAAGTGGAGGACCGGTGGAACCAGGAAAGCCTGAGCGGGGTTCCGGTCCCGTCGCAGCTGCCGGTGGCCACCACGCGGCAGGCGCGGCTCAACCTGTTCGGGAACTACACGCTGGAGGAGAACTCCGGCATCCGCTTCGACTACATCTACGATCAATACAGCACGGATGACGTGACCTGGGGCGGGTGGGGCCCGGGCGGGACCGGCAGTTACTCCGACGGCACCGTGATCCGGGAGCCATCACCGCAGAAACTCCACTTCGTCGGCGTCCAGTACTTCCATCGATTCCAGTGAGCAAACACCTTCAGTCCGTTTGACCTGAATCAATGAGACGTGCGGGCAGGGGCGTGAAAATGGATGCACCGGGTGGGGCGATCCCCACGATCGATGAAACGGAGTGCATGCAATGAGCCTGATCAAACGCAATCCGGGTACCGGCCATCCGCTGGACCCCTACACCGAATGGGACGGACTCTTCTCGGATTTCTTCCGCCCGCTGCGACTGACCAGGGAGGACAACGAAGCCCTGGCGATGCCCCGCGTGGACATCGAGGAAAAGGATGACAACTACCTCATGAAGGTGGATCTCCCCGGCGTCCGGAAGGAGGACATCGAGGTGTCCGTGCATGAAGGGGTGCTCAGCATCAAGGCGGAGACGAAAGAGGAGTCCGAGGAGAAGCGGGAGGGCCGCGTCATTCGCCGGGAACGACACTACGGGGGGTTCCTGCGCCGCTTCAACCTGGGACAGGACGTGGATGAATCGAAAGCCGCCGTGGCGTTCAGCGACGGCGTACTGAGTCTGACGCTCCCCAAGAAATCACCCGCCCGGGGCCGGCCGGTCCGTATCCAGGTCGATTGAGGAACTGATCGCAGCCGGCGCCACGCCTGCGCGTGGCGCCGGCCCGGCTACTCCTGCGGATCAGGACTCGCCCGGCCGTTGCGCTTCGGGCGCCGCCGGGAGCACCAGCGTGAATACCGCGCCTTCTCCCTGCTTGCCGGTGGCGGAGATCTCGCCCTCGTGGGCCTCGACGATCTTGCGGACGGTCGCCAGGCCGATGCCGAGCCCCTCGATTTTCCGCGTGTGATCCAGGCGCGCGAACGGCGCGAAGATCGAGCTGCCGGCATCGGCGTCGAAGCCCTCGCCGTGATCGCGGATCTCCAGCACAACCCGGTCGGCGTCCTCGGCCGGTCGCGACGTGATCTCCACCCAGGGCGTCTCGCCCTCGCGCGCGTACTTGATGGCGTTGCCGAGCAGGTTCTGGAACAGCTGCCGGAGCAGGTCGGAATTGCCGAGCACGGCGGGCAGGGCGGGGTGGTCGATCCTGGCGCCACTGGCGGCGATGTCGTCGGAGAGGAGCGCACAGGCGCTGTCGATCACCTCGTTGGTGTCCAGCGCCTCGCGCCGGATCTCCCCTGAGGCGACGCCGTAGAGGTTGTACAGGGCATCCACGAGCGCATTCATGTCGCTCAGCGTACCTTCCAGCCGTTGCAGGTGATCGCGCAGCGCAGGATCGGTCAGCTGGCTGTCGTACTTCCTGCGGATCAGGCCCAGCATGCGTTGCGTCTTGCCCAGCGGCGAGCGCAGATCGTGCGAGGCGACCGCGGCAAAGCGGCTGAGGTCGGCATTGGCCTCCTTCTCCCGCTGCAACGCGGCCTGCAGTTCCATGCGGGTCCGGTACAGGTCCGCGAACACCCGCACCTTGCTGATCAGGAAGGCGGGTTCGTAGGGCTTGGTGATGTAATCCACCGCGCCGGCGCCGTAGCCACGCACCAGCCGGTCATGGTCGCCGCCACCGGCAGTGATGAAGATGACGGGAACGTGCGCGGTCTGCAGTGACCCGCGCATCAGCTCCACCATCTCGAAGCCATCCATGCCGGGCATCTGGACGTCGATCAGTGCCAGCGCGTAGTCCTTCTCGAGCAGCATCGACAGGCCGGCATTGGCGCTGTCCGCCTCGTCCAGTTCGATGGGCAGCTTCTGGAGCACGGTGCGCAGCGCGACCAGGTTTGCCCGCGTGTCATCGACTGCCAGTACGGGTATCTTCAACCGGGGTCTTCCGAGGCAACTGCGGATTCTTCAACTATAACGCCCGAACCCGCTCCAGGCATCGACCGCCGAAGAGAACGACAATGCGTATCCCGGGCAACATCGCGGGCGCGTCCGGGCCGGCTCCGGCCGCCATCTTGCGGACCACCAGAAGGCCGGCCTCCCGCAAGGGCTGATTGCCGGTCCACGGGCCAGGGTGGACGCTGCGTCGATGCCCGCGCCACCTGCAACTTCTGAACCGCAAGGTTCCGCAAAGGCTACACCCCGAGCACGCTGCGCAGGTGCGCGTTGAGCATCTTGCCCTGCGGGTCGAGCTGCTCACGCACTTCCAGGAAGTCATCGAAATGCGGGTACAGGCGCCGTAGCTGGCGCGCGTTCAGCGTGTGGTACTTGCCCCAGTGCGGGCGGCCGTCATATTTCCAGAAGATCGGCTCGATGACCGAGAAGTAGTTGTGGTGATCCATCTCGAAGTGCTGGTGCACGGAGATGGACGCGCTGTCGCGCCCCTGGAACTGGCTGATCCAGATGTCGTCGCCCTTCACGTAGCGGTATTCCATGGGCATCCACACCGGCAGGTTGCGGCTGTGGATGGTGTGCAGGATCTCGCGCAGGCAGGCGGGGCCGGCTTCCGCAGGCACCTGGTATTCCATCTCGTTGAAGCGGACGCTGCGCACGTTGGCGAAGATCTCGTAGGAGTTGCCGATGCGGTCCCCGAAACTCACGTTGCCTGCAACCGCGTTCATGATGCCGCGGCGGATGGCCGGAAAGTCCGAACCGTACTTGTGCAGCATGCGTATGAGCTCCACGAACTCGTTGCCGCCTTCCTCCGCCTCGTCGCCGAGGTCGGTGGCCGGCTCGTCGGTCTCGTTGAGCCAGACCCCGGCGGCGTAATCGCTGTGGATGAGCGGCAGCATCTCCCAGTGGTCGTTGTCGCGCACCAGTTCGTCGACCTGTTCGAGAAATTCCTCCGTGCGGCGCAGTTCGAAGTGCTCGCGCAGCCGGAAGGCAGGCTGGCACTGCAGGGTCACCTCGCTCATCACGCCCAGCGCGCCCAGCGACACCCGCGCCGCGTGGAACAGGGCCGGCGTGCGCGCGCGGTCGATCTCGATGATCGCGCCGGCGGGGGTCACCAGTTTCAGGGCCACGATGTCGGTGGACATGGAACCGAAGCGGATGCCGGTGCCGTGCGTGGAGGTCGCCAGCAGGCCGCCCAGCGCCTGGTAGTCGATGTCGGACATGTTCCTCAGGCCCAGTCCCACCCGCTGCAGGGCCGGCCCGGTCTGGGAGAGCAGGGTGCCGGCGCCGAAGGTCGCGGTGTGGGTGGCGGGGTCATGGCGCAACAGGCCGGACAAGCGGCCCAGCGACAGCAGGGAGCCGTCGGTGGGCACCAGCGCCGAGAAGGAGTGGCCGGAACCGACCGGGCGTACCGGGCCGGCCGTGCGCGCCAGCCAGTCCGCCAGTTCCCGCTCGCCGGCGGGGGCAAAGCGCTCGCGTGGCGAGCAGCGCTGGTTGCCGGACCAGTTGCGCCACTGCAGCGGCGGGTCGGCCAGGCACTGCGCGAGCGCCGCGCCGGGCAGCGCACTGCCCGCGGCGGCCAGCCCGAGCGCGTGCAGGAAACGGCGGCGGTTCATCATGGCGGGCAGTCCTCCGCGGCACGGAACTGGCCCATGTACTGGATGAATGCGATGAAGGTTCCGCGCGAGCAGTGCATGCACATGCCCATGGGCGGCATGCCCTGGAAGCCGGACACCGTGTGTTCGAGGAGTGCGTCGAGGCCTTGTGCCAGCCGTGGCTGCCAGGCCGCCAGGTCACCGGCGCGGGGGGCGCCGGTACCGGGGGTGTCGTGGCAGACCCGGCAACTGCGGTCGTAGTCCGCCTGCAGCGCCGCGGGGAGTTCATGCGGCGCAGACCCGGCGGTGAGCGTGACCTGCGGCCGGCCCGGGCTGTCGCCGGGCGGGTCGGTGACCGGCGCGCGGCCCTCCCAGTACACCACGCCGAGCGTCACCAGCAGCAGCGTCAGCGCGCCCACCAGCGCCAGCGGGACGAGGAACAGGGTGCCGACGGCGCCGGACTGCAGATGATTTCCTGGCAAAACGTACCGCCCGGTGCATCCATTCACGAATGGCATCCATTCTAGCGTCTCCCGCGCCCGGCGCACGCGGGTGATGAAAATGCCGCCGTGGGCGACGGAATCCGGCAGGTCCGGGCCGGTTGTACCTTGTTACAGGTGAGGTTACATTCAGGAAGTTGGCACGTCATGCGCAGGTTCCGCCGGCATTCCGGGCCGGGAGCGCGCCGTAAATGCCTGAAGTAAATCCGGATCGGGAGTCCGCCGCAGTGAGCCAGCCCATGTCCGATGACCTGCTGCCCAAGTCGGCGCTGGATCCGGTTGCGTCGGAACCCCCGGCGATGTCGCGGGCGGAACTGGCCGAGCGGGCGCTGCGGCAGCAGTACCGGTTCCTGCAGACCCTCATCGACGCCATCCCGGACCTGATCTTCGTCAAGGACCGCGCCTACCGCGTGACCCTCGTCAACAAGGCGTTCTGCGAGGCGTCCGGGCAGCGGGAAGAGGAGATCATCGGCAAGACCGCCCACGACCTGTACCCGAAGGAGATCGCCGACGTCTACAAGGAAATGGACGACAAGCTGTTCGATAGCGGGGAGGCCAACCGGAACGAGGAGTGGTTCGTCGCCGCGGACGGCCGTACGATGCGCCTGGACACGATCAAGATGCCCTACTTCGGGCAGAACGGGCAGGTCGTCGGCATCATGGCGATCTCGCGCGACATCACCGAGCGTTCCGTGCGCGACGAAGAGCGCGACGTGCTGGTGCGGCAACTGCAGAGCGCGCTCCGGCAGCTTGCAGAGGAACGCAAGAAGCTGCGCGAGGCAAACGACAAACTGACCCTGCTTTCGCAGCGCGACGGGCTCACCGGGGTGCACAACCGCCGGGCCCTGGACGAACGCCTGGAAGTGGAATGGAACCGGTGCCGCCGCGAAGGCAGCAGCCTGGCCTTCGTCCTCTTCGACATCGACCACTTCAAGGCCTACAACGACCATTACGGCCACCTCGCCGGGGACGACTGCCTGCGGCAGGTCGCCGACGTGCTCAGCCGGCAGGCGCATCGTGCCTCGGACTTCGTGGCCCGCTACGGCGGCGAGGAGTTCGTCATCATGATTTCCGGCGCCGAGCGTTCCGCCGCCGTCAGTGTGGCGGAAGCGGTCCGGGAGACGCTCTACAATCTGAACATTCCACACGAGGGGTCGGCCGGTCACGGCCGGGTCACGATCAGCGCCGGCATCGCCGTGGTGGTGCCGGACGCGGATTCCGGCACCACCGATCTCATCCAGAAAGCCGACGAGAACCTGTACCTGGCCAAGCGCACCCGCAACTGCGTGCGCAGCTGAGATTCCCGCAGCAGGACGGGAAAGGCCGCGACAACCGCCGCGGCCTCCCTGCTTCGCGGCTGGTGCCAGCCGCGACCGTGGTTCCCTGCCGTCCGCTCAGACGAAATACTTCGAAAGACGGATGAACAGCAGCTTGAACGCGTTGTAGGGCGGGAACAGCATGCGCGCCATCATGAAGCGCGTCTTCACCACGCCCCGCATGTGCGAGAACTCCCGGAATCCGAACTCGCCGTGCGCGGCGCCGATGCCGCTGTTGTTCACGCCGCCGAAGGGCAGGCGCGCGTGCAGGAAGTGCACCAGCGTGTGGTTGATGCAGGCGCCGCCGGACGTGGTCTCCTCCATCACACGGCGCACGTTGTCGTCGTTCTCGCTCCACAGGTACAGCGCCAGTGGTTTGGGCCGCTCGTTGATGTAACCGA
The DNA here is from genome assembly GCA_041682035.1 of Pseudomonadales bacterium. Taxonomy (GTDB): domain Bacteria; phylum Pseudomonadota; class Gammaproteobacteria; order Pseudomonadales; family JBFGWM01; genus JBFJWR01. The sequence continues at coordinate 23,079 of JBFKKR010000021.1, read as the reverse complement.
TCACCTCGTCGAGTTCCCGGAAGGTCATGATCGGGAACACCGGTCCGAAGATCTCCTCGTGGAGAATATCCGCCTCCGCGGGAATGTTGTCGATCAGCGTCGGCTGGATGAAGGACTCGTTCTCGCGTACTTCGCCCCCGGTGATCACCCGCGCGCCGCGCTTGACGGCGTCATCCAGCAGGGCGCTGATGCGCCGGGTATGCCGTTCGTTGACGATGTGGGTGAAGTTGGGTGACATGGCCTGCGCATCGGCGGTGTCGCCGTAACGTTCCTGGATCACCTCGATGCAGCGCGCCACGAACTGGTCCTTCACCGACTCGTGGATGAACAGGTAGTCCGGCGCGATGCAGATCTGTCCGGAGTTGGTCAGCTTGCCGAACATGATGTTGCGCGCCGCCAGGTCGATGTTGGCGGTCTTGTCGATGATGGTCGGCGACTTGCCGCCCAGTTCCAGCGTCACCGAGGTGAGGTTCTTTGCCGCCGCTTCCATGACGATCTTGCCGATCGCCGGCGCGCCGGTGAAGAAGATGTGATCGAACGGCTGCTCCAGCAGCGCGGTCGAGGTGCGGGCGTCACCCTCGAACAGCGCCACCTCGTCCTCCGGGAAGATCTCGCGGACGATGCGCGCCATCAGCGCGGACGAGTGGGGGGTCATCTCCGAGGGTTTCAGGATCGCGGTGCAGCCGGCTGCGAGGGCGGAGACCAGCGGACCGAACATCAGCGTGAAGGGGAAGTTCCACGGCGCGATGATCAGCGAGGTGCCCTTGGGCTGCGGCTGAATCCAGGCCGAGGTGCCCATCATGAGCTGCGTCGGCATGACGCGCTTGGGCCGCATCCACTTGCGCACGTGGCGGATCGCGTCGTTGCACTCGGAGAGGATGGTCAGGATCTCGTTGAGATCGGTTTCCACCTCGGTCTTGCGGAAGTCCCTGTGACAGGCCTCGCGGATCTCGTCGCGGTGGTCCTCCACCGCCTGCTTGAGCCGCTCGATCTTGGCGATGCGCTCCGCGGCGGTGGACTGGCGCAGGCGGATGGCCTGCTTCTGCTGCCGTGCGAACACATCCTTGATGCGCTGCAGGTCGGGTAGTTCGGTGACGTTGGCGGCCGTGCTTGCCTGGGCCATGGGGTTCCTCCGCTTCGTGGTGGGCCGCGGCCCGGGAGTCGCCCGGGGCGTCATGGGGACGGACCGCGGTTCTCTGTCTGATTTATGAACTAAGCAACTTAGCAAATGCGGACAGGTGCGTCACCATGGAAACCGAAACAGTTTCGAGCCGGATTGTTCGATCCGGCGCCCGCTCAGCCGGCCTGCCGGTTGCGCAGGTATTTCTGCTTCTCGCGGTGCCCCTTGCGTTCCAGCAGCGGCCGCACGGTCCGGCCCAGCGCCGGGAACAGGTAGGAAAAGGTTGCCAGCTTGCCGGATACCGCCGGCCGGACCCGCTCGGCCCGCCCGTCGCGGGCACACTCGAAGATCAGATCGGCGATCTGCTCCGCCGTCGACATCGGCTGGGAGAACACCAGGTCGGGCACGGAATCCGGATCGGTGAGGATGAAGTCGGTCTCCACCGGCCCGGGGGAGACAACGGATACCGAGACGTTGCTGCCGCGCACCTCCTCCGCCATGGCGAGGCTGAAACTGCGCAGGCCGAACTTGGTGGCGGAGTAGGTCGCCTCGTCGGGCAGCGGCACGCGGCCGGCGATGGAGGCGACGTTGATGATGTTGGCGCGGCGCGATTCGCGCAGGTGGGGCAGCGCCAGCGCGGTGAAGGTGACCGGCGCCCGCAGGTTCACGTCGATGATGCGCTGCATGTCCTCGACCGCCACCTCGCCCACCGCGCCGCGCGCGTTAAAGCCGGCGTTGTTCACCAGTACGTCGATGCCGCCGAAGCGCTGCATCGTCGCTGCGAGCACGCCGCGCAGGGCCGCCGTGTCGCAGACGTCCGCCGGGCAGGCGAGCGCCTGTCCGCCGGTCTCCGCCAGTTCCGTGGCGAGTTCCCGCAAGAGGTCCTCCGAGCGCGCCACCAGCACCACGTTCCCGCCGTCCGCCGCGAAGCGCCGCGCCGCCGCCGCGCCGATGCCGGACGATGCCCCGGTGATGATGATCGTGCGTCCGCCTGATTCGCCCATTTCATTCGCTCCAGATGCCGGGTAACGGTGCAAGGGTAGGCGCCCAGCACCCGGACATGCAATCGTGGCAGGGCGGGAATATCATGCGGAGATTCCTGCCCGGGAGGGAACGCGATGTCCTTGTACAACCGGTATGTCCTGCCCCACCTGCTGCACTGTGCCTGCGGCCTGAAGGAGTTCCGCCAGCAGCGCAGCCTGGTGGTGCCCGGGGCCCGCGGCCGGGTGCTGGAGGTCGGCGCGGGCAGCGGCCTGAACCTGCCTCATTACCGGGCCGAGCAGTTGTCCGGGCTGGTGTTGCTGGAGCCGGAGGAGGGCATGCGGGTCAAGCTGCGCAAGGCCCTGCGGGCCTCCGGCCTGGACGCTGAACTGATCGGCCTGCGCGGCGAGGAGATCCCCCTGGAGGACCACAGCGTCGATACCGTGGTGATCACCTACACGATGTGCACCATCCCGGACCTGCAGGCCGCCCTGGCGCAGGTCCGCCGGGTGCTGCGGCCGGACGGCCGGATGCTCTTCACCGAGCACGGTGCGGCGCCGGATGCCGACGTGCGTCGCTGGCAGGACCGCCTCAACCCGGCCTGGAGCCGGATTGCCGGGGGCTGCAACATGAACCGGCACATCGACGAGGAAATCCGCGCCGCCGGCTTCACGCTGGCGGAACTGAACACCGGGTACATCTCGTGGCCGAAATCGCTGGGCTACAACTACTGGGGCGCCGCCACGCCGGTCTGACGCCCCCGCGCCGCCGCGGCCAGCAGCGTCTCCAGCAGGTCGGCGTCATCGAAGTGGCGCCGGCCGACGAACGCGGTGGCGTGGTGTCCCCACTGCCGCATCTGGCCGGGCGAGATCACCCCGAGCGGCCACAGGTAGGCGCGTTCGCCGCGCTTGGTGCCGGGTACCAGGCCGTCCTCGGCGAACATGCTGGCGTGGGTGCCGTCACGGCGCACCAGTGAACGCAGCGCCCGGTAGGGCAGGAACTTGTAGGGCCGCTTGCCCAGTACCGCCTGCGGGTCGACGCCGCGGATGCCGATCACGTGGTGGTCGATGGCGCTGATCTGCAGCTGCAGACGCTGGCCGTAGGCGTCCGGCAGCCGTTCCGGGTAGACCAGCACCGGTTCCTCCATGAATCCGGGTTCGCGCGCCTGCAGGTCCGTGGCCGGCAGGTAGAGCGTGTGATAACAGCCACAGGGGTGGATGCTGTCATAGGCCAGCACGCTGCCGTCGGGGAGCAGGGTGACGCGCCAGATCAGCCCGTCCAGCTTGCCGGCGTAGGGATCCAGCATGCTGCGTTCCGGCCGGCGCGGAAACCAGAACACGTAGTTCAACTGCGCGAGGATCTGCCCGCGCCAGCGCGTGTGAGAAAGCAGGTGGTAGGCGGTGGGCGCGCCGACGCGCACTTCCAGGTCGTTCCCCGGGTTCCAGGCCACCTCGCCGACCAGGTCGCTGGCGGTTGCGGAGCCGAGCCGCAGCACCGGTGCGAAATGGGCGAAGAGCTGGTTCGTTTCCTCCTGCTCGAAGTGGTGCAGGCCGAGCGCGCTGCGCTGGCGGCCGCGCTGCAGCAACTCCGCCACCTGCGCGCGTGTGAGGCTGCGTGGCTGCGCCGGACCGGTGACAACCAGTTTCCGTGCCGCGCGGTCGGCCCGTCCGATCCGCTGCCGGATCTCCTCGTGCAGGTCGCTGACCCCCATCAGCGCCAGGTGCCGGGCCACCGCGTAACCACCCACGCGGGCCAGCGTGCTGTAGGCATCCGGTACTTCGGCGCGCTGCATGGCGACGCGGGCGAGGGCGGTGGCGTCCGGATGGTCCTGGAAATAGACCGTTGCACAGTGGAGGAGGCCGTCCAGCGTCTGCGCCGTGCCGTCCGCCGCGCGCGGGCGCTGGCGGGCGGGTGCGGGGAGGTTGCGCCACTCGATGCCGGCCGCCTCGCTGCCGAACCGGAAGGCGGCCTGCAGCCAGTCGTGCAGTTGTTCCGGCGGCCGCTGGCTGGCGCCGGGCGTATCGGCCAGCGCCGCAAGCAGCCGGTTCACGCGCAGGAACGGGTAGCCCGGGACGACGCTGTATTGCGCATCGGCGACACCCTGCGCGCGCACGGTGGCCCGGAACCCGGACCATGACTGCAGGCAGGCATCGCGTGGCGACGGTGGCGTCTTGGCGGCGCAGGCTGCGAGCAGCAGCACACAGGCGACCAGTGCGGGGCGGGCGGCGCCGTGGCGGAGAGACTCGGTCGGTAGTACGGCCATGCCCGGCAAGATATCACGGTCGGCCGCCCGTGATATTCTCAGCGGCCGGCGGGGCGTGCAGCGGGCGGTTGGCATGACGGCAGTATGGACCAGCGCGAGGGCGCGCGCGGTGGGCGTGATCCCGCTGTTGTCGGTACTGCTGGTCGCGTGGTCCGTTGTGAGCCTTTTCGCCGGCCTGCCGCTGGATCCCGCGCTGCACGATACCATCCTGTATTCCATCCGGATTCCGCGCTGGCTCGCCGCCGGCTGCGTCGGCGCATCGCTGGCGGCGGGCGGTGTCGCCCTGCAGGCGCTGCTGCGCAATCCGCTGGCGGAACCGGCGCTGCTGGGTGTCTCCGCCGGTGCCGCGCTGGCTGCGGTGTGCGCGCTGGCGCTGGCCGGCCTGCTCGGCGCCGGCGGCGCACTCATCATTTCGGCATTGCCACTCATCGCGTTCGCCGGTGGCGTCGGCGCCGTGGTGCTGGTGCTGTTCCTCTCGTTCCGCAACGGCCAGGTCGACATCGCCACCGTGCTGCTGGTCGGCATGGCGGTGAACCTGATGGCCGGCGCGCTGGTGGGTTTGCTCACCTACCTCGCGCCGACGCCGGAACTGCGTGGCATGGTGTTCTGGTCCATGGGCAGCTTCGCCGGCGTGGGCTGGCGGGAAACGGCCCCGGCGCTGGTCATCATGGCCCTGGCGCTGGTCATGCTCTGGCCGGTCCGGCCGCAGCTGGACGTGCTGGCGCTGGGCGAGCAGGAGGCGCTGCGCATCGGCGTGGACGTGCCGCGCCTGAAACGCGTGCTGGTACTGGCGGTGGCGCTGGGCGTGGGGGCGGGCGTGGCCATCGCCGGCGTGATCGCCTTCGTCGGCCTGCTGGTGCCGCATTTCGTGCGCCGCCTCGTCGGGCCGGACCACCGTTTGCTGCTCCCCGCGTGCATGCTGGGCGGGGCATTGCTGCTGGGGGTGGCGGATCTCCTCTCCCGTTACCTCGTCTATCCCGCGGAACTGCCGGTCGGCCTGCTGACCACCCTGCTCGGCGGGCCCTGCTTCATCTGGCTGATCGCGCGGGGCCGTGTGCGCGGGGGCGCTGACTGATGCTGGAAGCCGGGGCGCTGCAGGTCGATGCCGGCGGACGGACCATCCTGGCGCTGGATTCGCTGGTGCTGCGGGCCGGCGAGTTCTGCGCCGTGATCGGGCCCAACGGCGCGGGCAAGTCGACCCTGCTGCAGGCGGTCGCCGGCGGTGTCGTGCGGCCACGTGCCGGCGAGGTGCGCATCGAAGGCAGGGCACTGGCGCAATGGCCGGTGCGCGAACTCGCGGATCGGCGCTGCTGGCTGCCGCAACGGGTGGAACTGGCCTGGGATTACCGCGTGTCCGAGGTGATCGCGCTGGCCTGCTGGCAACTGCCGGTGGCCGAACGCGGCGCGGTGCTCGCGGCCATCCGCAGCGACTGGGAACTGGATGCATTCTGGGACCGGCCGTGCAATGCGCTTTCCGGCGGCGAGCAGCGGCGGGTGCACCTGGCGCGCAGCGTGGCGCAGGTGTGGCCCCGGCTGCAGCGTGGCCAGCCGGCACTGCTGCTGCTCGACGAGCCCATCGCGCACCTCGATCCGGCCGGCGAACTGTGGGCGCTGCGGCGCCTGCAGGCGCTCGTGGCACAGGGCGCCGCGCTGCTCTGCGTCCTGCACGACGTCAACCTCGCGGCGCGCCACGCCGGCCGCCTGCTGGCCCTGCGCGGGGGACGGCCGCTGGCCGACGGGGCACCGGCCGCCACCCTGAACGCGGCGCTGCTGCGTTCGCTGTACGACGTCCCGTTCGTGGGGCTGGCCTCCGGCGACGGTCTACCCTGGTTTGTGCCCCAGTCCGGCGGGCTCCGCGAGGCCGTTTCGTAACAGCCGGCGGCGCGCGATGGCGTTGCGGATCTCGTCGATGAAGTGTTCGGCGAGCGCACGTCTCATGCCGAGTTCCAGGCGCAGCGGTTCAGCGCGCGCCAGCTGGATGATCTGCCGGTAGAACCAGGCCACCATCCCCTGGGCGTTGACGGCCTTGAGCAGGTCGATGCGGCTGTTGGGGGCGAAGATGCCCGGTCCGAGCCGCAGTTCGTCCTCGTAAGCCGGTGCGCGGTCGATGCGCTGCTCGATCAGCTGGCGCGACAGGTCGGGAATCACGCACAGCGGCCGGGCCAGGCCGATCATGTCGATACCGTCCTTCGTCACTGCCTCTTCCATGCCGGTCCGGTCCCGGAAGCCGCCGGTCACCGCGAGCGGTATGTCGATACAGTTGCGGATGGACTGCGCGTATTCCAGGAAATAGGCCTCGCGACGTTTCGTGCTCTCCCGCTTCGGTTCCTCGATGTCCGCCTCGTGACCGGTGCGTCCGAGCAGGCGCAGCTGCTCGTAGGTGCCGCCGGAGATCTCCAGCAGGTCGATGCCTTCCTCCTGTAGCCAGCGCGCCACCTGCATGCTGTCTTCCAGCGAGAAGCCGCCTTTCTGGAAATCGGCAGAATTGAGCTTGATGGCGACGGCGAATTCGCTGCCGACCTCGCCGCGTACCGCGCGCACCACCTCCAGCAGCAGCCGGGCGCGGTTCTGCAACGGGCCGCCCCAGTCGTCGCTGCGCCGGTTGGTGACGGGCGAGAGGAACTGGCTCAGCAGGTAGCCGTGCGCCGCGTGCACCTGCACGCCGGTGAAGCCGGCCTGCTGCGCGGTGCGGGCTGCTTCGGCGTATTGTGCGATGGCCCGGTGGATCTCCTGCTCCGTCATGGCGCGCGGTCGCGCGAAATAGCCCATCAGCTTCAACTGCACCGGCGAGGGCGCCAGCGGTTCACCCGATACGGCGCGACTGCACTGGCGTCCGGGATGGGATAACTGCATCCAGAACCGGTTGCCGCCCACGGAACCCGCCTGCGCCAGCGCGCGCAGCTGCGCCAGCCCCTGGCCGCCCTCGATGACGATATTGCCGGGCCGCTCCAGGAAGCGGTGGTCGACCATGACGTTGCCGGTCACCAGCAGACCGGTACCGCCCTCGGACCAGGTCCGGTACAACTGGCAGTGCCGCTCGTTGGCATTGCCATCCGGGCCGGCCAGGCCCTCGGTCATGGCGGATTTCAGAATGCGGTTGGGGATGACCTGGCCGCAGGGCAGTGTCAGCGGTTGCGCCAGTGGACTGCTCATGAATGTACTCCTGATGGTGTCAGACGGAAGTCTGACCCACATTTAACTTGTGGGTAAGGCTTCAGCCTTTCGATCTGGGGGCACGGGTCAGACGGAAGTCTGACCTGCATATTACTCGTGGGTAAGGCTTCAGCCTTACAGGCCACGCGCTCAGTGCATGTGCTGCGGTGCGACCGGCACGTCGGAAGCGAACACGTACAGCGTACCGGTGTCGATGCAGCGCGCCGAGTCGGCGCTGCACTTGCGGAACACCATCATCGGTTCCTCCGGCAGCTGGAAGAAGAAACAGGCCTCCTCGCCGACATCGCTGAAGCGGCACAGGCTGAGCGTCAGTACGGACTCGTTCATGATCCACCTCCTGCCTGGTCGGGTGCGTGCGCCATCCTAGTGGCCCTACTTGCTGTATCGTATTGGACACTGATTTTTTAAGGGCGTTGCAGCGAATTTCAAGGGATCCGAAGCGCGCCCGGGTAACGGTCGTTGTGCCGATGGGTTTTTTAAATCAATGAAAAACAAAGAAAAAATATCATGCTGGCCGGGTCAGAGACTGGGCGCCGGCGCATTGCTGGCCGCGCTGGTGCTGGTCACGGCCTGCACGCCGCGGGACGCGCGCTGGGCCCTGTTCGAGTACTGGTCCACCAACACGCCGGAGAAGCGCTGTTACCAGTCCGGTTACCTGGTCGACTTCGACGCGGGTTACCAGGAATGCCTGGATACCGCCGCCGCCGGCAGCACCCGCTCCATGTTTCACCTCGGTGACCTGCATTACAAGGGCGAACTGCTGCCCCGGGATTACCCGGTGGCCTTTTCCTGGTATTACCGTGCGGCGATGGGCGGACACAACAACGCCCAGTACACCGTGGCGCACATGATCCGGTACGGCGAGGGGGTGGAGCAGGACCTGGTGCTGGCGCTGGCGTGGTATGACCTGTACGCCTACTTCCACGACGGGAAGCTGGACCGCTACCCGGCCCGCGAGGAACTCGTCGAACTGCTCAGCCCGGCAGAGTTCGAGGCGGCGCGGCAGAAGTACGCCGCGCTGGTCGCAGAGATCCAGGCCAACCTGCGGCGATAATGCCGGCTGCTGGTCAGGGTCCAGCCTGACAGTGCTGCTGGCTTTGTAAGGCTGAAGCCTTCCCTACACGGGTGTCCGGGGGTGTCCGCGGTTATTGCGGCATCTGCTTGTCGAACACCAGCTGGAAGCTGACCGGGACGGCATGGCTGATGGCCGGGAGGCCGACGATCTCGCGCAGTTTCTCCAGGCCGGCCACCAGTCCGAACTGGCTGGCCTGGATGACGACCGGCTGCGTGCTGGTGACGAGGAACCGGTGCGGGGTGAGACGGGTGATGAGCATCTCCGTGGTCACTACCTGCTGCTGGCCGTGCAGGTTCACCGTGATCTCCTGCGCGCTGGCGACCGAGCGCCCGGAATGCAGCTTCTCCAGGTCCTCGAGCGCGACGTTGGTGGACAGCGTGGCCAGCGGGTAGAGATTCGTCTCGAACAGCATTTCGCGCATGCGGTCATCGCGGATGGCGATGCCGGTATCCACGCTGGCCAGGTCGATCTCCAGGGTGGCGTCACCGGCGCCGCTGACCGCCCCGCTGAGACGCTGGAAGCGGTGCACCTCGCCGACGTGGTGCGCCTTGGTGGAGATGAACGTGAGCCGCGACAGCTTGTCGTTGAGCTGCCAGTCGGCGTGGGCGAGTACGGGAAGCGTGAGCAGCAGGCAAAGCAGTAAACGGCGCATGTTGAATCCTGATCGTGGACATCTGTGGCAGGAAATTGTTGCGGCAACGCGTTGTGCTTGCAAGCATCCTGCCCGGAAGTTGTCAGCCTGGAGGCTGACCCGCAGTTCCTGGGTGGGTCAGGCTTCAGCCTGACAAAGGCGGTGCCCCGGCGGGCACACTCAGCGCCGGCGCGCCTCGATCACGATGTGCATGCCGAGCGCCTGCAGCACGGGCACCACGTCCTCGAGGTCGTGCAGCGGGCGCCCGTGCAGGATGTCCTCGATGCGTTCCGGGCTGAGGGTGGATTTCTGCAGGACCTCGCGCAGGCCGCCCTGGGCCTCGATGGTATTGCGCAGCGCCAGTCCGAACACGGGCACCTCGCGGCGCGCCAGCGTTTCGGTCAGATACTCCGCCGCTGTCTCGCGGTCCTGCAACATCTCCAGGATGTTCCTCTGGCCGGATTTTCCGAGCATCGTTCAGTCCCTCAAAGCGCCACGGCGGCGCAGTTCGCGCAGAATCTGCTTTTCCTCGCCCTCGTCGATGGTACTGCGCTCGCCACGCAGTTCCTCGCGTCCCTCCTGCATCAGGAAGCGCGCCAGCGCCGGCAGGACGAGGATGGCGCCGAACATGTTGGCGGTGAACATGAACACCAGCAGCATGCCCATGTCGACCTGGAACTGCAGGCCCGACATCAGCCAGGTGCTGACGCTGCCGCCCAGTGCGATGCCGGTGAAGATCACCGCCTTGCCGGTCTTGTGCAGGGTGCGTTCGTAGGCCAGCCTGAGCGACAGCCCGCGCTTCACGCCTTCCTCGATGGTGCTGTAGATGTAGATGCCGTAGTCGACGCCGATACCGACCGCCAGCGCCACCACCGGCAGCGTCGCGACCTTCAGGCCGATGCCCAGTTGCGCCATCAGCCCGTACGACATCAGCGAGACCAGCGACAGCGGCAGCACCACGCAGAGCACACCCGCGGCGGTGCGGAACGAGAGCCAGAGGAAGAGGACGATGACGACGTAGACCCAGCCGACCACCGGCAGTTCCTCCGCCTCGATCACCTCGTTGGTCGCGGCCATGACGCCGACGTTGCCGGATGCGAGCCGGAAATTGATGCGCCCCGAGGAATGGTTCGCGTTGAAGTCCTTCACCACGCCGACGATGTGCTCGATGGTCTCGGCCTTGTGGTCCTCGGTGAAGATGAGTATCGCGAGGGCCGAGCAGTCGTTGGTCTTGAGGCCGGCAGAGGGTGGCACCATGTTGGTGATCTGGCCCAGCGCGTAACGGTTCCGCGGCACGATCTCGGCATTGAGCCGGCCGTCGTTGAGACCGCTGTAGATGGTGCTGGCGGTGGTCAGCAGGGACATGGCGGAACCCACGCCCTCGGTGTTGCGCATGTGCCAGACGAAGCGGTCGAGCTCCTCCATGATGGGGTACCTGATGCAGGCATCCGGCTCGGTCTCCGCGATCACCGTCATGACGTCGGTGCCCATGTCGAAGTTGCTGACGATGGTGCGCGCGTCGCGGTTGTAGCGTGAATCGGGCCGCAATTCGGGCACGCCTTCCTGGGCGTCGCCGATCTGCAGCTGCGGATACATCGTCAGCCCCCAGACCATCAGCAGCCCGCAGACGGCGAAGGTGCACAGCGCCGGCACCGGCAGGGTGATCTTGGCGACCTGGCGCCACAGGCCGGCGCCCATGTGCTCGCGCCGGATCTGCTTCTCGCGGAAGCTGCGCATGTCCGGAATCTTCACGTAGGTCAGCCAGATCGGCATCAGCATCTTGTTGGTGATGATGATCGCGGCGACGCCGAAGGCGGCGTTGATGGACATCTCCTGGATGATGTCGATGTTGATCAGGTAGATGGTGGCGAAGCCCGCGACGTCGGTGATCAGCGCGACCGTGCCGGGGATGGCGAGGCGCCGGAAGGTCGCCAGCGACGCATCGTAACTGCTGCGGCCGGCGTCCACCTCTGACACCCAGGCGTTGGCGTACTGGACGCCGTGACTGACGCTGACCGAGAGCACCAGGAACGGGACCAGGATGGCGAACGGGTCCAGCCCGAAGCCGGCGAAAGTGAGCAGGCCGAATTCCCAGACCACCGCGATGATCGAGCAGCCGAGCGGCAGCAGTGCCAGACGGAACGTGCCGAGGTACATCCACAGCAGCACGATGGTGAGGATCAGCGCCATGCCGAAGAAGGTGACCACCTCCAGCGCCGCGTCGGTGATGTCGCCCACCACCTTGGCGAAGCCGATGATGTGGATGGTGATGTTGCCGTTCTCGTACTTCTGGCGCAGCGCCTCGAGCTTGGCGGCGAACTCCGGGTAGTCGAGCTTTTCCAGCGTCTGCGGGTTGATCTCCAGCAGTTCCCCCACCACCAGCGCGCCGTTCTGGTTGTCCGCGATCAGCCGCCCGATGATGTGGCCCTTGCCGACGTTGGAGCGGATTTTCTCCAGCATCTCGGGCGGTGGCTGGAAGTCGGGCTTCGCGAGGTAGGTGGGCGGCATCACCGGCGCGCCCTGCAGGCCGCCCTCGATCACTTCGACGTACTGCACGCCCGGCGAGAAGATCGAGGCCAGCCGCGTGCGGTCGACGCCCGGCAGGAAGAACACCTCGTCGTGCACCGCCTTCAGGGTGTCGAGGAACTCCTTGTTGTAGATATCGCCGTCCTTCGCCATGACCGCGACGATCACGCGGTTGGCGCCGCCGAACTTGTCGTAGTACTCCTGGAACGTCTGCATGTAGGGGTGGTCGAGCGGAATCGACTTGATCCAGCCCGCGTCGACGTGGGTCTTGGAGGCCTCGTAGCCGAGCCAGACGGTGATCAGCAGCAGCACGACGTGGGTGGCAACGCGCCTGCCGAAGATGATCGGCTCCACCAGCCGCAGGATGCGATCCGTCCAGGTATTGCCGGTGACCGGTGGCAGCTTGCTCTCTGACATGGTGCGTTCCGTGCTCCCCTCTACTGCGCGCCCGCGCCGCCGAGCGGCAGCCAGGTCGCCCCGTTCCGGCCGACGGCGAGAACGCGATCCTTGTTGGGCAGCACCTGGTTGAGCGTGTACGGGTTGGGATTGCGCAGTTGCGTGAAGCGGGTGAGCGCCGGGTCACTGCGCAGCATCACGCCGTTGACACCGACCAGCAGGACGCCGCCGTCATCCAGCACCGCGCCGCCGAACAGGCCCTGCAGCGTGCCCGATTCCAGCTGCTGATAGCCGAGGTCGCGCAACTCTTCCGGATCCGTGACCGTCTCAGCCTCGAATTCGTCCCAGGTCAGCGGGTTCTCGTTGTCCACGGCGCCCACGTCCTTCAACAGGTAGACGTGGCCGCGCAGGCCGAACACCAGCGCCCCGGACTCGCCGCGGGGGAGGGCGCCGAAAAAACTGCCGGTATAGGCCGGCGCCAGCATACGCCAGTTCTCACCGCCGTCCTCGGAATGCACGAGGAGTCCTTTCTCCGCGGTGATCAGCAGGCCGCCGTCGTTCAGGCGGGTGATGGAGAACAGGTGGAACTGCAGGTCGAAGACGTCGTTCTCCACCGGTTCCCAGGACTTGCCGCCGTCGAGCGTCTGCAGGACCAGGCCGCGGCCGCCGACCGCGATCGCGTTGCCGTTTCCCAGCAGGGCGATGTCGTACAGCGGGTGGGACTCGGCGTCGAAATGCCGCACCTCCCACGTCCGGCCGGCATCCGGCGTTTCCAGGATGGCGGCATCGTAGCCCACCGCCCAGCCGTGCTGGCCGTCGGTGAAGCGCAGCCGGTTGAGCATGCGGCGCACCGGCGCGTTGACCTGCGTCCAGTTTCTTCCGTCACGGGACCGCAGGATGTGACCGCGCTCGCCGACTGCCACGAAGCCTTCCCCGGCGCGGGCCACGTCGAGCAGGATCGAGTCTGTGGCCAGTGGCATGATCTCGGCCGGCCGCGGTTCCAGGGTGGGATCGGGTCCATCCTCCCCGGCAGCGGCGAAAGGATGCGCCAGCAGCAGGAGTGCACCGATGATCGCCGTCGCGCGCATGTCGCGTCCGCCCCGTGCCTGCTTCAGTTCTTGGGCCAGCGGAACATGCCCTTGCGGGTCAGGGTCCGCTGCGAGAAATGGGTCTTCGGGTGCTCGAAGGTCCAGTCCGGCATGCGCTCCTCGCTGTACAGGCCGGTGACGAAGTAGCGGCCGCTCTGCAGGTCATACATGACTTCCGGCACCCCGGTCACCGTGGGGATGAACGGCAGCGTGATCAGGTGCGCCTCCTGCAGGCGCCAGAGCGCGTCCTGGTTGTCGTAGCAGTCGACCGCGGCGATCGACCAGCTGTCCTCGTCGACGTAGAAGGTGCGCCGTTTCAGCTGGTGGTTGTGGCCTTCCTTGAGGGTCGCCTCGACCACCCACACGCGGTGCAGTTCGTAGCGGGCATATTCGCGGTTCAAAAAGCCCTTCTGGATCAGTTCGTCGTACTTCCGCTTCGGGCTGTTCATCAGGTAGGAGTTGTAGGCGATGTACTTCTCCACCCGGCCGACCAGCTTCCAGTTGTAGCGGTCGAGTGCACCGTTGAACATGTCGGCCTGGTCGGCGAACAGCTCACCGAAGCTGGCCGGCAGCGGCGTGTCGTAGCCCGCCTTGGGCACGCGCCGCAGCCCGATGCCCTCGTTGTACAGGTAGACCACGCGTCCACCGTCACTTTCGTCCACCTTTTCGAGCACCAGCACGCGCTGGCCGGCGACGGCAGCGGGTTCCAGCGTCTCGCCGGCGTAGGCGAAGATCAGGTTTTCCTTGCCCTTGGGGATGCCCTTGAGGTTGGCGTAGTAGAACTCGATGTCGTTGATGGCCTTGGAAATCTGGTAATTGCCGTCCGGCTGGACCAGCGCCTCGTTGTTGATCCGGCGCAGCGACGAACCGCGGAACTTCAGCTTGTGGTTCCAGATCACCTCCTCGCCACGCTGTGGGATCGGGAACGGGAAGCCGATCGCGGCGCCCTTCACATACTGGCCGTCGTAGCTGGCGCGGGTGGCGTTCTTGACCGTCTCCTCCAGCGTCTTCTCCGGGTAGAACGCGGTGCGCACCGGCTGGTAGACGTCCATGCGGAAATCCGGGTGCCGTTCGAACATGGCGCGATGACCGGCGGTGAGCTTGTCCTCGTACTGCGCCACGTTGTCCTTGGTGATGCTGAACAGCTTGGCGGTTGTCGCGCGCCCGAGGATCTCCTCCACCGCCGAGGGCCGTTCCTCGCGCAGTTTCTGCAGGTCCTTCGGGGTCATCGTCTTGTCGGCCTCGATGAAGTTCGATTCGCCGGTGTATTCAGGGATGGTCTTCTCCGCGTTGCCGGCGCGGATGGCGCCGACGCGGGTCAGTTCCTTGCCGAGCCGGGCGGCTTCCTCGGCACTGACGCCGGCCGCGACGTGGGCGGGAAGCAGGGTCAGTGGAAGAAGCAGCGCGACGGTCCGGACAGTCAGGGTCATGAGAGTCTCCAGCCAGCAAAAGGGGACAGCAAGGGTCAGGGCAGCCCCTGTTTTGATCCGCTCAGTGTAGCCGAGTTCCCGCGCCTCAACCGGCGGCTGGCGCGAAGTCGAGGAATCGCAGGATCTCCTCCCGGCGCTGCATGGCGTCCTGGTAACCGAGCTGGATCAGGTCGCGCGTGTAGCCCGATTCGAACAGCAGGTAGCTCATCAGGCTGGAACTCGCGCTGTCGCTGTCCCGGTCGTCGCGATCGCGCACGCCCAGCACCAGGCGGATGATCCAGGGCAGCTCGCGGCGGTGACGGTAGGCGAACGTGTCCAGTGATTTCGACGGGGAGATCAGCAGCAGGTCGACGGGGCGCATCTGCGGCAGGTGCTGCTTTCGTTTCCCCTCGTCGACCAGCGACAGCGCACTGTTCAGTTTCTCCAGCGCCTGCACGTCCGAATCCAGGCCGTCGAGGAAGGCGCTGTTCAGCAGGTGACCGGCGATCTGTGCGTGGGACGGATAGCCCTTGATCGGTTTGCGTTCCATCGGTTCGTTCAGGTTTGAACTCACACCGATGACGACCACCTTGCGCGCGCCGAGATGCAGCGCCGGGCTGATCGGCGCGAGCTGCCGCACCGCGCCGTCGCCGAAAAACTCGCGGTTGATGCGCACGGCGGGGAACACCGCCGGGATCGCCGATGACGCCAGCAGGTGCTCCAGCCCGATGCGGGTGCGCTTGCCGATCCGGTTCGGGCGGCGCCAGTTCTGCAGGTCCTCCGTCCCCTCGAAGAAACTGACCGACTGGCCGGACGTGTAGCCGCTCGCCGTGATGCACAGCGCGTGCAGGTCACCGGCCCGCAGCGAAGCCTCGATGCGCTCGAAACGCATCACGCGCCGCAACAGCATGCGCAGGGGGCGGTTGTCGAGCAGGGAGACGGGCGTGGAGGAATGGATGCGGGTGAATACGAAGGCGGCCAGCCAGCGTACCGCGTTGGTGATGATGTTGCGCGTACCGGTGTGATAGACCTGGTCGGCGCGGAAATGGGCCCAGACCAGTTCCAGCCGTTTCACCGCCAGGCCGAAGTGACTGGCGCGGGTGGCCAGCGCCGTGGCGTTGATTGCGCCCGCCGAGGTGCCACAGATGATCCCGAAGGGGTTGTGCTCGTGGTTGGGCAGAATCTCGGCAAACGCCTTCAGGACGCCGACCTGGTAGGCGGCCCGGGCGCCGCCACCAGAGAGGATCAGCGCGGTATTCCAGTTTTCCTGCTTCAAAGCGCGGGCGTTCCCTTTCCCGGTTCCTGGCTGGAAGTATAGAAAATGCGCCGCCTGCCGGCGTTCGCGGAGGGGATGGGCGGTGAGGAATCGCGCCCGGCTCCCTATACTGCCGCGATGGACGACAGCCTCCCCCTGTTCCGGCACGACCCCGCCCTGGCCGCCCGCCTGCCGCGCATGCCGCTGTGCGAGCTGCCGACCCCGGTCGAGGCGCTGCCGGTCCTGGCCGGGGAACTGGGCATCCCGGTCCTCTATGCCAAGCGCGACGACCTGTCCGCGCCGCTCTACGGCGGCAACAAGGTGCGCAAGCTGGAGTTCCTGCTCGCGGACGCGCTGGCGCGCGGGCACAGCGAGGTGCTCACCTTCGGCTTCGCCGGCTCCAATTTCGCCGCCGCGACAGCCCTCTACGGTCAGCGGGCCGGGTTGCGCTGCCTGAGCATGCTGCTGCCCCAGAAGCCCTCGGACTACGTCCGCGGCAACCTGCGGCTGGGTTTGTCCGCGGGCGCCTCCATCCATCACGCCGGGTCGGTCCCGTCGATCGCCCTGCGGGCAGCCTGGGAGTACCTGAAGCGGCCGCTGGCCGGCCGCCGGCCGCCGTACTGGATTCCGGCCGGGGGGTCGTCGCCACCGGGGGTCGCCGCCTACATCAATGCCGCGCTGGAACTGGCGGACCAGGTTGCGGCGGGCGAATTGCCCGCGCCGGACCGCATCTACGTCGCCATGGGCAGCATGGGAACGGCGGCGGGACTGGCGATCGGGCTGGCACTGGCGGACCTGCCGACCCGGGTGGTCGCGGTGCGCGTCGTCGAGAAACGCTTCGCGAGTGCCCGCGGACTGGAGGAACTGCTGCAGCGCACGCTACGCTGGCTGGGGCCGGCGTACCGGGACGTGATGACGCCGGCACAGGCGCTGGCGCGCGTGGATATCCGCGAGGAGTACTACGGCGAACACTACGGGCAGGTCACGCCGGCTACCGCGGCGGCGCTGGAGCAGTTCGCCGGCGCGACGCCCCTGCGACTGGACGGTACCTATTCCGCCAAGGCGGCCGCGGCGCTGCTCGCCGATGCCCGGCGCGGCGAACTCGGGGACCGGGTGCCGCTGTTCTGGCACACGTTCAACGCAAGACCCCTGCAGGACCTGCTGCGGTCCGGGGTGGCGCGTGACATTCCGCCCGGATTGCGACCATACTTCGACGGGTGACGCCGAATTTTTCCATGTTGCGCCCACTGCTGTGGCGTATGGCCCGGATGCGGGGCAGTTTGCATTTATGTCCAAGCAGGAATCCCTGAAGCAGGCTCAGAATCAGCTCGCGCAGGCCGTCGATGAGCGGGAGCAGGCATACGCGCAGATGGCGCGTGAACACGACGAGTACCGCGAATTCCTCTACGTCGCCTCGCACGACCTGCAGGCGCCGTTGCGCAAGATCAAGGCGTTCTGCGAGCGCCTGCATGCCCACGCCGGCGGCCAGCTCGACAGCAAGTCCCTGCATTACCTCGACCGCATGCAGGTGGCGACGGAGCGCATGCAGTACATGCTGGATGCGCTGCTCCTGCTGTCGCGGGTCAACAGCCGCGAACTGAAACCGGAAACCATCGAGCTCACCCCGTTCCTGGACGCCCTGGCGAAGCAGCGCAAGTTCGCGCAGGGGAAGCCGGCGGCCGAGATCGTGGTCGACACCGGTGAACTCGCGGTGTGCTGTGACGCCACCCAGGCCGAACTGCTGTTCGAGGAACTGCTGAAAAACGCGCTGGAGCACCCGCGTGACGGCGAGCCCGCCCGGGTGCGGATCTCGGCATCCCGGGATGCCAACGGGCGGATCGATGTCGAGGTGGCCGACGAGGGGCGCGGCTTCGACCCGGCCGGCGCTGAGGCCGCATTCAACATGTTTCACCGCCTGCACCGGCCCGTCGACGACGCCCCGGGCTGTGGCGCGGGCCTGACGATCTGCAGGCGCATCATCGAGCGCCACGGCGGCAAGATCTCGGCGACTGCCGAGCCCGGCGGCGGTGCGCGCATTCACTTCTCCCTGCCCGCCGCCTGACCGGGCCTGACCGCGCAGCCGTGCGTTTCAGTGCACGGTGAGGTGGCGGTCGATGGCTTCCGCCAGCGTGGTCAGCTTGACCGGCTTCGGGATGTGGTCGTCCATGCCGGCTTTCAGGCACTGCTCGCGGTCCTGGCTCATCGCGTTGGCGGTGAGCGCGAGGATGGGAATGTGTCCCTGCTTGTCGCCTTCCTCGCGGCGGATGATGCGGGTGGCCTCGTAGCCGTCCATGCCCGGCATCTGGCAGTCCATCAGGATCAGGTCGTACCGCTTGCTGCGCCAGAACTCGACGCCCTCGCGGCCGTCCTTGGCGATGTCCACCGTGCAGCCGAGTTTCTCGAGCATCTTCTTGGCCACCTTCTGGTTGACCAGGTTGTCCTCCACCAGCAGCACGGAGGCCGAGAGCATCTTGTGCTCCGGCGTGGACTGCTGCTGCGTGCGCTCCTCCGCCACGCTGAGGCGGGTGACCAGGCCGGGATCGGCGCCGCCCGGGATCAGCAGCTTGCGGATCACGCCCTGCAGGTCCTCCTCGTGGCATGGACGGGGCAGGTAGCCGTCGATCTGCAGTTCCCGCGCCCGCTGGCCGTCGCCGATCTCCGGTTGCGAGGTGAGCATCAGCAGGCGGGTGCCGGCCAGCTTCGGGTTGGCGCGCACCGCGCGCGCGAACTCGACCCCGGAACCGTCCGGGTAGCGTTTCTCGAACAGCACCAGGCTGTATGGCGCACCGTCGCTGACTGCGTGCTCCAGGGCAGCGAGCGCGCGCTGCGGGTGCTGGTACTCGTCCGTCTCGATCCCCCAGCTCGACAACTGCTCGCAGCTGATGGTGCGGGTCAGCTCGATCGCGTCGACCACCAGCGCACGCTGGCCGCTGAACTCGCGGGTGTTGGCCCGGTAGGCGGCTTTCTCCACCACCTCGAGGTCGATCATGATGTCGAACGTGGTGCCCGTGCCGGGGATGCTGTCGACGCTGATGCGGCCGTTCATCATCTCGGTCAGGCGCTTGGCGATGGTCAGGCCGAGCCCGGTGCCGCCATACTCGCGCGTCGTCGAGACGTCGGCCTGGGTGAAATCGCGGAAGATGTCGGCGAACTTCTCCGGCGGGATGCCGATGCCGGTGTCCTCGACGCGGAAATGCACTTCCGCCCGCGAGGCCGACTGGCTCTCGGCCGACACCTCGATCAGCACGTGCCCCTGGCGGGTGAACTTGATGGCGTTGTTCACGAAGTTGGTGACGATCTGCCGGATGCGCACCGGGTCGCCGCGGAAGTGCAGCGGTGTGCCCGGCTTGTAACGCAACTGCAGCACCAGGCCCTTCTCGCGCGCCAGCAGGCCGAGCAGGTCGATCAGGTCCTCCAGGTCGCTGCGCAGGTTGAACTCGATCGTCTCCAGCTGCAGGCGGCCGGCCTCCACCTTGCTGAAGTCGAGGATGTCGTTGATGATGCCGAGCAGCGATTCGGCCGAGCCCTGGATCGTGCGCAGGTAATCCTTCTGCAGCGTCGACAGCTCGGTGTCCTGCATCAGCGCTGACATGCCGATGATGCCGTTCATCGGCGTGCGGATCTCGTGGGACATGTTGGCGAGGAAGGAACTCTTCTGCTCGTTGGCGAGTTCCGCCGCCTTGCGCGCGCGCTTCAGCGCCTCCTCGGATTCGCGTTGGCGCGTGATGTCGGTGATGAAGACGATGTAGTACTGCTTGCTTTCGTTGTCGACCACCCGGCTGACCGTGAAGCGGGCATAGAAACTGCTGGAATCGGCACGCCGCAGCCTGACCTCGCGTTCGATCAGTTCCGGTGGCACGTCGTTGGAGCCGCGCAGCTTCGACAGCGCCTCCTCGGCAGCCGGCCAGTACTTGCGTGACAGCAGCACCGTGGCGTGGCGGCCGACGAAATCCCGGTGGCTGTACCCGAAGTGCTTCTCGGCCGCGCGGTTGACGCCTTCCAGGAACCCCTGCTGGTTGATCGTCAGGATCGCATCGGTGGCGTGATCCATCACCGACTGCAGCCGCTCGTTCTGCGCATGCAGCTTGACGTTGGTCTGCACCAGGTCGTTCTGCAGCCATTGCCGGGTCTCCACCTCCGCGGCGAGGCTCCGGTTCATCCGCCGCAGGCGCTGCGATCGCGCCTGGCTGATCTGGAACAGCATCAGCATGCCGGTGGTCAGCAGGGCGATGATCATCCCGGCGGCAAGCACGCCCTCGGGAATGGGCGAGTAGAGTCCGCGCATGCGCTGCTCTTCCGGCCAGACGACCACCTCCCAGTTGCTGGAGAAGTGATCGGCCGGGATGATCTCGGACCAGTCCCTGCGATAGGTGTCGTCCTGCGCGTGGCGCAGCACCGTGACGTTGTCGCTGCGGATTTCCAGCGCGTAGCCGTCCCAGATCTCGCGCTCGCGGATCTTTTCGACCAGCGTCTCCAGGCTGACGATGCCGGCGACATAGCCGGAGAACGACTGCCGCGTCAGGATGGGCAGCACGGCGATGAAAGCGGATGCGCCGTGCACGTTCGGCGCCGCGGCTGTCACCATGACACTGCGCGAGACCTCGGCCCCGACGAGCAGATCGGTCAGCACGGAGAACTTGTTGAGATCCATGCCCTGCTTTTCCTGGTGGGCGCTGAGGCTGGACACCAGCCGGATCCGGTGGGCGGGATCGATCCACAACAGGGCCTCCAGCGCCGGGTTCTTCTCCACCTTGCGCAGGGCGATGCGGTTCCACTCGGCCAGGTCGACCAGCCCGCTGATCTTCCACAGCTCGGCGAGTTCGAACAGCGGCCGGGTGCTGGTCTCGATGCGGCCGAACAGCTCTGCCTGGAAGCCCTGCGCGCCGAGCTGGAAGGTGCGTCGGTTCTGCTCGTGCCGCTCCAGGCTGAGCACGCTCCAGAAGCCCAGCGCCACGGCGAAGATGAGATAGCCCGCGAGCGCCGGCAGCCACGGCGAGCGGTTCTCGATTTCCAGGTTCCAGAGAACGGCGATGGTCAGCAACGAGATGCCAATGGAGAGTTGCGCGAACCACACGTACGGCGCCGTCATGGCGAGGCCGGCCTGGCCGAGCCCGGCGCCGCCGCCGAGGGCCTGCGTGCCCGCCAGCAGCAGGGCCAGGGTGCTGAGCGCGACCAGGAAGGGCGCCTTCCGGTTGTCCGGACTGTTGGCCGCCAGCACCAGCGCCAGCCCGGCCGCGAGGTTGGCGATGAGGCCGAGCGCCGCCATGGCCGTGTCCGACTGCGCGCGCAGCAACTGCACCATGAGGATCGCGGCGACCAGCAGCAGTATTCCGAACAGGCCGTTGATGACGACGCGCATGTCGCTGCGCGGCAGCAGCAGGATGCCGATACCGATCAGCAGGCACTGCCCAGCGAGCAGCGCATCCAGCTGGTCTGCGTAACGGATGGTGTAGAGCTGCACCGGGTGCTCGAGCACCCAGCAGACCAGCAGCACGATCGACAACGTGACCGCGGCCGCGCCACCGAGCACGGGAAACGGGTTACGCAGGTGAGGAGCCCCGGGCGCCTCTGGCGGGACCTCGGTCTCGCTGGTCACAATCTGTACCGCTATGTGAAAAAATGATCCTATTTCAGTACGTTAGACCAGCATGTTCGCAAGCACAATAACCATGCCGTCACGCACCCTCGAATGCGCACAGGGCGAACACCGGTATTTCCGAATCCTGTACCAGCGCGGAACCCTGTAAATCCGGCAGGTCGATGATCGCGGCCGCCTCGATGACCCGTCCACCGCACTCGCGGAGCAGTTGACTGGCGGCCAGGATGGTGTGTCCGGTGGCGATCAGGTCATCGAACAGGACGATCCGGTCTCCCTGCTCGCAACAGTCTTTGCGCACCTCCAGGCAGGCGTTGCCATATTCCATCGTGAACTCCTGGTGCAGGGTGGGCGGCGGCAGCTTGTCCTTCTTCCGCACCAGGATCAGCGGCTTGTTCAGGGCGTAGGCGATGATGGAGCCCACCAGGAAGCCACGGGCATCGATCGCCGCCACGTGGTCGAATGCCACGTCCACGTAGCGCTGGATGAAGCTGTCAGCCACCATGCGCAGCGCGCGCGGATTGTGGAAGACCGGCGTGATGTCCCGGAAGGTGACACCGGTCCGCGGCCAGTCGGGCACCGGGCGTACCAGTGATTTGATGTAGAACTCATCGAAAACCATCGCGCCCGACCTGCCCCTCCGTGATCCAGAACTCCATCATACCGCCTGCATTCAGGCGTGGCGCAGCAGGGTGATGCGCTCGTCGGTGAGCAGCATGGGCCGGATGCGCGCCATGCAGTCGCGGCGCGCGCTCGAGGCGAACCACGATTCCCACTCGCGCTGGCTGCGCCAGGTGCCGAGCACGATGCGCCGGTTGGGCTGGCGGATGTCCTGCAGGCTCTCTCCGGAGATGAAGCCGGGTTGTGCCATGGTCGTCATCAGGGCGGCGCGCGCGGCTTCCTCGTAGTGTGCCTCCAGACCTTCGGCCAGGATTCGTTCGATGATGATGCGGATCATGTTCGGTAGGCCTGCCGCCGGTGTGCGGTCAGTCGCAGCAGTCGGACGCTTCCAGTTCTTCCCAGTCCCGCAGCAGCGCGAATACGACAATGCATTCGCGGGCGAAATCCGGCGCGGCATTGCCGCGGGCCTGCGTCAGCACTGCGCAGTGCTGGTGCAACGCGAGGCAGATGGCCGTCACCTGCGTGCGTTGCAGGCGCACCTGCAGCGCGTCGGCGCCGGATTCTGCCTGCTCGGCCTCCAGCGGGATGCCCTGGAGCAGGTTCTGCACCAGCAGGGCCAGTTCGGGGTGATCGCGGCGCACGATCTGGAAGGTCAGTTCCAGGGCGTCGCGGCGGAACACGTCGGGGCGGTGCAGGAACTGCAGGTCGACCAGTTGGGACAGCAAGCGCATGACGGGCCTATCCGGGGCGGTTTTTCTTTGCAGTGTAGTCCGGATTCCGCGGCCGGTCCGTGTCCGGTCGAGAATTGTCCGGTCTGCAGTTAGAATGTGCGGCCCCTGACGACCGGTGTGACCCGATGGAGACCGACGAGGAAACCGCTCACCTCGACACCTGCGGCCTGCGCTGTCCCGAGCCGGTCATGATGCTCCACGGCCGCATGCGCG
>JBFKKR010000020.1:0-37189 GCA_041682035.1 Pseudomonadales bacterium | reverse complement strand
GCCCTGGAGATGCTTGTTGCCGATGGCAGCCTGCACTGGAAACACCTGCAGGTCACAGTGCCGGAGACACTGGCGGGACTGCTGCGGCCGGTGCTGGCCGATACCGGCGTACAGCTGGAAGGGGACGCCCCGCGCCTGGTGCTGCGCAACCTTCAGTACGATGGACAGGAAGGATTCCGGACCGCGGCCGAGCTGCGCATCCGCAATCTCCTCACCCGCACCGAATGCTGCCAGCTCGGCAGGATCGATGCGCGGCTGGACGCCCGCGTGAACGCATCCGGCGCACGCGGGACATTCCGGCTCAATGATGCCGCGGCGCGCCCGGTGCTGCACTCCGACTGGACCTTCGGATTCGCATCCGCGCGCCTGGAGGGCTCGCTGGAGGTGTTGCCGGGACTGGCGTTTCCGGACGGCCAGGAGCGTCTCGCCGCCCTGCTCTCCCCCTGGCCGGAACAGGTCAGGCTGCTCAAGGGCACCCACGGGCTCGCGGGCAGCTACTGGTTCGAGCGGGCCGAGGGCCTGAACGCGGACCTGCACTGGTACGGCAGGGACTGGCTGGTGCAACGCGAGGAGATGCAGGTGAAGGGCATCACGTTCGATGCCCGGCCGGAGATTCGCGCCACCGGGATCGGGCTGGGCCAGTACGCGCATTTCCAGGTCAGGGAACTGGATGCGGGCTTTCCCATCCGCAACATCCGGGGCGACCTGTGGGTGCGCATCCCGCTGCGCGAGAAGGACGCACCGGTACTCGTCCGTCACTTCTCCGCCGAACTGCTGGGTGGCCGGGTCAGCGCCGCCGAGGTGCCGCTCCCGGTGGGGCGGGACGAAGTCCGCTTCACCCTGGACGTGGAAGGGATCGAACTGGCCGCCCTGCTCCAGCTGGAACAGCGTGACGATCTCTCCGGCAGCGGGCGGCTGGATGGCAGTATCCCCTTCCGGTGGAGCGAGGCCGGCCTTGCCGTGGACCGGGGCCGGCTGGCGGCGCGCGCGCCCGGCGGGGTCCTGCAGTACCGTCCGGACGCGGGGACGCGCGCGCTGGCGCGGTCCCAGCCCGGGCTTGGCGTGGCGATTCGCGCACTGGAGAACTTCCGGTACGACCTGCTTGAAGCGGGCCTCGATTACCGCGAGGATGGCAGACTGCTCATCCGCCTGAAGATTCAAGGCGAAAACCCTGAACTTCATGGCGGTCATCCGGTCCATCTGAATATCAGCGTCGAGGAAAACGTGCTCACGTTGCTGAAGAGTCTGCAATACTCTGATGAACTGACCGGCAGGATCGGCGAGAAGTTCGAGAAAGGGAACTGAACCATGAGAAAGCGGCCCGGAAGAATAGTGCTTGTGACGGCAGCGCTGATGCTGGCGGCCTGCACGCCACGCGTCGAGGTGGCGGCGCCGAAGGAACCGATCACCATCAACCTGAACGTGAAGATCGAGCACGAGATCCGCGTCAAGGTCGACAAGGATCTCGAGAAGGAAGTGTTCTCTGAAAACAGCGGCCTGTTCTGAGGCCGGACGGGAAAGTGACATGAAAAAAATACTGCTGATCGTACTGAGCATCTGCTCGATGACCGCCTTCGCCCTCGACCTGGACGCTGCCAAGTCCCAGGGCCTGGTCGGGGAACGGCCGGACGGTTACCTCGGCGTGGTGCACGGAGGGAGCGCTGAGGCCGTGGCCCTGGTGAAGGACATCAACTACAAGCGCCGCCTGGTCTACGAGGAAATCGCCGCCAAGCGCGGCACGTCCATCGAGGCCGTGGAGGCAACGGCGGGCGCCAAGGCCATCGAGAAAACCGAACCCGGCAATTTCATCCTGAAAGGGGATCACTGGGTGCGGAAGTAGGTCAGACTTCAGTCTGACATCCCCCAACAAGGCCGCCAGCCGGTCAGCGCATCAGTACCCACGCGCACTCCAGCGCACGGTGGTTGCACTGGTGCAGACGATCGGCCCGGACAGTGCGAGGCACTGGATGTTGATGGTGAAACCGGTCTTGGTGACATTGTTCACCGTGGCCGAGGCGCCCGAGAGCGCCCCGCCCTGCACGGCAACTTCGACGGAGAGAATATTGCTCGGGTAGGCCGTGCTGAACAGTACGGTGGTATTGCTGGACAGCGCGGGCACCGTGGCCTGGCCCCACTTGATGATCATGCCGTTGTCCAGTTGCGTGGAACCGGCCGGTGTCGTGAAGCGGTTCGTCGGCGAGGTCTTCTCGAAGGAACTGCCCTTCAGCCGCGTGGTGTCGGTGTCCATGCCGGCCGCCACCAGCAGGCCCGGCGAGGCCGACACCAGTGCCGGCAGCAGCAGCAAGCGGAGCGGTTTTCTCAACTGCATTTCGTGAATACCTGTATGCGCGCCAGGTTGCCGGCGGGCGGCCGCAATTCGTATCCCTTGGCCGCATCGTCCACGAAAGCCAGCGCATACACTGTCCAGGTGGTCGCGGTTTCCGCGCTGCTGTCGTGGTACACGGCGAAGCCCTTCAGGCTCTTCGGGTCGGTATAGGTGCCGCCGCCGCCGGCCGGGTTGTCGGTGGCAACGATGGAGGCGATGGTGCCGTGGATTTCCGGCGTGCCGTTCGGGCAGACCGGTTTCGCCACCGTGCCACCCTGGTTCACCACGCCGGCAAAATAGATGATCGAGTTGCTGAGGAAGCGATCGCCGGTGCCGTCGCCGTCGAGGTCGAGCAACGGGTCGTTCTTGATCTGGGTGATGTCGACGATGTTCAGCGCGCTCTCGCCGGCCGGATCCAGCAGGAACGCGTTGTCATCGGAATCGACGAAGCGTGCCATCTCCACGTCGCCCGCGGCCGGCGCCGCGCCGTCCCGCGCAATGCTGCCGACCTGGATGAAACTCGAGGTGTTCACGTCCTGGGTCACGCCCACGTTCCACGCCCGCTGTCCGTCCGCCCGGATGTAGGGGTCGGCCGGCGCGTTGTTGCTCACGGTCAGTTGCAGGTTGAGGGTCGGACTGCCGGTGCCGGCAGCGGCCGCAGCCGTCGTGGTGCTGGCCGGGTCGGCCTCGTTGACGACCGAGATGAACGTGCCGCTGGAAGCCGCGGTGGCCGCTGGCTCGGCGTTGGCGGCGGCGCGGCGCATCGCCTGCAGCAGGTCGTAGCGGTCATCATAGGGCGGCGGCAGCGGGCCCAGCGTGACGGTGCCGACCACCGGGTCGCCGGGGGTGGCCTGCGTGATCACCGTCGTGATGGTCATGCCGAAGTTGGGATCGACTTCCGGGAAGCCGCAGATCGGCAGGTAGCTGGCGGCCGCCGTGGCGCCGGCCTCGGCGGGACAGTCCGCGGCGCTGCGCAACCACACCGTGCCGGTCTGCGCGCCGGTGACCGCGGTGCTGCCCTCCGCGGCGATCTTGGCACGTACGGCGAGCGCCACCTGCGCGGCATACTTGCCGGAATTCTCGGCGAAGGTCTGCGTACGGACCTCGGTGATGATGTAGGAGGCGACCGCGATAACGCCCAGGAAGGCGCCGAGCCAGACCAGGGCGTCGAGAACCAGCAGCCCCTGCTGCCTGCTTCGTCCCGCCCTGGTCATCGCATCCCCGGTCTACTGCACGTAGGTGAAGATCACGTTCACCGGCGGGCTGGTGGTACAGGCCGTGGTGAGCGCAGCCGGATCGGTCGCGGTGGCGGTGGCCGCTTTCACCGTCGTGGTATCGACCACGATGGTGTAGAACGCGGGCGCCATGCCGGGCAGCATGCCGGTGCAGGCTTCCTCGCTCACATCGGCGACGGTCATGGAGAAGCCGTTGTTGGTGCCGCCCGCGACGTTGGCCGAAGCGATGGTCACCGTGCCGCCCTCGGGCGAGACGATGCTGGTGCCGCTGACCCAGGATGGCGGTACGCACTGCGAGTTCAGCATGATGGTGGTGGAAATGGCGCTCTTGTCGGCGTTGCCGTACATGACGTCCACCGAGCATTTCTTGATCGCGGCCAGGCCGGTGGCGTAGTTCACGCTGGTGCCGGAACTGGTCACGAGGAACGCGAGCCCGCCGATGATGGCGATCGCCAGGATGATGCCGCCGGCCCAGACCAGGATGTCGAGGATGGCCAGACCGGCCTGCCGGTTGAGGCTGCGCAGGTTGACGGTTTGCAATGATTTCATGGCCAGCTGAGCTCCTTTCTGATTATTCAGACGCTGAAATTGGTATAGACCGACAGGAAGGCGGACGATATACCGTAAATAAAGAACATAAGGGTCATTATAAAGACAAATCCCATCAATGCACTGAGAGAACCGCTCAGAATGGCCATCCGTTTGAGGGCGAACTCCACCGACTTGTTCCCCATTTTCTCAACCGCCACGTCGAAGGAATCCGACAGCTTCAGGAAATCGGCAATGGTGTTGGCGGTGTTGTCCTCCAGCAGACCACAGTCCGCGATGATCGTGTACTGCCCGCTCGATAGTCCATCATCCATCAGTTCCAGGTAGTAACGCACGTAGGGATTGGACGAACGCATCAATTCGGCGATGGCCGGTTTCAATTCCACCTTGGCCTTGAGCAGCGAGGCCAGCGAGAGCAGGAAGGCGGCCCCGGAGATGGTCTTGTAGATCGACCAGGGCGGGATGTGGTCCAGGAACGGCCGCATCGGGCCCAGGCCCGGCGAATCCGGCCGCAGCCGGCCCAACGAGTAGGAAATCAGCCCGAACGCCACCACGAAGCCGATGCCCAGCGCCCAGGACCAGTGGATGATGAAGTCGCTGATGCCCACGACCGCCTGGCCGGCCCAGGGCCACTTGCTGACATCCTGCCCTTTCACGAGCTGCGGCACCAGCGACACGCCGATCATGGCGATCATGGCGAACACCATCAGCGTCGCTATCACCGGCATGGCGAGCTGGCCGGCGATGGAACCGATCATGCTGGCCTTGCTGTCGGCCAGCAGCTTGGCGAGGGCGAAGCCTTCCTTGTCCTTTTTCTCGCGCGCGTTGACGTTGATGATGGTGGCCTCGTCCGCCGGCAGCCACTCGGTCATCACGCTCGACAGCGAGCGGCCCGAACGCAATGCATGCAGCCATTCGGCCAGCATGAAACCGTACATCTCCTGACGCGCGAGCCGCCGCTCCGCCAGCGCGGTGAGCGTGGTCTCGAACTTGTAGTTTTCCAGGTAGAACTGGATGGTGTCGTAGAGGTCGGCGCGGTCGGAGGCCTTCATGCGGAAGACCCGGCGGGCCAGCCACAGGTTGACCCGCGCCATCGTGTCCCGGTTGCTGACCTGCGTCGCGCCCGCCATGGTTCAGCCCTTCACCTTGCGCTTGGGCATCTCGGGCTCGCCGAACTTTTTCCGGTATTCCGCCTGGGTCTCCTCCAGCGGTGCAATCGCGCGCCAGTCGAACAACTGCTTGCCGGCGTCGGCCTCGGTCTCGTTGAGGTTGCCGGCCATGTACTCGACCAGGAACGGGGAGGTGATGCCGTGGTGAATCTTGAAGACGGCATGGGCGATGGCCGGCTTGCCGATGACCGGGTGGTTCTTCCACTGTTCGGCCCAGATCTCGAACGCATCGGCGTAGTGACCCTCCGAGAACAGCTTCTTCATGGCCATGGTCGGGCGCACGACCTCCGCCACCACCGTGCGGCCGTTGATGCCGATGTCGCTTTCGCAGATCTCGCAGCCGCTGCCGTGGCCGTAGATCTTCATCTCGTCCAGCCCGACGTCGCGCATGCGGGCGCGACGGCGCACGTCACCGGCTTCCTCGGAGAACAGGAACGGCACCCGGCAGTTCCGGCACAGCGTCGGCACCAGGGTCTGGTGGATGAGCAGGCTGAAGAACTTCTTCGAACCGAGGATGCTGCGGGCAACGCCGATGTCCTCCAGCCGCTGCAGGATGGACTGGGCGTCGGCGGTGTGGATGGTGGTGCAGCCCTGGTGCCCGGCGAGCACCGAGCGGACGAAGCCGTCCACCTCCTGCTTGGTGCGCACTTCGCCCGTCATCAGCGAGTCGTAGTCTGACCGCAGCAGCACCGCCAGCATCTCGGTGAAATCCCCGTCCGTGACGCTGGTCTGCCGGATGAAGTCCACCAGGTACTCGCGCGGATTCTCCAGGCTGACCAGCGAGGCCATCGGCCGTACCCGGTGGATCGCCTTCATGAACCCGAGCATGGAGGTGGATTTGCCCGAACCCGTATCGCCGCTGAAGAACGTCGCGCCGCCCTTGGAGTTCGCGGCGGAGAGGATCATCTCCAGCTGCTCCGGCTCGTAACCCGCTTTATCCAGCGGGATCGGCTTGGATTTCTCCGAGTCGCGCACCAGCAGCCGCAGCACCACGTCGAAACCGCTGTCGGCCTGCTTGGACTGCCAGCGGAAGTCGATGATGGTGCCGTCATGCAGCGTCACCGAGCCGTTGGCGGCCTGCGGCTTGGACGGCGTGAAGGAGGCGCCGGCGTTCTTGGCCTTGTCCTTGGCGTACCCGTACCAGGCCGAGCCGAACATGATCTCGGCATCCGAGGTGAGCATGTCGGTGTGGTGCTCGCGGAAGCCGTTGATGCGGAACAGGATGCGGCCTTTCTTCTCGTTGAACTCGGCATGGATGTCCGAGGCCGGGTACTTGCGCAGCACTGCGGCCTCGATCAGCTGCCGGAAGCGCACCTGCGCCTCGTGCACCTTGCTTTCGTCGATCCTGACTCCCTCGCCGCTGTCCTTCTGGCCGATGATCAGGTTGAACAGGTGCGGCGTGACCAGGCTGAAATCGTGCTCGGTGATCCTGTATCCCTTCTTCTCCACCTTGCCGATCACCACGAACAGCGCGGCGGAGGGCCACTCCGTCGTGATGATGCGCACGCGCTCGCCTTCCTGCAGCAGCACCGCGCACTTGTTGCGGATGCTCTCCGGCAGCTCGATCGCCATGTCCTTGTCGAGGTTGGGATCGTGCGACAGCACCGCGCGGTA
Organism: Pseudomonadales bacterium; assembly: GCA_041682035.1. Taxonomy (GTDB): domain Bacteria; phylum Pseudomonadota; class Gammaproteobacteria; order Pseudomonadales; family JBFGWM01; genus JBFJWR01. The sequence continues at coordinate 30,296 of JBFKKR010000020.1, read as the reverse complement.
TTTCCCCAGCTGCTCCTGGGAGTTGATCGGCGTGCGGCGGCTGGCGGAGGTGCTCATGCAGGCGACCCTTCAGTTGATCGGCTGAAAGATGGACGGATTCAGGCCGCGCGGAAAGGTGCTGGTGGGCAGCTTCACGTCGAGAAAGCGCGTCACCCCGCCCTTCTGGATCTTGGCGTAACTCAGCCCGATCTCGATCACCTGCCAGCCGCCGGGAAGGACGTCGTTCAGGCGCGCCTCCAGCGTCTTGCGCTCGTAGGCCAGCAGCACGTAGCGGTCGCGGGCGTTGGTCGCGCTGCCGTAGCTGCCCTTGTAGACCGGGATCACCTCCTGCACGGTCGGGTGCACGTTCTGCAGCACGTCGCGCGGATCCGGGCTGGTCTTGTTCTCCAGTTCGCGCATGATCTTCTCGCGTCGCGCCTTCTGGAACTCGTCGATGGTGTCGGCCTGGAGGGGCGGCACCATGAGCAGACCGAGCAGCAGGGCGGCGACCCTCGTCAGGCTGAAGCCTGACCGACAGAATCCTTGTGGGTCAGACTTCAGCCTGACACCCGGTAGTCCTCTATTTCCACACATACTTGCCCTCCAGGGTCCAGCCGGTGGTTTCCTGGTCCTCGTTGAACCGGATGCGGATGTTCTCCACCGAGAAAAGTTGGTCGCTCAGCCGCTTCACGGCATCGCGGATCATGAAATAGTGCTGGCCCGTGACGCGGTACGCGCCGTACTGGAACGTGGTGTCCGGGCCGATCAGCTTGGTGCCGTCGGGGCTGGGCATGAACTGCTGGCTCGGCTTCGGCGGCATCAGGCTGACCTGCAGGCCGACACTCGCCAGTTGCTGCAGTTCACTGCCCTGCTCGCGCAGCCAGCGTTGTTGCGGCGGCAGCGCGGCGATCTCGACCGAGCTGATCTCCTTGCGGTCCGCCTCCACCGCCAGCGGGAAGACGAGGCTGGCTGTGGTGCCGGTCGGTTCGAAGGTGAGGTCGCCCGCACCGCGCAGCGCGCTCCACAGGGTCATGTTGTCGGAGAGGCCGTTGTTGACCCATTTCGAGGCGCACCGGGTGCGGTCGCAGTCGACCTCGCTGAGGTACCAGTCGTCCTGCAGGGGCTCGATCTCGCCGATGCGGTCCATTGCCGTGTTCACGAACACCCCCGGCGTGACCGGTCCCATCGTCTCCTCGAACTGCCTGATCATCTGTGCCCGCACCAGCGGCAGCTGCGCGCGCCACATCTCTGCCGAGGTGGGTTGTTCCACCGGCTGCAGCGCCTGTTCCTGCTGCCGTTGCTTCCACCATACGGCGGTGAGTACCGCCGCGGCGACCACGCCCAGCGCCAGTGCCGCGGACGCCACCTGGCGGCGGGTCTGGTGCGCGATGGCCCGCAGGCGCACCGGGCTGCGCGACAGCATGTGCTGCAACGTGTCGTTGCTCTGCGGAAAGAACTCCTGGCCGGCCCGCAGTTCCCGGAAATGCTTCTCGAAGAAGGCCTCCTCCCCGACCAGCTTGAAATCGCCCAGCACGCTGTAGCGGCGCACCAGCGGGACGATCTCCCGCTCCGGCCCCACGATGTCGGTACCGGGCACGATGCGCCGGTCCTGCACCGCGACCATCCAGTAAAGATTCTCCGGACCGCCGAAGATCTTCAGCGGCTGCACCAGGATGGTCTGGTCGATGTGTCGGGCGATGGTGGCGGCGGCGCTGATCGCGCCGGGCTTGCGCATGCCAGTGAGGAAGCCCACGCCGGGGTGCGTCTTGGCGGTACCGTTGCGCACGCCGATGCGGGTCTGCTGGCGGTCGGCGATGTCGTCGATCTGCTGGCGCTGGTTCTCGACCTCGAGGATGTACCAGTCCATGCCGAAAACGTAACGGTGACGCCCGATCGGCAGTTCCTGGACGATTCCTGGCATGGCGGCGTACCGCGCTAGAGAATGACCGGTGTCAGCAGCACCACGATGGACGTGCGCGCCGTCTGCGACTGCTTGCGGCCGCCGAGCCACCAGGCATCGGGATCACTGACGCCCTGTCGGTTGTTGGTGTTGGTAACCTGCTCGAACCCGGTCAGGATGATGGTCTGGCCGCTCTTCAGCCGCACCCGCTGGATACTGTTGCTGATGTCCACGTTCGGCACCTGGATGGTGTTCTGGTTGGCGGCCGGCCCGAGCGTGATCGAGTTCAGCGACACCAGCGTGGAGCGGTCCAGCGCGATCTGCACCTGCAGGTCGGCATTGTTCAGGATCGTCGGCTGCAGCAGCAGGCTGAAACCGGTGATGAGATCCTCGGTGCTGGCGGTGACCGACTGGATCGCGTTCACGCCGGCGTTGATGCTCGACTCCGTGGAGGAGATGAAGCGCTGCTTGTTGCCGATGATCAGGTGCGTGGGCTGGTTGTTGAGCGTGATCAGCTGCGGGTTGGACACCTCGCTGATGTCGCCCTCGCTGGACAGTGCGTCGATGAAGGCCTGCGTGCCCGCGAACGCGTTCTGGCTGCTGGCCAGCAGTGACGCCGTGAACGAGTTCAGCCCGGTGACGGTGCCGCGGTCGGTGTTGAACGAGACGCTGCGGTCCGCCTTCTGCCAGACCGCCGCCCAGTTGATGCCGAGCTGGTTGTTTGCGGACTGCTTCACGGACAGCACCCGCACGTGGAACTGCACCTGGCGGCTGAGGATGTCGTTCAGGCCGTTGACGTAATCCTCGACCGCCGACAGGTTCAACTCGGTGTCGTGCACCGTCACCGTGCCGGAGGATTCCGAAACGAAATACTTGCCACCCTCGCTGAGCAGGGTCGGGACGGTGCTGCGCACGTCGGCCCAGACGTTGGTGTCGACGCTGATGGTGGTCGACAGGTCCGACCCGGACACCGAGGCGGTGGCCGCATCGCTGGAGCCGGAACCGGTGGCCTGGTTGGTGATGGTGGCCCGGCCGGTGTGGGTGCCCTGCTGGCTGGCGATGACGAAGGAGCGGGTAATGAAGCGGTAGAAGTGGATACGGCTGTCCTCGTACTTCCACGAGATGCCCAGCGCGGTCGCCACGTAATTCAGCAGTCCTTCCAGCGTGCCGTCCTTGAAGTGCACCCGCAGGCGGTTCTGGTAGCCGGTTTCCGAGCCCAGTTCCGCGACCTCGTCCTCGGCGTTGTCGATATCGGCCTTGTCCTTCGTCACGCCGGAGAGCAGTTCCGGACCCAGGCTGACCGGGATGCCGGAAAGCTTGGTGATGATGAGCGCGAGGTCGTCGAGGAACACCGGGTCCACCAGGTGCACGCCGATGCGCTTCTGCGAGAACACCGCCGGCAACGGATCGACCACCGGTTTGGAATCGGTGGACACGTAGATCCGGTCCAGCCGGCGGATCCGGTACGGGTCGCCTTCGGAGAGCACCGGGCCGTCCACGGCATTCGCCCGCAGGTTGCTGTCGGTCTCCGCCGCGGCGTCGACGGCGGCCTGGCGCGACTGGCGTTCCAGCGCGAGCCCGCCACAGCCGGCCAGCAGCGTGCTGACGATCAGCGTGATTCCCAGTTTTCTCATGGCGCCAGTTCCCCGCGCAATGTGACCCGCAGCACCTGGTTGCTGTAGAGCCCGTAATCGAACAGCACCGGGCGGTCGGCCAGCGCATAGGCTTCCATGACGCGGGAGAACGCATACTCGAACGTGCCGTTGATGACGATCGGCGCCTCGATACGGTAGATGCGCGGCACGTCCCAGCGCAGTTGCAGTCCGACCTTGTCGGTCCACCCGCGCAGGCCGTCCTCGAGCGTGATGCCCTGCTCCATCACCCAGCGGTGCTGCTCGCTGCGCAGCGGGTCGTCCGGATCGATGAGGTCGTGCCGGGCTTCCACCTGCGCCGCGGTCTCGACGTGCGGCGCGGCGGTCGCCTGTGGCGGTGTGATGGTCTGCGCCGGGACGACCGGGCCGATCGGGTGATGCGGCTCGGTGCTGCCGGCGTCCCACTCGCCCGGCACGAAGAACGCGTACCAGGGCTTGTTGCCGCCACCCGCGCCATCCGCCGCGCCGGCCTGCGACTCCGCTTCCGGTTCCGGTTCCGCTTCCGCGGCGTACATGTCGTCGGGGCTGATGTAGCGGATGTTGCAGCCGCCCAGCAGCAGCACCGCTAGGAGGATACTGGCGGCCGCTTGCAAACGGTCCCTGTGAGGCACGCGGGTTCCCTTCCCTGACACTCGGCAGATAGTGTCCAGTATAGACAAGACTGGTCGAATCGCTGGCCCAAAAGCCTAACGAGAATCAGGGGATAAGCGGAATTCGCGATATTCCGCTTCAGGTCGTTTCGCGGTCCCGGGAACCGTCCCAATCCCCCGTCCGGCTGAAGCCGGACCCACAGGTTTTCGCCGGACCCACAGGTTCCCGGATTAATCCGGGGTTCGCAGGGTCACGAATTCCTCCGCCGAGGTCGGATGGATACCGATGGTGGCGTCGAAATCGCGCTTCCTGGCGCCGGCCTTCAGCGCCACCGCCATGCCCTGGATGATCTCGCCCGCCTCCGGTCCCACCATGTGGATACCGAGGACCGCGTCGGTCTCGTCCTGGACGATCATCTTCATGAAGGTTTTCTCGTCGCGGCCGCTGATGGTGTGCTTGAGCGGGCGGAAGCGCGAGCGGTAGATGCGCAGCGCGTCGCCGTGCCGTTCCCGCGCCTCGGCCTCGGTCAGCCCGACGGTGCCGATATTCGGCTGGCAGAACACCGCGGTCGGGATATTCGCGTAGTCCATGTGCACGGGGGTGTCGTTGAACAGTGCGTTGGCCAGCGCCATGCCCTCGGCCAGGGCCACCGGCGTGAGTTCGATGCGGCCGATGACATCACCCAGCGCGAAGATGGACGGTACGCTGGTGCGGAAACCCTCATCCACCTCGATGGCGCCGTTGCGGCCGGTCTTCACGCCGATCTCCGCCAGGTTCAGTCCTGCCGTCTTCGCCTTGCGGCCGGTGGCGTACATGACCAGGTCGGTACGCAGTTCGCCACCCGCGCCGAGGTCACAGACCAGCGCGCCATCCTCTTTGCGGATGGCCTCGATATTTGTCTCGAAGCGCAGTTTCACGCCCTTCTTGGCGCATTCCTCGGCCACCGCCCGGCGCACGTCGTCGTCGAACTTGCGCAGGAACATGGGGCCGCGATAGACCAGTTCGGTCTCCGCACCGAGACCGGCGAAGATGCCGGCGAACTCCACCGCGATGTACCCGCCGCCGACCACCACGGCCCGGCGCGGGAACTGCTCCAGGTGAAACGCCTCGTTGGACGTGATGGCGTGTTCCGCGCCCGGGATCTCCGGGACGAAGGGCCAGCCGCCGGTCGCGATCAGGATGTAACGGCAGGAGAACTCGCGCTCGCCGACGCGCACTGCATTCGGCCCGGTTGGTACCGCCCGGCCGTGCATGACCGTGACACCGGCATTTTTAAGCAGATTGTCATAAACGCCATTCAAACGTTTGATTTCATTGTCTTTATTGTCGCGTAACGTGCGCCATTCCCAGCCCGGCGGCTGGCTTTCCCAGCCGAAGCCGCGGGCGTCCTCGAAGTCCTCGTGGAAATGCGATGCGTAGACAAACATCTTTTTCGGCACGCAGCCGACGTTGACGCAGGTGCCACCCAGGTAGAGTTCCTCGGCCAGCGCCACCCGCGCGCCGAGCTGCGCCGACACGCGGCCGGCCCGCACGCCGCCCGATCCGCCCCCGATGACGAACAGGTCGTAATCGTACTCAGCCATGTGCCCCGCCCCCGCGTGTTGATCTTTCCGGCTCTGGTATCTTAGATGACTATGCTGGTGACCAGGCCCCGTATGCCGCGAAAAAAATGCGTCCCAACCTGACCCATCTCGCGCTGCACGTGCAGCACCTCGACGCCTGCATCGCTTTTTACGAGGACTACTGCGGCATGCACGTGATCCACGAGCGTGCCGGCAAGGGTTCGCGCATCGTCTGGATGGCGGAACGCGGGCGGGAACGCGAGTTCATCTTCGTGCTGCTGCCCGGCGGGCCCGGGCGGAAGCAGGAAGCGCGCGACTACGGCCACCTGGGGTTCGCGCTGGAATCCCGCGCCGCCGTCGACGCCATCGCCGAGCGCGCGCGCGCGGACGGCTGCCTGGTCTGGGAGCCGGTCGACGAGCCCTACCCGGTCGGTTACTACTGCGGCCTGGTCGACCCCGACGGCGCCTTCGTCGAGTTCAGTTACGGCCAGCCGCTGGGACCCGGCGCGCCGGAGAATCCCGTGCTGTGATGGCACGGACCCTGGCGCGCGCCCGCTATCGCCCGCCGAATGTCGAGGCGACCAGGTAAGCCGTGTACCCCGCGTAGCACGCCACCAGGAACCCGCCCTCGTAGCGGTTGATGCGGCCCGGGCCGCGGAACCCGAAGCCGAGAACGAACAGCGACAGGGTCAGCAGGGACATCACCAGCATGTCCCGGCTGAGCACTTCCGCGGGCACCGTCATGGGGTGAATCGATCCGGCGATCCCCACCACCGCCAACGTGTTGAAGAGGTTGGAGCCGAGGATGTTCCCCAGCGCGAGATCGTGCTCCTTGCGGATCGCGGCAATGACCGAGGATGCCAGTTCCGGGAGGGAGGTGCCGATGGCGACCACGGTCAGGCCGATCACGAGGTCGCTGACGCCGAAGGCGCGCGCGATTTCCACCGCGCCCCAGACCAGGATGCGCGAACTGAGGACCAGCAGGACGAGCCCGATGACCAGCCAGGCCACGGCCCTGCCCACCGGCATGGCCTGCCCGGCCAGTTCACCTTCGACATCCTGCGCGAAGCCGTCGTCCCGCGCGCGCAGCCCCTCGCGGATGGTCCAGCCCATCAGGAGGCCGAACACCAGCAGCAGGACCACGGCATCGCCCCGTGTCAGGTCGCCATCAGTCAGCTGCAGCGCGGCCAGCACGGTCACCCCGGCGAGAATCGGCAGTTCCTTGCGCAGGACCTGGGAGTGCACGGTGATCGGTGCGATCAGCGCGGTCAGGCCGAGGATCAGCGCGATGTTGGTGATGTTCGATCCGTAGGCGTTGCCCAGCGCGAGTCCGGGGCTGCCCTGCACGGCGGCCAGCGCCGAGACGACCATCTCGGGCGCGGAGGTGCCGAACCCGATGATGACCATGCCGATCAGCAGGGGTGGCATGCCGAACTGCCGGGCGACCGCGGCCGCGCCGGCCACGAAGCGGTCCGCACTCCAGACCAGCAGGACCAGGCCGACGACGATGGCGGCAAATGCGGCGCTCATGGTTTCGTGTTCTGCTCCTGTGCGGGTGGTACGGTTTCCGGCGCACCCTCCAGGCCGCGCCGGACCCGTGCCACCGCATCATACTGCAAGCCGAAGAAGGCATTGAAGCGGCTGAAGCGGTAGACCAGCCGGTAGGGTGGCAGATCCCCGCGCGGTTCGGGGATCTGCGGCAGGAATGCGGCGGCAATGACCAGCCGCAGGCAGGTCGACAGGAGAAACGCCCACATCAGCGCCGAAGACAGGGTGAACGACACCGATCCGGCGGCGACCTCGACCGGCAGCGCCTGCGTGACCAGCACGCCGAGCATGGAGCCGAGGAACACGCCGCTGGTCAGCACCACGCCCTGCAGCGCCTGGTAGGTCGCGCGCCGTTCGCGCGGGACCAGTTCATAGAGGATGTTCCCCGCGGCCAGTGAGAAGCCGCCCCAGGCGAACCCGCTCATCATCTGCAGTACCAGCAGGTACCAGAAGTCCCCGGAGAAAACCCACAGCATGGGCAGGAACGGGATGATCGAACCGGTCACGCGCAACACCAGCCGGTTGCCCATCGCGTCACCGATGCGCCCCCACTGCTGCAGCGTGAGGAACTGTACGAGTACGGAGATGCCGGTGCTGGCCATGAATTGCAGGTAAGTGAACTGCAGGTCCTGCAGCATGTACACGGCGAAGAACGGCGCGGACACGCCCACCGCGGCGTTCGTCAGCACGAAGTACAGGCTGAAGCGCAGCGCCGGCCGGTATGCCGGCTGCCACAGCCAGCGCAGGTCGTGCACGGCCTCGACGCTGGCCGCGTGCGGGTTTGGCTCGCGCATGCAGCCGAGGTGATGGGCCGAGGCCAGCCGCGCGATGATGGCGACCACGAACAGTGCCCCGAATCCCCACGCGGTCATGCCCAGCCTTTCGGCGCCGTGCAGGAGCATGCCGGCGAGGCACAGCGTGAGGAAGGTCGTGATCTGCACCAGCGCGGTGCGGTGGGCAAAGAACCGGCCGCGGCAGTGCGCCGGCACCAGTTCCCCCATCAGGCTCATCCACTGCGGCGAGATGAAGTGCGAGGCGCCGTAATACAGCGACAGGCAGACGAGCAGGATGGGCACGGCATAGGCGGGAAAGAGCAGTGGCAGCAGCACGGTCGGCAACAGGACGGCGGCCTGCAGCCGTGCCCCACCGAGAATCATCGGCAGCCGGTCGTTGCGCCGGTGGCCCATCCAGGCGGAGACGAGATGCCCGACGGAACCGACCAGGTTGGGCAGCGTGGCGATGAGGGCGACCTGGCCGGCGCTGGCCTTCAGGAAGATCGCGAACGCCGAGAAATAGGTCTCCACGCTGCCGACCATCACCGAGAAGGCCGCGGCGTCGCGTATGGAGTGGCGCAGCGACGCCTCCGTCTCCGGGTCTTCGGAATAGGGGCGGTCCGGGAGGGGCGCTCCCCGCGTGGCGCCGGTCACGGCCGCAGGGATGCCCGGCTCAGCCCGCGGAAGAAATGGCGCGCATTGACGCCCAGCGTACGGGAGCGGTAGCCGCCTTCCTGGACCACCAGCGTCGGCAGGCGCAGTTCGCCGACCAGTTCCCCGTTCTTCTCGAAGTCGGCGGCCGCCAGCGACCAGGTGCCGGTCGGGTCGCCCTTCGCCGTGTCCAGGCCCAGTGCGACCACCAGGAAGTCCGGTTTGAAGCGGCTGATCGCCTGCAGCGCCTGGTGCAGCGTCTCGCGGTAGAGCGGGCCGTCCACCGCCTCGGGCAGCGGCAGGTTGAGGTTGTGGCCCGCGCCCGCCCCCTCGCCGCGCTCGTCGGCGAAACCGCTGAAGTAGGGGTAGGCGAAATCCGGGTCGCCGTGCACCGAGACGGTGAACACGTCGGCGCGCCCGTAGAAAATGTCCTGCTGCCCGTTGCCGTGGTGGTAGTCGATGTCGAGCAGTGCGACGCGGCCGAAGCTGGACAGGCGATGCGCCGCCACGGCGGCATTGTTGAAATAGCAGAAGCCGCCGAACACGCGGTGTTCGGCGTGGTGCCCCGGCGGACGCACCAGCGAGTAACCGAGCCGGCGTCCGCGCAGCAGTTCCTCGGCGATGGTCAGGGTGCAGTCGACCGCGCGCCGCGCGGCCGGGAACGCGTTGCGGTGGATCGGCGTGAACGTGTCGATGCAGTAGTACCCGGCCAGCACCGAGAGTTCCCGGGGCGGACGGGTGGCGTTGCGGATCGGAAAAACGTAGGGGTATACCGACTTGCCCGCCGGCGCGCCGGCGCAGGCCCGCTCGAGGTACCCGACCAGTCCCCGGTCGTGCACGGCGAGGATCGGCTCCAGCGTGAACTCGGTCACCGGCAGCGCCTCGAACAGCCCGGACCGCTCCAGTTCACCGGCGATCGCCCGGATGCGCACCGGCGATTCCACGTAGCCACGTTCCCGGATGTGGTGGATGTCGTGGCGGTCGTTGACGGCCCAGGCGATCGGTTCGGGACGGCCCGGCGCCGCGGTCCGGCCGGCGCCGGTTTTCTTCTGGTAGCGCGGCGCGCGCAATGCGACCGGGTCCGCCTGGATGCTCGCCTCCACCCTGTCGACGTATTCCGCGGGACAGAGGTAGCCGTATTTGCGTTCCAGCACGGCGCGCACCACCTGGCGCAGGAAATCGCGCGCCAGCGGCTCGCCGCGGTCGAGACCGTCGAACACCAGGTGGGGGAGATTGTCGTCGCTGCCACCGGGGACCGGTGACTCGTAGGCGGTGCCGGTGACCGGCCGCGCTCCGTACTGCTCGTAGAAACGCAGGCGCGCGGCATTCTCGCGACGCACCTTCGGATCGGCACAACGGTCCGGGTCGTCGGGCAGGCACTCGTAGAACAGGCCCCTGGAGCCGACGCCCAGCGCCTCGTCGCGCACATGTTCGTACATCGCCGCGCCGATGCCGCGTCCCGCCGAACCGGGCCGGTTGGCGATGTAGTCCAGGTACGAGAAGCCGATCTGGGGCTCGTGCAGCACGACCGCGAAGCCCAGCACCTGCTTGCGGGCGTTCTCCGCCACGTAGGCGACGGTGCGGAACCGGTAGCCGAGCGGGTCCCGCAGGCGCTGGCCGAGTTGCTCGATGTCCCGGGCCGGCGCCAGCGCGAACTGCTGGCGAAAGATGTCGGCGACCTCGGCCAGCGCGGCGCGGTTGACCGGCAGGACGTCGTCGTGGATGCGTCGGATGCGGAACATGTACGGATTGCGTCCCATGGACAGCCGGGCCGCCGTCCGGACACGGGGCCATCAACCGGGCGCAATGCCGGCGCCGGGGACCGGTCGCCGCGGGCAGGCGCGTTGCAACCATTCTGCGGCAGTCTCACCGGCGCCGACAAGCGGTCGGTGACCCGTCCGGGTCAGCGCCATGGCCCTCCCGGGGCCCGGCGACGCCGGGCCCGCGCGGTCAGCCGGGCGGTGCTGAAAATATCCATTGCTTTCCGGCAGGCCGGGATTATATTGCGCGTATGAACACCACGATTCGCGTGGTGCCATGTTCCCGCCCGGCAACGGATCCGCCGGCGGCGACTTCCCGATTCACAGATCACTGGCCCGGAGGTTACAACACACCCCCAGATGTACACGCAGATTCATCCCGACGCGGAAGAGCCCCCGGCAGCAACCGCTGCCCCCCGAATCATTGTCTCTGAACCAGCCAGCCAGCCCGTACCCACCCTCGTCCACTCCAATCCCGCCGTCCGCACCCGTGATTGCGCCCGCCTGCCGGTCAGCCCGCGCAGCCGCGCGTTCATGCGCGCGCACTTCCCGGGTGCGACCGTGGCCGACTGGAACGACTGGCGCTGGCAGAACCGCAACCGCATCCGGACGCTGGAGGACCTCGACCGCGTGCTGGTGCTGACGGCGGACGAACGCGCGGCCATCGCGCGCCACAGCGGCTCGCTCCCGGTCGGGATCACGCCCTACTACGCCAGCCTGCTGGACCCGCAGGACGCCATGCAGCCGCTGCGGCGGACCGTCGTGCCGGTGTCTGCCGAGTACCTGCGCAGCCCCGGCGAGGCCGACGATCCGCTGGGCGAGGACCACGACAGTCCGGTGCCCGGCCTCGTGCACCGCTACCCGGACCGGGTGCTGCTGCTGGTCACCAATTTCTGCTCGGTGTACTGCCGCTACTGCACGCGGGCGCGCATGGTCGGCGCCACCGGCGAACGTGCCCTGCACAAGAGCGACCTGCACAACGCGCTGGATTACATCGCGGCCAACCCGGTGATCCGGGACGTGCTGATCTCCGGCGGGGACCCGCTCAGCCTCGATGAGGAACGCCTGGATTTCATCCTCGGGCGCCTGCGTGCCATTCCCCACGTGGAGTTCATCCGCATCGGCAGCAAGCAGCCGGTGGTGCAGCCCATGCGCATCACGCCGGCGTTTGTGCGCCTGATGAAGAAGCACAAGCCGGTCTGGATGAGCCTGCACTTCACGCACCCGGATGAACTGACCCCGGAGGTGGCGCGCGCGTGCGAATACCTGGCCGATGCCGGCGTGCCACTGGGCAGCCAGACCGTGCTGCTGAAGGGCGTCAACGACGACGTGGATACCATGAAGCAACTCGTGCACGGCCTGCTGAAGATCCGTGTGCGGCCTTATTACCTCTACCAGTGCGACCCGATCTCCGGCTCCGCGCATTTCCGCACGCCGGTGGCCAGGGGCCTGGAACTGCTGCGCGGCCTGCGCGGACACACCACCGGATACGCGGTGCCCACCTACGTCATCGACGGCCCGGACGGCGGCGGCAAGATCCCGTTGCTGCCGGACTACGTCGAGGGCCGGGACGGCGACGACCTGCTGCTGCGCAACTATGCCGGCCGGCAGTTCCGCTATCCCGACCCGGTCGGCGGGTGCGGCGGCGGTGCGGGTGAAACGCCATGCGCGTAGGACTGACCTACGACCTGCGCAGCGATTATCTCGCGGCCGGTTACGGGCTCGAGGAGACCGCCGAGTTCGACAGCGCGGAGACCATCGATGCGCTGGAGAGGGCGATCGCGCGCGCCGGCCACGAGGTGGAGCGCATCGGCGCCCTCCCCCAGCTGGTGCGCGCCCTTGCCGGCGGAAGCCGCTGGGACCTGGTGTTCAACATCGCCGAGGGGATGCACGGGTTCGGCCGCGAGGCGCAGGTGCCGGCGCTGCTGGAGGGCTTCGGGATCCCCTGCACGTTCTCCGATTCCACGGTCATGTCACTGGCCCTGCACAAGGGCATGACCAAGCGCGTGCTGCGCGACGGCGGCGTGTACACGCCCGACTTCGTGCTGGTCACGCGGTTGCGCGACGTGGATCACATCGCACTCCCCTACCCGTTGTTCGCCAAGCCCGTGGCGGAGGGCACCAGCAAGGGAATCGACGCGGCATCGCGGATCGAGAATGCAGACCAGTTGCGCGCCGTCTGCGCCCACCTGCTGAACCGCTTCGAACAGCCGGTGCTGGTGGAGACCTTCCTGCCCGGCCGCGAGTTCACCGTCGGCATCCTCGGCACCGGGCAGGCCGCCGGCGCCATCGGCTGCATGGAGATCCTGCTGCTCGACGGCGCCGAGGCGAACGTGTATTCGTACGCCAACAAGGCCGAGTACGAGGACCGCGTGATCTACCGCCTGCTGGACGACGCCGCACTGCGCGCGGAGGTGCAGGGGGTCGCGCTGGATGCCTGGCGCGTGCTCGGCGGCCGTGACGCCGGGCGCGTCGACGTGCGCCTGGACGAAACCGGCCGGCCGGCCTGTATCGAGGTGAATCCCCTGCCCGGACTCAACCCGAAGGATTCCGACCTGCCGATCATGTGCCGCCTCGCCGGCATCCCCTACGACGACCTGGTGGAGGACATCCTGGTGATGGCCAGCGAGCGGGTCCGGCTGCAGCCGGCGGCCCGCGCGCGATCCCGCCCGACGTTTCCGTCATGAGCGACGCGCCCGTCGCGGTGGTGCACAACGCGGTCCCGCCCGGCGCCCCGGCCGACGAAAGGGACGTACTCGACCAGGTCGAGGCGGTCGGCGCGGCGCTGACGCGCAACGGCCATGCCTGGCAGGCCGTCCCGGCGGACCTGGACCTGGGCGCGTTGCGCGCGCGGCTGGATAAGCTGCAGCCCGCGCTCGCCTTCAACCTGGTGGAATCGCTCGGCGGCAGCAGCGTTTTCGCCCCCCTTGCCCCAGCGTTCTTCGCCGGAACCGGCTTGCCGTTCACCGGCAGCGATGCAGCGGCCCTGGCGCTGACCGGCGACAAGCGCTCCACCGCGGCGCGGTTGCGGGCGGCGGGCGTCCCGGTGCCGGCGGCGCTGGACGAGACGGCGGACCCGGCGTCCTGGACGCTTGCCTGGATCGTCAAGCCGGCGCTGGAGGATGCCTCGGTGGGCATCGATGATCACTCGGTCTGTGCGGATGGCGCGGCAGCGGTGCAGCGCCTGCGCGCATGCCGTGGGAACGGCGGCGAATGGTTCGCCGAGCAGTTCATCGACGGCCGCGAGTTCGTCGCCGGACTGTTGCAGGATGGCGACGGCGTGCGCGTGCTGCCGGTCGCTGAAATCCACTTTCGTGACTTCCCGGCAGAGAAGCCCCGCATTCTCGCCTACGACGCCAAGTGGGCGCCGGACAGTTTCGCCGGCAGGAATACTCCCCGCGGTTTCGGCATCGAGGTTGCAGAACCGGTGCTGGCGGCCGGTATCGCCGAACTGGCGCGCCGCTGCTGGGATGCCTGCGGACTGCGCGGCTACGCGCGCGTGGATTTCCGGGTCGATGCGCAGGGGAACCCCTGGGTGGTCGATGTGAATGCCAATCCGTGCCTGGCGCCGGATGCCGGCTTCGCGGCCATGCTCGGGCAGGCCGGGATCCGCTACGAGGTGGCGGTGCAGGCGATCTGCGCAGCGCTGGCGCCGGCCTGTGCACAGCAGCCCGCAGGCGACGGCAGAGTGGACGCACAATTGCCCGCCGCGCCGCCCGGCATGCGTTGGCGGCTCACGCCGACCGGGCCGGATCGCGCGGCAGTGCGCGCGCTGGCGGTGGCGGCCGGCAATTTCTCCGCCGCGGAGATCGATATCGCGGTGGAACTGGTGGACACCGCACTGTGTCGCGGCGCGGCAGGCGGTTACCGCTTCGTATTTCTGCTGGAAGGCGACACGCTGCGTGGCTTTGCCTGCTTCGGCGACATTCCAGGCAGCACCGTGGCGCATGACATCTACTGGATCATCGTCGACCCTGGATACCAGGGCACGGGGCTGGGGCGCCGTATCCTGCAGGCCGTGGAAGCGTGCGTACGGGCCGCCGGTGGCAGCAGGATTTTCATCGACACCTCCGGCAATCCCCATTACGAGGCGACCCGCGCTTTCTACCTGCGCTGCGGTTACCAGCTCGAGGCGGAGCTCGCGGATTTCTACGCGGCGGGCGATTCGAAGTGTATTTTCTCGCGCACCCTGGCGGGCGCATCGTGAACTTTCCGGCGGCGCAGTCTATACGCCCGGAAGGCTGAGGAGTCGGTCAGGAGTCGGTGGGGGGTTCGGGTGCGTCGGCCGGACCGTCGGTGTCGCTGTCGACATCAACCGCTTCGGGGCTGTCCTCCCCGGGCGTATCTTCCGCGTTGCGCGTCAGGCGCCGTGCGCGTTTCTCGTCCGCCTTGCGCTTCTTTTCGATTTCTCGCTGGCGTTTTGCGTACGAGTGGGTGTTTCTGGCCATCGGTGGAACTTTGCGCTGAGGTTGAAGTGGGTAAGTAATGCCGGAGCCCGTCGTTGTTCGCGCCGGGCTCCGGCACCGGAAGAATCCGGCGGTCTTACGCGGCCTTCAGATTTCCGGCAGACGTCTTGCCACGCTCGGTCACGAGTTCGTAGCTGATCGTCTGGTTTTCGCGCAGCGTATCCATACCGGCCTGCTGGACGGCACTGATGTGAACGAACACGTCCTTGCTGCCGTCTTCCGGCTGAATGAATCCAAAGCCCTTGCTGGTGTTAAACCACTTTACAGTTCCAGTCGCCATTAGGATGGCCTCCATAGTCAAATTACACACGCAGATCGGGCGCGGTTACCGAACAATCGCAGATATTGGGGTAGCTTACGGCGAAAGCCCGGACGGGCAGTATTGCAGGAAGGCAGGCCAAAGATCAGATCGTGGTAGCACCATACCCGCACCGGGGAGAGATAACAAGCGATTTCTTCGATGCACGGTATGGCGCCGAACCGCGGGCACGTTCAGCGCAGGATGCAGGCATCGTATTGCCTGCGGTAAGGCGGGTTGCATTCCCAGTCGCCGCCGGATGAGTCCATGCGGGCGTTTGCAGGCACCGTCACGGTGACGCAGGCATCGTTCTCTTTCCGGTAACCGCGATTGCAGGCCCAGCCGTCGCCGAAAGAAGTGTCGGTCAGGTAGGCGTTTGCCGGTACCGGGACCGCCACGCAGGCGTCGGACTCGGCCCGGTAGCCCCGCTCACACGCCCAGCCTGTTCCGCTCACCTCGTTACTGAGGTATGCATTGCGTGGCACCGGGATCGCGATGCAGGCACCGCCCTGTTTGCGGAAGCCCCGTTCGCAGGCCCAACCGTCGCCGTAGGAGGCGTTCGTGAGATAGGCGTTCGCGGGCACCTCGATGCGCTGGCAACGATCATTCACCTCGCGAAAGGTGCGCTCGCAGACCCAGCCGTCGCCCTGGTTGTTGAGATAGGCATTGGCCGGGATATTGATCGGCACACAGGACTGGCCGCGCTGCCGGAAGCCCCGCTCGCAGGCCCAACCCGATGCGCCGGACTGGCTGATGTATCCATGCTCCGGCACTGCAATGGGCACGCAGCGTTCGTTCTGCTCACGGTAGCCATGCCGGCACTCCCAGCCACGTCCATAGGAGGAGGTGGTCAGGAAGGCGTTTTCCGGCAACTGGATCGCCCGGCAGCCGGATGTGTGCTCGCGATAGCCCTGGTTGCAGGACCACCCCGCCCCGTAATTCTTCGGGCTGGCGTTATCGGGCAGGTTTTCGGCGTACGCACCGCCGCTGACGGCGAATACGCAGACCAGTGTCTGCAGCAGGCTGCGGACGGCATCAAGCCGCCGTTCAGGTCCGGTCATGGTATCTGTTTCCCCTGGTTCAAGAGCGGCGGCCGATCCCGTACGGGAATGCTCAGGCCTCGCGGGCTTTCAGCATCTGGTCCGCGAGGCGATAGGCCGCCGCGGCCATTTCGATATCAGAGTACTTGGGCACCCCGGGTCGCGCCGGCGCCGTAATCAGGCCGTTCAATGCCTGCGCGGCCAACAGGTCGCGTAGCGTGATGGTCGCTTCGGATTGGGAATTCTGCATGGGATCCGCCAGTTGGTTTTGTGAGTCGTGCCTGGTAGACAGTCCGACGACCAAGCCGGATGCACCAGAGGGACTCGAGTGGGCGGATCAGTAGAACAGTGTTGTCTCAATCCACTATACGCCTTTTACGCAGCATTCACAGTTGACCGGGCGGTGGCCCGCCCGGACTCGTGAGGTGCGAACAGCGTGCCGGGATCGGCAGCGCGACTTCAGGCCCTGCTGCCGCCGGTCTTTCCGCCGCGTACCGCGTTGATATGTCCCGGCTGATCCGAGCTTTCGTAGACGGACCGGTCGCCGCCGCGGGCGAAGGGGCTGACCCAGGTCGAGTCCCAGCCACTTGCCTGCGCTTCCGGGTGCTCGCGCCGCATCATGCTGAGCACGCGCTCTTCCTGGTCCCTGCGGATGTCCACCATCAGCAGGTAGTGGCCCTGCTCGATGGCATCGTGGAAGCGCGCGATCTTGTAGTTTTCATGGGAGAGCCCGACCAGTCCGCCGACCCAGGCGCCGAAGAATCCGCATACCAGCGTCGGCAACGGCACGAACCAGAAACCGAAGATGTCCCCCAGCGTCGGCGTCAGCGCACCGATCATGCCGAGCACAAAGCCGATGGAGCCGCCGAGCAGCGCGCCCCGTTCACCGCTGTGCAAAATGTCGAAGCGGTGCCACCAGGCCGCGGAATGCACGTGGTGCTTCTTCAGCCAGGCCTCGTTCTTGCTGATGACATGAAAGTGCCAGTCGGTGATCCCCTCGCGGTGCAGGTCCTCGGCGACCCGTTCCGTGCTGTCCCCGTTCTTCGTCAGGAAATAAAGCCTTTTCATGCGCGGTCTCCCCTCCGGTGTTGCGAGCGCCAGGGGCGCTGTTCCGGGTCTGCAGGTTTCACTATTCAGTATGTGCCGGGCGTGCCGCGGTTGCGCGATCTGTTCAGAACGATTCGGAACTAGAACGCCTTTTTAATGCGTTTCCGGAATTAATGTTCCGGGCCGCCCCGCCGCCCGTGCGTCAGGTCCGCGTTGGCGATGCATTGCCACTGCCACTACGCTTTTCATATACCCGCATGCTGAAGGGACGCGCGCGACATGCCGTTTGTGATCGTCCTGCTCCTGCTGGTGGCCGGCTCGGTGCTGTTCCACCTGTTCAGCCCGTGGCAGGCCACCGAAGCCGCGTCCAACTGGGGTTCAATCGACACGACCCTGCTGATCACCGTCGTGATCACCGGCATCTTCTTCGTTGCCATCTCCCTGTTCATCGTGATCGCGGTACTGCGCTTCCGACACCGCGCCGGGCGCCGTGCCGCGTACGAACCGGAGAACCGCAGGCTCGAATGGTGGCTGGTCGCCATCACCTCCGTCGGCATCGTGCTGATGCTCGCGCCGGGCCTGGTGGTGTACGACGATTTCATCCGCGTGCCAAAAGATGCCTACCCACTGGAGGTGGTCGGCCAGCAGTGGCAGTGGTCATTCCGCTTCGCCGGCGAGGACGGCAAGCTGGGTCGTTCCGACATCCGGCACGTCGGCGCGGGCAACCCGTTCGGGCTCGATCCGGACGACCCGCACGCGCTGGACGACCGGCTGGTGCAGGGCAATGAACTGCACCTGCCGCTGGACCGCCCGGTGCACGTGCTGCTGCGTTCCAAGGACGTGCTGCATAACTTCTACGTCCCGCAGATGCGCGCCAAGATGGACATGGTGCCGGGCATGGTCTCCTATTTCTGGTTCACGCCCACCCGCACCGGCATGTTCGAGATCCTGTGCGCGGAATTCTGCGGGGTCGGCCACTACAACATGCGTGGCAGGCTGTACGTCGAAACCCCTGAGGATTTCGACCGCTGGCTCGCGGCACAGACGACGTTCGCGCAGGCCCGCGCCGGCCCGGCGCGCACGGCCGCGAGCCCGCTGGTCGAACGCGGCCGGCTGCTGGCCGCGGAAAACGGCTGCCTGGCCTGTCACAGCATCGACGGCGGACAAAGCGTGGGGCCGGGCTGGCAGGGTCTCCACGGCAGCGAGGAAACCCTCGTCGACGGCAGCCGCGTCACGGTCGACGACGATTACCTCGCCGAATCGATTACCGCGCCCAACGCCCGCGTCGTGCAGGGCTATCCGCCGATCATGCCCGCCTATGCGCTCCCGGCAGCGGATCTCGAGGCATTGGTGGCGTACATGCGCTCGCTGTCCGCCGCCGATCCTTCGGCGGCCACGGAAACCGAAGACCCGCGGGTGGCGGAGGGACGCACCCTGGCGCAGTCGTCCGGCTGCCTCGCCTGCCACAGCGTCGACGGCAGCCCGAGCGTCGGTCCCGGCTGGCTGGGCCTGTACGGACGCGAGGAGGAACTCGCCGATGGCAGCCGGGTGCGCGTGGACGATGCCTACCTGCTGGAATCGCTGCGCGCGCCCAACGCGCAGCTGGTCAGGGGTTTCAGCCCGGTCATGCCGGCGTATAGTCTGGAGAGTGAACAGGAAGAAGCACTGATTGCCTATATCCGCTCGCTGGGCGAGGCGAAGCGGCCGGAAACCGGACAGGGAGCGTCGCGATGATGGGGCCACCGGTGAAACGCGCCGGTCGTCCCGGACGGGGGTGACCCACGATGGCGTACGCGGAACAGGCCGAACGCGAGGCGCTGCACGAGCCGAAAAGCTTCCTGACCCGGTACATCTGGAGCCAGGACCACAAGGTCATCGCCATCCAGTACGCACTGACGGCCATCTTCGTCGGCCTCATCGCACTGGTGCTTTCAGGACTCATGCGCATCCAGCTCGGTTTTCCCGGCACGCTGGAGTTCATGGATCCCGCCACCTATTACCAGGCCATGACCATGCACGGCATGATCATGGTCATCTACCTGCTCACCGCACTCTTCCTCGGCGGCTTCGGCAACTACCTCATCCCGCTGATGGTGGGTGCGCGCGACATGGTGTTCCCCTACGTCAACATGCTCAGCTACTGGGTCTACCTGCTGTCGGTGCTGATCCTGCTGGCCAGTTTCTTCGTACCGGGCGGTCCCACCGGCGCCGGCTGGACGCTCTATCCACCGCAGGCGATCACCGCCGGCACGCCCGGCGCCGAGTGGGGCATCGTGCTGATGCTGGTCTCGCTGGCGTTCTTCATCGTCGCCGCGACCATGGGCGGCCTGAACTACGTCACCACCGTGCTGCAGGCGCGCACGCACGGCATGACCCTGCTGCGCATGCCGTTGACGGTGTGGGGGATCTTCATGGCCACGGTGCTGGCGCTGCTGGCGTTCCCGGCGCTGTTCGTCAGCGCCGTGATGATGCTGTTCGACCGCCTGCTCGGAACCAGTTTCTTCATGCCCGCGATGATCTCGATGGGCCAGCAACTGGAACACGAAGGTGGCAGCCCGATCCTGTTCCAGCACCTGTTCTGGTTCTTCGGCCATCCCGAGGTCTACATCGTCGCACTGCCCGCGTTCGGGCTGGTATCCGACCTGGTCAGCACCCACGCGCGCAAGAACATCTTCGGCTACCGGATGATGGTCTGGGCGATCGTGGCCATCGGCGTGCTGAGTTTCGTGGTGTGGGCGCACCACATGTACGTCAGCGGCATGAATCCCTATTTCGGCTTCTTCTTCGCCGTGACCACCCTGGTGATCGCGGTGCCGACCGCGCTGAAGGTGTACAACTGGGTGCTGACGCTCTGGAACGGCAACATCCGGCTCACCGTACCGATGCTGTTCGCGCTGGCTTTCATCCTGACCTTCATCGTCGGCGGGCTCACCGGGCTGTTCCTCGGCAACGTCATCATCGACGTGCCGCTGTCTGACACCTACTTCGTGGTCGCCCACTTCCACATGGTGATGGGGGTGGCGCCGATCCTGGTCGTGTTCGGCGCCATCTACCACTGGTTCCCGAAGATCACCGGGCGCATGCTGAATGACACCATCGGCAAGCTCCACTTCTGGATCACCTTCATCGGCACCTACCTGATCTACTTCCCGATGCACTACCTCGGCTTCCTGGGCATGCCGCGGCGCTACTACGCCTATGAAAACTACGAGTTCATCCCGCAGTCCGCCCACGACCTGAACGCATTCATCACGGTGATCGCGCTGACTGTCGGCGTTGCGCAGCTGCTGTTCCTGTACAACCTGGCCTGGAGCACATTTCGCGGCAAACCAGCGGGTCACAACCCCTGGCACGCCAACAGCCTGGAGTGGCAGACGCCGGAAACGCCGCCACGGCACGGCAACTGGGGACCGAAGCTGCCGGTGGTGTACCGCGGGGCGTACGACTACAGCATGCCAGGCATCGACCAGGACTTCCTGCCGCAGACGGTCTCCGACGGGGAACTGGCACGCATGAGACGCGGCGAGCCGGTCACCGGTGGCCCGGGAGGCACGCCGTGACCACGCTGGCGTTCCGCGGCGGCGGCCACGGTGCGGACGGGGGCGGCGCACCGGGCGCGGCCGAACTGTACCGTGTCCGGACCGTGCGGACCGGCCTGTGGATTCTGCTGGGGGTGATCTCCGCCCTGTTCCTGCTGTTCCTGCTCGCCTACGTGGCGCGCGCGCAGTTCCCGGACTGGCGGGGCCTGTCGGACCCGGGCGCGCCGCTGTCCGACCTGGGCGCGTTGTGGATCAACACCGCCCTGCTCGCCGGCGCCGGGCTCAGCCTGCAGCGCAGCCTGAATGCAATGCATCGCGCGGAGCACGCGGTCTTCCGGCACAGTTTCCTGCTGGGCGGGCTGTTCGCGGCGGGATTTCTCGCCGGGCAACTGGTGGTGTGGGAACGCTTCGTGATCACCGGCTTCCCGGTGCACGGCAACCCGGCCAACGGTTTCTTCTTCATGCTGACCGGCCTGCACGGACTGCACCTGGCCGCCGGGCTGGTGGTGTGGGCCGTGATCGCGGCACGCGTCGTGCGGGGCATTCCCCTGCACTGGCTCACCGTGGAATGCTGCACGCGCTACTGGCACTTCCTGTTCGCGCTGTGGCTGCTGCTGTTCCTGTCCCTGACCCGTTCGCCGGCGACCTACGCCTGGCTCGCCGAGCTCTGCGGGCTGCGGTGAGCATCATGAGCGGGAAGACGCTGCAGGACATGCCACCCGGATTGCAGGGCCTGGTGCACGACTGGGCGTCGGACAAGGACGCCTTCAAGGAAGTGCCGTGGGGCAAGGCGATGATGTGGATCTTCCTGCTCAGCGACACGTTCATCTTCTCCTGCTTCCTGACCGGCTACATGACGGTGCGCATGAGTACCAGCGAGCCCTGGCCCAACGCCAGCGAGGTGTTCGCGCTGACCATCGCGGGCGAATCCATCCCGCTGATCCTGATCGCCATCATGACCTTCATCCTGATCAGCAGCAGCGGCACCATGGCCATGGCGGTGAACTTCGGCTACCGGCGCCGGCGCCGCCCGACCGCGGCCCTGATGCTGGCCACTGCGTTGCTGGGTGCGACCTTCGTCGGCATGCAGGCCTTCGAGTGGAGCAAGCTGATCGAGGACGGGGTCCGGCCGTGGTCCAACCCCATGGGCGCGGCGCAGTTCGGCGCCTGCTTCTTCATGATCACCGGTTTCCACGGATTGCACGTCTCGATCGGCGTGCTGTACCTGGGCATCGTCGCACTCAAGGTGCTGCGCGGGGACTACGAGCAGCGCGGCAACTACCAGAACGTCGAGATCGCCGGCCTCTACTGGCATTTCGTGGACCTGGTCTGGGTGTTCATCTTCGCCTTCTTCTACCTCTGGTGAGCGGGATCGGGAGCATGGAAATGGATCAGGCGCACGGTCAGCAACATCCGATCCGGGTCTACCTGTTGATCTGGGCGCTGCTCTTCGTCCTCAGCGCGCTCTCGTACATGGTCGATTACCTGCAGTTCCAGGGCCTGATGCGCTGGGGCCTGATCATCACGTTCATGCTGATGAAGGCAGGCCTGATCGTCGCGGTTTTCATGCACATGGCCTGGGAACGGCTCGCGATCATCTACGCCATCCTGCTGCCGCCGGGCTGCCTGCTGGTGCTGATCGGGCTGATGGCGGCGGAGGCGGATTACACCCTGCTGAGCCGGCTCTACTTCTTCAGCCAGTGAGGCCCGTCGGACCTAGAGCGCCCGCCCGCCGAGCCGTTCCGAGACACGCACCGCGGACGCGACCGCGCCCTCGTGCAGGCCGTTGCCCAGCCAGGCGCCCGCATAAAACGTGTGATGTTCGCCGTTGGTCGCGATTACTTCCTGCCGATGATGGAAGGCCTCCACGTTGTAGAGCGGAGCCCAATGCTTCTGGGTATCCAGGATATGCGCCGGATCGATCCGGTCCTCCAGGTTGTATGCCATGTAATAGGAAGTTTCGCTGTCCAGCCCGGCGATCCGGTTGAGGTAGGCGTTGTACCCGCCGTCGCGGCCGCCACTTTTCCGGAACACATCGAATTCGGAGTGATACCGGACGCCATAGTCCTGGTAAAGGGATGCATCGGTGTGAATCAGCGTGGTGATCGCGTGCCCGCGCCAGGCGGCGAAGCGGCGCCGCTCATTCTCGTTGGGGTCCGAGAGTAACGGGAGCACCTGGTCAGGCGTGGTCGCGATCACCAGCTTGTCGAACGCCAGTCCTTCTCCGGACGCCAGTCGGATGAGGACCCCCGCCGGGTTCCGTTCCACGCAATCGATACGGATCCCGGTGAGCACACGGCCCCTGAACCGTTCCAGGATGCGCTCGACGTAGGTGTACACGCCACCGGGAATTCGCATCCAGTGGTTGCCGCCGCTGAAGTCGCGCAACATCGGTAATGCCAGTTCGGCGGGCACCTGGTCGATCTCCGGGTACGGCACGGAATAGGCGTACATCAGCAGCAGGCGGAGCCAGTCGTGGCAGATGCTGTCGTTGAAATAGTGGGCGACCGGCCGGTCGTGGTACTGCCGGGGACCGGTCAGCGAGGTGGAGACCAGAAAGCGTGCAAAATCACGCGCCAGTGCACCGAGTTTGCGTGATTCCTGCAGCCGCTCGGCGGCGCCGGTCAGGCCGCCCAGGATGATGCCGGGCGATAGCAGGTAACGCCCGTCCGGCAGGAAGCAGGCGCTGTTTCCCGGGAACGGCGCCAGTTCCACGCCGAGGTCGGCCATCAGGCGGGCAAAGGCCGGAAATTTGTGCGGCTCGAACTCGATCACGCCGTTGTCGAGGATCATGCCAGCGGGCAACCGGGCATTCGGCACGTTCCGGTTCAGGGTGCGGATGTTGCCACCCAGGAAGGGCTGCTTTTCGAATAGCGTGACATCGTGCCGGCGATCCAGCAGGTGAGCACAGGCCAGTCCGCTGGCGCCTCCGCCGATGATCGCGATTCTCATGGCCGCCCCGCCTGCCTTACAGCGTATCGCCCGTGAGCTGTTCGTAGAGCCTGCGGCCGGTCCAGATGGTCCCGACGAAGCCCGGGTACCCGGAATAGGCATTGCAGAAATAGAAGTTCTTCAGCGAGCTACCTGGACCCAGCCGCCCGGGACCCATGTTCTGCGGGGTCAGGTTGGAGCCGTAGGAATTGCCGAAGGGGCTGCCGCAGTAGCGTTCGTTGGTGGTCGGGCTGCCGGAGATCATGAAGCGGATATGACTGCGAAAATCCGGCACGTAGTGCGCCTCGATCACGTCGAGCAGTTGCTCCACGATCTTTTTCTTCTCGTCCTTGTAGGCGCGCGGACTGCGCATCTTCAGGTCCAGGAAACGCTGGTAATTGGCCACCGTGAGAATCTCGAACAACTGGTCACCCTCGGGGCAGTCGCTGTTGTCCGGCGTGATCAGGGAGGGCGTGGTGATGGCGAAGCTCGGTCGTGCGTAATCGCCGTGTTCGTACATCTCGCGGAAGGCGCGGTTCAGGTCCGGCTGCTCGGTGTGGAACGTGTTCCACTTGCCGAAGCCGTGCTCGCGGAGGTCGATACCGGTTACGGCGCCGTAGATCATGAAATTCGATGGCGAGTAATCGTAGTTGAGCTGGCGCAGCACGCGTGGAGAGAAGCGGTCGAATCCGATCATCTCCGCGGCACGCCGTGGATCCGCGTTACAGATGACCGTGCCTGCCAGGTGCTCGCTTTTCTCATCGGGCCGGGTGGCGTGCTCGGCAATCACACCG
The DNA here is from genome assembly GCA_041682035.1 of Pseudomonadales bacterium. Classification (GTDB taxonomy): domain Bacteria; phylum Pseudomonadota; class Gammaproteobacteria; order Pseudomonadales; family JBFGWM01; genus JBFJWR01. Next base: position 5,765 of record JBFKKR010000020.1, on the reverse strand, counting down.
GTGACCTTGTCCCCCTGCACCAGGAAACGCACGACCTTACGGTTGAGAAGGACCTGGCCGCCGCTGTCCTCGATCACGCCGACAAGCGAGTTGATCACGTGTTCGAAGTGCCGGGTGGGATAGTAGGCGCCGCGCATGTAGCCGTCGAACAGGGATACCCAGGCAAAGAACGACAACTGGCCGGGCGGCAACAGGAAGTCGGGCCACTGCAATGCAAGCAAGGTCTGCGCCTCTGCCGGCACGCGGTACCGGTCGAACACGTCCTGCAGTGTGTGCGTGCGGTGGCGCATCAACTGTGTCAGCTTCGGTGCCTTCTGCAGCAGCGTGAGGAGCCGCATCGGTGACGGCAGCGCGTCCATCTCGGCAGATACTCTCTGCACCTGCCGGAGGAACCGTTCGATGGCAGCCCCGTCTCCGGGAAAAAGGTCCTGCAGCCGCCGGATCAGTTCGTCGTAGTCATTGGGAATATCCAGCGCATACCCCGGCATGCGCATGTGGTCGAAGCCGTCCGGGTCGTACCGCTCGAAAGTGACCTTGCGCTCCAGACCGAGCTTCCTGAGGAACTCGTTGACGGACTGTCCCTCGCCGCAGCTCCATACGTAATGCAGTTGCGCGTTGAAACGGTAATGTTTCTTCTCGGCGAAGGTATGGCCGTACCCGCCAGGAAACTCGTGGGCCTCCAGCACGTGCACCTTTTTACCGGCACGGGCCATCAGCGCGCCGAAGGCGAGTCCTGCCAGGCCGCTGCCCACGACCAGATAATCGGGATCAGGGTTCCCGACGGGCGCTATGGCGGACGGAATGCTCAGGGTTCGGGCTCCGCTGGATGCTCTCGCCAGCGCATGATAGCAGCAGAGCCGCCACCCAAACCAAATCGAGGATCAGCGCGCCCTTGTTCTGCAGGCCCCGGCCCGGCTAAAGGTTTCCATGAACGGGCCGATAGCACCGGAAAGCATTCCCCGTACACGGAGGTGCGGCATGCCCAAGACCACCATCATCCTGCTCGGCCTCGCGCTGCTGTTCACGGGCGGCTGCGCAACCATCGTGCACGGCACCAACCAGCAGGTGAGCATCACGTCCACCCCCACCGGCGCCAACGTCCGGGTCAACGGCCAGTACTACGGGACCACGCCGCTGGTGCTGAACCTGCGCCGCAAGGAGATCCACATCGTCCAGCTGGAACTGGCCGGCTACAAGGATTACGAGATCACGCTGGAGCGGGCCATCAGCGCCTGGTCGCTGGGCAACGCCATCGCCGGCGAATGGTGGTGGTTTGTCGGCGCGGACGGCATGGACGGCGCCTTCTACCGTCTCTACCCGGAAGAGGTGGTGGCGACGCTCAGCCCGGATGAGTCCAAACCCCCGGCCATGCCCCAGGCCCGCATCGACAACCGCGCCGTGGCGCAGCAGCTGATGGACCTGAAGGAACTGCTGGATGCCGGGGTCCTCAGCCCGGAAGAGTACGAGTCACGCCGCGCCCTGCTGATGCAGCATCTCTGATTCCACGCACCGCCCGCTGAACTAGACTCAGTGAACGCGGCGTCATCGCCGCGCGTTCGCCGTCGCCAACCGGAAGTCAGATGAAGTTGCGTTTCGACAACGGCCCGTTGCTGGCCGCCTCGCTCTCTTTCCTGCTGCTCCTGTGGATGGGGTCGGGCGTCGTGGGCGGTGACAGCCGCGCCGGCGCGGAGCCGGCACCGGTTTCCGGCCGGACGCTGGAGCGTGGCGCGGTCCGCGTGCTGGTGCAGACCGTGCAGGCACAGACCATCGATCAGCTGGTGACCCTGCACGGTGTCACCGCACCCGACCGCGCCGTCACGCTGCGCGCCGAGACCCCGGGACGCGTGCTGTCCCTGCAGGCCGGTGAGGGAGACCGGGTGGCAGCCGGCGCCGTGCTGGCGGCCCTGGAAGCGGGCGACCTGCCGGCGCGGCTGGCACATGCGCGGGACCTCGTCACCCAGCGGGAGCTCGAATACACCGGCACGCAGCGGCTGCGGAAGCAGAACAACGTGTCTGAGGCTGAACTGGCGGCGGCCCGTGCCCGCCTCAGCAGCGCCCGTGCCGACCTGCGCGCCATCGAACGCAGCCTGGAGAAGACCCGTGTCGACGCCCCCTTCGCCGGCTCGGTCGACCGGTTGATGGTCGAGACCGGCGACTACGTCCAGGCCGGCGACCCCGTCGCGCGCATCCTGAATTTCCGGCCCACGCTCGTCATCGGGCACGTTTCCGAGACCGAGGGAGCGCTGCTCTCCGACGGCCTCGCCGGAGCCGGTGCATTGCGTGACGGCACCGTGCTCTCCGGCCACGTGCGTCACGTCGCGGCGGAGGCCGACTCGCAGTCGCGCACCCACCGGGTGGAGTTCGAGCTTGCCTCGGTTGCGGACTGGCAGCCCCTGGCCGGCAGCACGGCGCGCATCGACATCCGCGTCCGCAGCGTCACAGCGCACCTGCTTTCGCCGGCGCTCCTGACCCTCGATGAGACCGGACGTCTCGGCGTGAAGGTCGTCGACCCGGACGAACGCGCCCGTTTCATGCCGGTGCAGCTGGTGCGCGCGGGTGTCGAGGGCGCCTGGGTCAGCGGACTTCCGGAACGGACCCGCCTGATCACCATGGGGGCCGGTTTCGTCGATGACGGCGAAACCGTCGAGGCGGTCACGGAAGAAGCGGCCGGGGAGCCGGCGACGATTTGAACGCGCTGATCGATGCCGCCCTGCACCGCGCCCGCACCGTCCTGCTGGTGCTGGCGCTGCTGCTGATCAGCGGCACGGTCTCCTACATCGGCATCGCCAAGGAATCGAATCCCGACATCACCATCCCGCAGATCTACGTTTCCATCACCCACGAGGGCATCTCGCCCGAAGACGCCGATCGCATGCTCGTCGGCCCCATGGACAAGCACCTGCGCAGCCTCGACGGCCTGCGCGAGATCCGCGCCACCTCGGTGGAAGGCCATGCCTCGGTGGTGCTCGAGTTCACCACGGACGTGGACATCGACGACGCACTGGCGGACGTCCGCGAAAAAGTGGACGCGGCCAAGGCAGAGCTGCCGGACGAGACCGAGGAGCCGGTGGTGCGCGAGATCAACCTGGCGCTGTTCCCGATCCTGGTGGTGACCCTGTCCGGCCAGCTCGACGACCGTGAACTCTACCGGCTCGCCAACCGGCTGCAGGACCGCCTGGAGGCCCTGCCCGGCGTGCTCGAGGCCGGCATTTCAGGGGAACGCGAGGAGATGGCCGAGATTCTCGTCGATCCGGCGTTGCTGGAGACCTACGGCCTGCAGCAGGAGCAGCTGTTCAACCTGGTCGCGCGCAACAACCAGCTGGTGGCGGCGGGCGCGCTGGACAACGGCCGTGGCCGCTTCGGGATCAAGGTGCCGGGCCTGATCGAGAACGAGCTCGACATGCTGGCCCTGCCGGTCAAGATCGAGGGGGACCGGGTCGTCACCTTCGCCGACATCGCCGTCGGCCGGCGCACCTACAAGGATCCGTGGTCCTACGCCCGGGTCAACGGCAGGCCGACGGTCGCGCTGGAGATCAAGAAGCGGATCGGCTCCAACATCATCGAGATCGTCCGGCAGGTGAAGGAGATCGTCGCCGCCGAGCAGGAGAACTGGCCGGCGGGCATCGAGGTGACCTACTCGCAGGATTCCTCCAAGCGCATCCGCCAGAGCCTGGACGACCTCTTCAACAACGTGCTGGCGGCGATCATCCTGGTGATGATCGTGGTGGTCGCCGCGCTGGGCGCGCGCAGCGCCGCGCTGGTCGGACTGGCGATTCCGGGCTCCTTCCTGACCGGCATCCTGCTGCTGAACGTGATGGGCTACACGCTCAACATCGTCGTGCTGTTCGCGCTGATCCTGAGTGTCGGCATGCTGGTGGACGGCGCCATCGTCGTTACCGAGTTCGCCGACCGGCGCATGTCGGAGGGGTTCGCGCGGCTGCAGGCCTATGCGGCCGCCTCCAAGCGCATGGCCTGGCCGATCATCGCTTCCACCGCCACCACCCTCGCGGTGTTCATGCCGCTGCTGTTCTGGCCGGACACGGTGGGCGAGTTCATGAAGTTCATGCCCATCACCGTGCTCGCCACGCTGTCCGCCTCGCTGGTGATGGCGCTGCTGGTGGTGCCCACGGTGGGCTCGCTGGTGGGCCGGCCGGGCGCGCACAGTGCGCAGACGGTCGCCAACCTGGAGCACGCGGAGAGCGGCGACCTGGGCCGGCTGCGCGGCCTTGCCGGCCACTACGTGCGCCTGCTGCGCCCGTTGCTGCGCCATCCCGGCAAGGTGCTGCTGGCGACCATCCTGCTGCTGTTCCTGTCCGCCGGGCTCTACGGGAAGTTCGGCCAGGGCGTGGAGTTCTTCCCCGAGATCGAACCGGACGTGATCTCGGTCGCGGTGCGCGCGCGCGGCGAGCTGTCCCTCGACGAGCGCGACGCCATCGTGCGCCGGGTCGAGTCGCGGCTGCTGCCGATGACCGAACTGGAGAGCATCTTCACCAAGGTACTGGTGAAATCCCCGCGTGATTATCCCGAGGACACCATCGGCGTGATCCAGATCGAGCTGGTGGACTGGCAGGCGCGGCGCCGCGGCAGCGTCATCATGGAAGACATCCGCCGGCGTACCGCGGACATCCCGGGCATCGTCGTCGAGACCGAGAAGCAGCGGCAGGGACCGGCGCAGGGCGCGGACATCCAGCTCGAGATCTACTCGGAATACCAGCAGGCGCTCACGCAGACCGTGGATGCCGTCATGGAACGCCTGCGCGCCACGGCCACGCTGCGCAACGTGCGCGACGACCGTTCCCTGCCGGGGCTGGAATGGCAGCTCGGCGTGGACCGTGAACAGGCGGCCCGGCTCGGCGCGGACATCACCTCGGTGGGCACCATCGTGCGCATGCTCACGTCCGGACTCACGGTCGGCACCTACCGCCCGGAAGGCGCGAAGGACGAACTGGACATCCGCATCCGTTACCCGTTCGATCACCGCAACCTCGGCGAACTGGAACGCCTGCAGGTGACCACCGCCAACGGCACGGTGGCGCTCTCCGGTTTCGTGGAACGCATGCCGGTGCCGCGCACCGGGCAGGTCCGGCGGGTGGACGGCAAGCGCACCGTGAAGATCCAGGCCGATGTCGCAGCGGGGGTGCCGGTGGACGCCATGATCCGCGAACTCGATGACGGCCTGCAGGCGGCGGGACTGCCGCCGGAGATCCGCTACCGGTTCCGCGGCAACACCGAGCGCCAGAACGAGGCGCAGGCATTCCTGTCGAAGGCATTCGGCGTTGCCCTGTTCGTCATGGCGATCATCCTGGTCACGCAGTTCAACAGTTTCTACCAGGCACTGCTGATCCTCAGTGCCGTGATCTTTTCGATCATCGGCGTGTTGCTGGGCCTGCTGGTCAAGGGCGAACCGTTTGGCATCGTGATGTGCGGGGTGGGCGTGATCGCGCTGGCGGGCATCGTCGTGAACAACAATATCGTGCTGATCGATACCTTCAACATCCTGCGCAGCAGCGGCATGCCCCCGCTGGAGGCAGCACTGCGCACCGGCGCGCAGCGGCTGCGGCCGGTCATGCTGACCACCATCACCACCATCCTGGGCCTGTTGCCGATGGTCTATTCGCTGAACGTCGACCTGGTCAACCGCGTCATCGAGGTGGGGGCGCCCTCCTCCCAGTGGTGGAACCAGCTGTCCACGGCCATTGCCGGCGGCCTGTTGTTCGCCACGGTGCTGACGCTGGTGGTGACGCCCAGCCTGCTGGTGTGGGGCG